>DAIOFF010000024.1:0-18924 GCA_036745855.1 Scrofimicrobium sp. | reverse complement strand
GCCCGTAAGTTGGTTTCACTCCAACGGTTCCCGTGAAGGCTCCTGGCTGGCGAATAGAACCGCCGGTATCAGATCCAAGTGCCCACGGAATCATAAATGCAGAAACTGCAGCTGCTGATCCGCCACCAGATCCGCCGGGGATTCGGTCTTTCCCCCATGGATTGTGGGTGACGCCGAATGCTGAGAACTCTGTCGATGACCCCATGGCAAACTCATCCATGTTCGTCTTTCCAACAATCGGCAGCCTTGCTTCTTTGATTTTGGTCACGACTGTCGCGTCATAAGGCGGCTTCCATCCTTTGAGGATTTTAGATGCGCAAGTTGTCTCAAGACCATGTGTCACAATGTTGTCTTTGATTGCTATCGGCACCCCAGCGAATGGATGTAAGTCTTTCCCCGCCGCCCGCATTTCATCTACTTCACGTGCTGTTGCAAGCGCGCCGTCAGCATCAATCGTCAAGAATGCGTTGATGTCTGGATTCAGCGCTTCGATGCGGTCCAAATATGCCTTGGTGAGTTCTGTTGCAGTGATTTCGCGAGCCCGCAGACTTTCAGCAAGTTCAACGGCAGACTTTTTAAGCATGTCTTTCATCAGTCTTCCTCCAGAATCTGCGGAACCATAAACTGGCCGTCTTCTTCGGCCGGAGCAAACGCCATTACTTCGTCCCTGTTCAAGGTCTCACCAATTACGTCTGGGCGAACCACGTTAGTCAGGGGCATGGGGTGTGATGTTGCTGGAACATCGTCAAGGGCTGCTTCGGAGACTTTCGCGACCGAAGATGCTATGACATCAAGTTCACCAGCTAAACGTTGGACTTCTTCATCTGTGAGCGCAATACGCGACAGGGCTGCAACGCGCGCCACTTCTTCTGCAGAGAATATGGACATGGGTACGATTCTATCGCGGGAAAGTGACCTTTAAGTCCACCGCCCGCCAATCAGTTTGTGAGCCAAGCGAACTTGTGTCCAGTAGTCTATTGAAGGTGAGTCGCAATCCCCCTCGCATGGTAGATCTCCTGAAATACGCGGGCCTCAGCGTGGTAACTGCACAAGCAGGTGCCATAATCGCTGTTCACCTGTTAGATAACGTTCGTAAATCCCGGGTTCCTGGTGGGCAAAGTGGGTTTCCAACTCTGCCGCCTGAGGACACGAAGGTAGAAGACAACGAAGTTCGCACCTACGTTGAGGGGCGTTCGCTCTATAAAGACATGTTGAAGGCTATTCGCGAGGCGAAAGATACTATCTATTTTGAGACATACGCTTGGCGAAGTGATTCAATTGGGCGATTGTTCAAGGATGAGCTGTATGCTGCCGCTGACAGAGGCGTAAAAGTGTATGTCGTGTTTGATGGTTTTGGCACGCTGAACTCAAATCCTTGGTTTCGTCATTTCTCAAAGCACCCTAATCTGCAGGTTCATAAAGTTCCCGAAATCCGCATTGGCCTTTTGCTTGCGGACATTCGCCGTACTGGACGAACCCACCGCAAAACTCTTGTGGTCGATGATGAGGTTGGGTTTGTTGGTGGTTTCAATATTGGACGTGATTTTGGAATCGAATGGCGGGACACCCATATTCGTCTTTTAGGCCCATCGGTACAAGAATTGTCTGTTGGGTATGCCGACTTTTGGAATACGTTCAGGCGGAAAACTTCGAAGATCGAACGTCCTGTTCTTCGTAAATGGGATTCCCCTATCAAAGCCGCATTTAATATGCCATCACGCCTTCTTTTTCCTGTCAGAGGACTTTATATTGATGCAATTGAACGCGCGCAAAAGACTATTCGAATCAATAGCGCGTATTTCATCCCTGACAAAGAAATTCTAACTGCTTTAACTGATGCTGCTGCGCGCGGCGTTGATGTTCAGGTCATGATTCCTGAGTATTCGAACCACATTTTGGCGGACTGGGTGGCCTGGCCATATTACGGCGAGTTGTTGGCAGCGGGCGTGAAAATTCTTCTTTATAGGCATGCGATGATTCATGCAAAAACAATGACGATTGATGGAGTGTGGTCAACGGTTGGCACTGCCAACATTGACCGGCTTTCCCTTGCTGGAAATTTCGAAGTTAATATGCAGATTTCCTCTGAAGAGTACGCCAAGGTGATGGAAAGGATTTTTGCCACTGACAAGACTCAGACCAGAGAGCTCACTCTTGAACAGTGGGAAAACCGTGGAGCCCTGCAGCGCCTTAGTGAGGCATTGCTTGCTCCGTTCCGGGTAATCGTCTAGTCGCCGTTTGGCACTATTGCCGCCGCGCCGTCTTCCAAGAGGCGGTCGAAGTCGTTTTCGGTAAGTATCGGTACTCCCAAACTTTCTGCCTTAGCCAGTTTGCTGCCAGCGCCAGGCCCCGCCACCAAGACGGAAGTTTTCTTTGAAATAGACCCAGAGGCTTTGCCGCCGCGGCTAATTATTGCGGCCTTTGCTTGTTCTCGATCATATCCAGGCATTGCGCCCGACACGACTACGGTCATGCCAGCCAATGTCTGCGGCGCTTCTTGCTCACTTGAGGACTCAAGTATGACCCCTGACGCGCGCCACCCTTCAATCGTGTCTCGGTGCCAGTCGATTTCGATCCAGTCGCGAATCGCCCCTGCGATTACCTGGCCGACACCGTCTATATTGGCCAAATCTTGAACATCTGCTTCCATAATTGCATCAATGGATTTGAACTTTGCCGCAAGTGCCCGCGCAGCGCTTGGCCCCACATGGCGGATAGATAGTGCGACAATGATCCGCCAGAGTTCCTGGTTTTTAGCTCTGTCTAGTTGGGTCAGCATGACTTCCGCGCTTTTGCGTACCTTTGAGGCAATGATGACAACTTCTTGTCCGGTTTTTTTCCAGGGTTTAGACCAGAAGAACCTTACTTGCTCATAGTCACCGTTGCGCTTCCCTTTCGCTGTTACAGGGCGCCATACATATACGTCCTTCAGGTCTTCAGCGCGCAGGTCGAATAATTTGCTTTCCGAGGTAAGAACGGGGGACGCGGGTGGGTCCAACAATTTTTCGGCAGCAGCATACAAATCTCCGTGCGCAATGTCACTGTGCTGTTCAAGTTTGACAACTATTCCATTTGCCTTGGTTACCTGGTGCCCTTCAGCAAGCGCCGCCACGGCCTCGTCACGCCCCGCTTCTGGTTGGGTAAGTGCCAAAGCCGCCTCAGTACCCAATCCTTCAATATCTAGGGCACCGCGACTTCCAAGATGGGCGATACGTTCAGTCAGTTGAGCCGGGCAACTGGCCGCGTTGGGGCAACGCAGGTCTACGTCGCCTTCCTTTGCAGGGCTTAGTTTTGCGCCGCATGATGGACATAGTTCTGGCATTTTGAACGCCCGCTCAGTGCCATCACGATCAGATAGAACTGGGCCGACTACTTCAGGAATCACATCCCCTGCCTTGCGGACAACTATTTTGTCGCCAATTAATATTCCCTTTCGGTGAACTTGATCAATGTTGTGAAGCGTTGCATGTTGAAGGTTTGAACCAGCCACCAACACTTTTTCAAACACGGCGAACGGAGTTACGCGCCCTGTACGACCAACCTGCACTCTGATATCCAGCAGGCGAGTAAAGGCCTCTACCGGTGGATACTTGTAGGCAACAGCCCAACGCGGTACACGTGAGGTCAATCCAAGCTGGCTTTGCTTCGACAGATTGTCAACTTTCAAGACAATCCCATCAATCTCATGCTCCATCTGAGCTCTGTGTTCGCCGCGATATTTAATGAGGTCAATTATTTCTTTGTCAGTTCGCACCAGTTTAGTGTGCGCAGAAACTGGCAGTCCCCACTCTTTTAGCTTGTGGTACCAGTCCCACTGCGTTTGTGGCTCTATAAATCCTTCTGCCCCCTGAACATAACCAACCCCATGAGCAATCATTGAAAGCGGTCTGCTGGCAGTCACCGACGAATCCTTTTGCCTAAGGGAGCCCGCCGCAGCATTTCGCGGGTTGATAAATGGCCTCTCATTCGCTTCCTCACGCTCATGATTCACGCGATAAAAGTCTTGAAGCATAAAGAACACCTCACCGCGAACGTCTAGGATTGCCGGATGTCCACTTCCAGCAAGACGTTTTGGGATAGTGCCAATAGTTAGAACGTTTTGCGTGACATCTTCACCAACAAACCCGTCCCCGCGCGTTGCCGCTTGGGTCAGTACCCCATCCACGTATGTAAGGTTTATTGCCAAGCCATCCACTTTCACTTCCGCAGTGAACTCAACATCATCTGATGGCCAGATGGCGCGCATTTTCTTAGTCCAAGCCGTGACCTCGTCAAAAGAAAACACGTCCTCTAGGCTTGTCATTTGCTCTCGGTGCACAACCGGCGAAAAGACCTCACTTGCTTGTCCGCCAACTGTGGCAGTAGGTGAATCATTTGACGCTAACGCCGGATACTTTGCTTCAAGATCTTCAAGTTCACGAAAAATAGCGTCATATTCACTATCCGCAATATCTGGTGAATCCAAATCATAATAACGATGCCTAGCATCTGCGATTTTTTCAACCAGTGTGCGCCATAGTGCAACTGCATCATTAGGTACGGACTCGCTCATCATCACTCTATTTTGCCAGAGTGTAATCACAAGATTTGATCCACAGGCATTTTTTCCCGGTTTATCCACAAATTTTTCTTTGCGAGGTGCAATATCTTCTTATCGGCGCAACAATCCTCACATGTCTCCATCACGCGCACTCACTTCCCCACTCCACTTAGCCTGCGTGGATGGTCCCGACCGCGGAAAAATCATTGACTTACACAAAGCCGTCCAAATAGGACGCCTCGGCACATTACCCCTTCGCGACCCATGTACCCCGCGCCAAAGCCACGAAGTTTTGCCATCCCGCCACGGACATAAACCCCATGCAACCGTGAAAGAAATAAATGGGACGCGGGTCCAAAAACTAGGAATCGGCGCACGCAAAAGAATCGGCTCCAACGTTTGGGAACTACGCGAACGCCCCCGCGACACACATTGGCCCCTACCTCCGGGCAAAACGCGAATGTCGGGGAAAGTCATGCGATTTATGCCGCTTATTTTTATCATTTTTGGTCTTTGGAGGTGGCTACATTTACCTGGCGGAACTATATTTGCGGTCCTCGCCTCAATATTTCTTTTAGCCTGGACCATTTTCCTTTGCTTCAAAGCCCGAAAAGCCCTCAAATTTGATCCAGCATTCTTGGCCTTAGCCACTTTAGCTAGCGCGACGCTCACGCCCACCGGAGGTTCCAAACAAACGCGTATTTGGTCAAACTATGTGGGTGGGAAAGCAATAGAAGTACAACGCGGTGAAACCATATCAACGGTAGGCAAAGACGCAGAAGGAGAAGCCCTCTGGTTCGGAGCCCAGCTGAGTTTAGCATTCGGACTACCGCTTTTTGTCGGCAATCAATCATCCGCAGATCCACGCCCACCAACTACCCCATGCATATGGATAAAAAGTCCGGGCGATAAAGGTTTACCTGCGGCTGGAAGTACCACAGTTGCATGGGCAGACTCCATCAGACTTGCGCCCGACCAATCAAACAAAGTGATTCCTGCCTCAAAAGGTTTAGCACCTGGATGGTTCACCATCCAAAAAGAAAATGACAATCTGCCCACTTTTGTCCATGCACAAGATATCGACCTTGACCTTTCTCTAGATGCCATTAACGCCAGGTGGGCACTCAGGAATCGAAGTCTAAAAGTGCCGGTTGGAAAATCTTTGGCGGGGACATATTTCCTTGACCTAGCAGAAGTTGGCCCCCACGCACTTATAGCAGGGGCGACAGGTGGAGGAAAATCAGTTGGGCTTCAAACATGGCTCTTCGCTCTTGCAACCCATCTAAGTCCTCGCGACCTTCAGTTTGTCTTGATCGATTACAAAGGCGGCGCGGGCCTTGGCACCTTACAGTCCCTACCTCACACCGTGCAGTTTGCAACAGACCTTGAGGCAGCTGAGACCGCTTGGCTGCTTCGCCGCCTAAAACAGGTCATGTCCGACAGAAAAACTTGCCTGCGTGAAAATGGTTTTCGGGATTTGCGTGACTTTGAAGCTGCAAGTCGAAACGCCCCTCCAAGACTCATAATCGTAATTGATGAGTTCCAGGCTTTGGGTGAAGATCATCCAGAGTTCTTAGACACTCTTGGCCGCTTAGCAGCCCAAGGCAGATCACTAGGAATCCATCTTGTGCTCTCTACACAGCGCCCAGGTCCAGTCGTAACTCAAACGCTGCGTGCAACGCTAGATCTTCGCATTGCCTTTCGTTGCAAAGAACTCTCAGATTCGCATTCAGTAATCGGAAACGACAAAGCTGTCAATCTGCCTAGACAACCAGGACTTTGCATAATCGGAGACGAAACAGTCCAGTTCGCCGCAATTGAACCCACGGCCTTGCCGATATCCCAGGCAACACAAACGCCTTGGCCAACGCCGCTTCCGCCACAATCACACCATTCACCAGGAACATTTGAGCGCGATGGAAGCCTTAGTGCATTACCGTGGGACGGCGCTCCCCTCTTGATTGCAGGACCTGCTGGAAGCGGACCAGACATAGACGGAACCGCACGGGCTATAGCCTCTGTTGAGGCACAATGCCGCAAACTACCACTAACGCATCTCTCTTGTGATCTTCCAGTCGGTGAAATCGCTGCCTACTTAACAGAAGCAACCAATACTCCACAAGTACTGCTCATAACCGATCTAAGCGCCGTCATGCGAGAGCTAGAATCCGCTGGAACAGGCCCAGGAGCTTCAACAATGCTCGCACGCATAATCAGCACAGCCAAGACTAGCGGCGTCATATTGATCGCAACAGATTCTGGCGGGCACGCGAAAAACAGCCAATTTGGAACCAAACTTCTTCGACTTCCAAACTCTGGGGCGTGGAGCGACCCAACAATATTGCGTCTTTCACCCCCACTGCCAACATTTGGCATGTCTACAGGCGACCTTCCTGCCAAAGAAGAAGTTACTTCCGCCCATCCAGGAAGATTCTTAGCAATCGGGTTTCCCGAAACAGATATCTGTGCAGTGCAATCCCCAACCAATGGACCACCAATAATCATGCCGACGCGCAAACCAGCCGATGCCAGCAATGCAGACGTTGTTGTTGGAGATATTGGTCTTGCACAATCAATCGGTGCCGAACATTTCCCGAGTGAACAATGGTTCAAGGCATTGTCTGAGACCGGCAAGACCATATTCATCTCTATGCCAGCCCTTGATTGTCTTCGCCATCTTTCACAGCGCAGTCCGCGGGACGAACTATGGATTAAAGCCCGATTTCCATACGAACAAAATGACGGGATCCTGATTACAGATGGCCATCCAAAGTGGGCCACAATTCCTCAGTTGTGATCGTTCCCACACGTTGGAAAAGGGATAAACTCTACAAAGGTCTTGATTGACAGTAATCATTGCTTCAAACTGGGAACCGTCTGAAAAAACGGTGGCCTTGAGGTCACATTTCCAAGGAGCCCTGTAATGGATTGGCGTAGTCGCGCTGCGTGTTTGAGTGTTGACCCAGAATTGTTCTTCCCGATTGGAAACACGGGTCCGGCAATATCGCAGGTAACGGAGGCCAAGATGGTTTGTTCGTCTTGCACCGTTGTCGATGTGTGTCTTCAATGGGCAATGGAAAATAACCAGGATTCTGGAGTGTGGGGCGGACTAAGCGAAGAAGAACGCAGGTCTTTGAAACGCCGTGCCGCCCGGGCGCGCCGCGCCTCATAATGCATTTTGGTTGGTGTTTTCTAAGCCACTAGGGCTAACCAGAAAACACCAACCAGAAAGCTCTCAATCAGTCACTTCAAGATGCAAAGTTACTGTCGTCCCCGGGGCTTCGGCGTTTAGTGGGTCGCGCTGTCCCCAATCAATCGTCCCATGCAGTTCACCCGTAACCATCATGTGGACGATCTGAGTCCCAAGCCCCGTCATTGGCGTTGAAGGTTCGATTCCAACACCGTCGTCTTCGACCAAAACTGCCAATGAATCGCCACTGCGTGTGGCTTTCACCCAAACAGTGCCATCCCGGTCGGCCAGACCATGCTCAACAGAGTTAGTTACAAGTTCGGTAAGAACAGTAGCCAAAGCGGCTGCAGCATCTGCAGAGAGAGTGCCAAACCCTCCCTCAACAATCACATTCGCATGATGATCAGTGGTTGCGACTGCCCCCGCCATGCGAAGCACCTCAGATGCCACGCGATCGAAATCAACTACCTCATCAACATTATGGCTAAGAGCTTCGTGCACAGTCGCAATCGCCTGAACCCTGCGCTCAGCCTCAGTTAATGCAACTTTCACTTCATCTGAGTTTGTTCTACGTCGCTGCATTCTAAGCAACGCAGACACGGTCTGCAGATTGTTCTTAACGCGGTGATGTATCTCTCGGATAGTTGCATCTTTACTCATCAGCTCCTGTTCACGCTTATGCATCTCAGACACATCCCGGGTGATAATGACAGCACCGGTCCTCTCGCCGTTCTCAATCAACGGCAACGCCCGCATGTTCACTACATGCCCGCGCGCTTCAACTTCAGTTCGTTGGGGTCCTTTCCCAGTGAGCACGACTGGCATCATTTCCTCAACAGTTGACCCCTCGCGAAGAACAGCAGTCACTTCACGCCCCAAAGATTGCCCTATCAAATGCCCTCTGATACCCAAACGACGGATACAAGACGTTGCATTTGGAGTGAGACCCCTAACGATGCCATCAGCATCTAACAGGATTGCGCCATCAATAACCCGCGGAACACCATGGCGTCCCCCAGTCGGTGCTTGATCGTACGGATACTGCCCCTCCGCAATCATCTCCAACATCACATTTCCGGCCCATTCAGTCCACATGTCATAAGCTGCATGACCACCCCGGGCAGAAACGTTCACTTCCCTGCTAACCACCGCCACAACGCGCCCCTCATAAGGAACAGGCACAAATGCTGAAGAAGTGGAATAGCCACCGGCCCAATCAGTACTATCCGAATCAACTATTTCGCCTAGTTCCAATGCTTCATTGAGTGCCTCAGTTCGCCCTGCGGAAGAATAAAAGCCAACGATATCCTCCACATGAACTGTGGCAGAAGTCGCCGAGCGGCAAAGAGCCGACGCAATGAACCGACCATCCACTGTTGGCAACCACAAAACCAAGTCAGCGCCTGCCAAATCTGCCACTACCTGCCAGTCTGCAGTCAACGCCAGCAAACGGGCGTTTGCTCCTTCTGGAAGCGAATTGCTGCCAGGCATCTTCGCATCCGTTTTTGTGTTTAACATGCGTTTACCCTACCTTGCTGTTCGGGCATGTCATTTCCCACCACTAAGATTGTGCAAGGTCGAAAGGATAAAAATGCAGTTCGAAGAAAAATACGACTACCCAGCATCATTTGAGAAGACTTGGGCCATGTACCAGTCTGCCTCATTCAACGAAAGCAGATTTGAAGAAGCACGCCTAACTGGCGTAAAGACTGACGTAACAGGCGACGACAACTCAGCAAAAGTGCATGTTACTGCTGCTGTTCCGTCCTCGTCTTTGCCCTCAGCGGTTTCAAAACTGATCCCAAATGATGTCGAAGTCAGTATTGAAGAAGACTGGACTCGCACGGGGGATTCCAGCGCAAATGGCATAACCAAGATCACGGTTAAGGGCGCACCCGTCACGCTTAGCGCTGAATCGGCGCTGACCGGTGACGCAAACGCGGCAACACGCACGATGGTTGGCGAACTGAAAGTCAATATTCCATTGCTCGGTAAGAAACTTGAAACCGAGGCAATGCGCCTTGTTCCCCGTATCATTGGTGGTGAGCAAAAAGCTGCCGCGAACTGGCTGGAGCAAAACCAATGAAAATCGAGCGCATAGGCACCCGGCAATACACGAGTACCAACGAACGCGGTGCCACCATTGAGATTGGCAAAGGATCTGGCCAATGGAGTCCCGGAGAGCTACTGAAAGTGGCTCTGCTTGGCTGCAACGCAATGTCGTCAGATCAGCGTTTTGCCAGTCTACTTGGCGACGATTTCTCGTTGAGCGGTAACGTGTCCGCCGAATACAACGAAGCCGAAGACAGGTATACGAGCTTCGATGTGGAACTTGTCCCCGATTTTGGCGACATAGCCCCAGAAGATATCGCGAAAGTAACTCGTCGCGCACTTGCGGCCATCGAACGCCAATGCACAATTGGACGTACGCTGGACCACGTAGTGCCCCACACGACGAGCATTGAGGTTGAATAATGATTGAAGCGCGCACGGATAGCCAATATGAAGATCTATTGGCCGATGTCTTGCATCACGGCGCGCAAAAAGGTGACCGCACGGGCACCGGCACTTTGTCGGTGTTCGGGCGGCAGCTCCGCTACGACCTAAGTGATGGCTTTCCATTAGTGACAACAAAGTCAGTTCACTTAAAGTCCGTAGTAGGTGAACTTCTTTGGTTTATTCGAGGCGAATCGAATGTCGCTTGGCTCCAGGAAAATGGGATTCGGATTTGGAATGAGTGGGCCGACGAAAACGGCGATCTAGGCCCCATCTATGGAGTTCAATGGAGGGCTTGGCAAGGGGAAGGAAAGCAAACCATTGACCAGCTCTCTGAGGTCCTAGAAACCCTAAAAACAGACCCTGATTCGCGTCGGATGATTGTTTCCGCATGGAATGTGGGTGCCTTGCAGCAAATGGCACTTCAACCATGCCACGCTTTCTTTCAACTTTATGTGGTGGATGGAAAACTTAGCCTTCAGCTGTATCAGCGAAGCGCGGATCTTTTCTTGGGAGTTCCGTTCAACATTGCGTCATATTCACTTCTTACCCACATGCTTGCGCAGCAAGCTGGATTAGAGGTTGGTGACTTCATTTGGACCGGAGGCGATTGTCATATTTATTTAGACCACCTCCGGCAAGTAAAAGAACAATTGTCACGCACTCCATATAGATTTCCAACATTAGAGCTCAAAAAAGCGAACGACTTGTTTAGCTATGATTTCGATGATGTGACCGTCAAAGGTTATGAACATCACCCAGCAATCAAGGCGAAGGTTTCTGTATGACTCTTGCAGCAATCTGGGCACAAGATCGATTCAGAGTGATTGGTTCTGGAACAGGAATGCTTTGGAGAGTCCCAGCTGACCTAGCATTTTTCAAGAAAACAACTTTAGGGGCTTCACTAATAATGGGTCGGTCTTCTTGGGAGGCACTAGGCACTGCACTACCAGGCCGCAAGAATATTGTTATCACTAGGACGGCTGGTTATGTGGCACCGGGGGCTTTGGTTGTGTCTTCTATTCCAGAAGCTTTAGAAGTGGCTGGCCAAAATGTCTGGATAGCAGGTGGCGCGCAGATTTATGCGCAGACCATAGGACTTGTAGAAAAGTTGGTTATTTCAGAGCTCGATTTTGTCGCTGGTGACGGCGTAAAAGCACCCAAAGTTGATCCAGAGATTTGGCAACTGGATGAGGAAAACTCAGATCATACCTGGCGGCCAAAGTCAGGGGATGCACGCTGGCGTGTCCGGATCTACCACAAAAATCAAGGTTCCATTAAGCCCTAACTGCGGCAATGTTTGATTGCTGCGTCTTTAATCGAGATGGTAAGGCACTCATGTGCTATGGGCGGCATACTTCTATCCATGACTCATGTAAGTGCATATGACACAACGCTGCGTGATGGCGCTCAAATGGAAGGCATTGCGCTTTCGGTTGCCGATAAGCTCCGGTTGCTGCATGTAATTGATGACCTTGGCGTTGACTACATTGAAGGCGGCTGGCCTGGAGCCATTCCTAAAGACACTGAGTTCTTCAAGGAAGCCACAAAGATGACGTTGAAGCATGCAAAGCTGACGGCATTTGGTGCCACTTGCAAAGTGGACACGGAAGCTAAATCCGATCCGCAGGTTATTGCACTTAGAGATTCTGAAGCGCCTGTGATCACTTTGGTGGCGAAGTCTGATCCGCGTCACGTGGCAGAAGCCCTACGTACTACGCTTCAAGAGAACCTCCGTATGGTTGCAGACACGGTTAGTTTTCTAGCCACCACGCAAGAAGTGATGGTGGATTTAGAGCACTATTTTGATGGATTAGAGTTCGATTCTGATTACGGTATTGAAGTGGCACTTGTGGCAGCAGAGTCGGGTGCTTCCACAATCATCTGTTGTGACACTAATGGCGGGAACCTTCCTAATACGATCTCAGCCCACGTAAACAGGCTTCGTGAGGCACTTGACGCTGGTGGAATGCACTCGGTTCAAATCGGCATTCATGCCCACAATGACACTGGGTGTGCCACAGCCAACTCTTTGGCTGGCATTCAAGCTGGCGCAACCCAGGTCCAGGGAACAATAAATGGGTATGGTGAGCGAACCGGCAATGCAAATCTGCTCACTTGCATTGCGAATCTCCAACTAAAACTCGGTTTTGACGTTATTCCAGAGCAGTGTATGAAACGTCTATCTAGCACCGCGTTTAAAGTGGCAGAAATAGCAAATATGGGTGCGTTTGCCCGCGAACCTTATGTGGGTCATTCTGCCTTTGCCCATAAAGCGGGTTTGCACGCTTCTGCAATCAAAGTTAACCCTGACCTTTACCAACACATGAATCCTGATGATGTTGGAAACTCCATGCGAATGCTGGTCTCAGAAATGGCTGGTCGCGCTTCCATTGAACTCAAGGCCACAGAGCTTGGGATAGATCTGGGCGGAAACAAGCAGCTGACTGGCAAGGTAGCTGCAATCGTGAAAGAACGTGAAGCGCAAGGCTACGCTTATGACGCGGCAGATGCATCGTTTGAGTTGTTGCTCCGGGATGCTCTTGGTGGCGCGCCAAGATACTGGCGCCTTGAATCCTGGAAGGTTACAACGCGCGAAGATTTTGGGGCTGGCGACGCAGTATTTGGTGAGTCAGAGGCAACTGTGAAACTTCAAGCAGATGGCCGCCATATTAGTACTGCGGAGGGAAATGGCCCAGTGAATGCCCTTGACCACGCAATGCGAGACGCTCTTGAGGGTATCTATCCTGAAGTAGACCGTTTCCGCTTGCGTAACTTCAAGGTAAGGATTCTGGATGAGGACCGGGGCGGCACAGATGCCCTGACTAGGGTTCTTATTGACACTGAGGTTGACGATGCCCTATGGACTACGGTTGGCGTTGGCACCAATGTGATTGAGGCTTCGTGGGAGGCCCTTCTTGCGGCGTATCAGTTTGGCTTAATGAAACTTGGAGTGAAACCAGTCTGAGGTTTTGTTCCCATCCGACTGTTCTCTGGCATATTTCCAATATTCGAAAGCGGATATGAGGACTTCTGTCCCAAGACAGACAGACTCGCGCATTTTTGAGGGCATTTTTCGTTAAAAAATGTGGCTAATTTCATATTTTTCGGCGAAAGTGTGAGCGAAATCGAAAGCAACACAACTATCCTTGGGAGGGCCAAAGCAAGGAAGCAATCAACTAGAGGCATTATGACCATCAACGATTCAGGCGAGCGCCCTCGGTCTCGCAGTAAATCATTCATCCGCAGGACACTTCTCGGTGTCGGAGCTTTTGCAGGCACAATCATGCTTGCAGGTTGTGGCTCTGGCGGCGCGGAGACCTCACCACCGGCAGGAGGAGGTGAAGCTAGCCTTGTTGTTCCCTCCTTAGACCTAGCAAGTCCTTCGATTGGGATTTCAGGTCGGGGTATTTTGTACATCGGCCTTGCGCTTTGTTTCTTCGGTTTCGCGTTTGGAATATGGGTCTACGCGCAGCTGAGAAAGTTACCGGTCCACAAGGCAATGTTGCAGGTTTCTGAACTTATCTACGCAACCTGCCGCGCTTATCTGAATAAACAAGGCCAGTTCCTTTTGATTCTTTGGCTGTTTATTACGGCAGTCATTGTGGTCTATTACAAAGCACTTTTGTTTTTCCCGTGGGGACGCGTACTAATCATCGTCTTCTTCTCGCTTCTTGGCATGGCGGGTTCCTACGGCGTCGCGTGGTTTGGCATCCGCGTCAACACTTTCGCAAACTCGCGCACCTCTTTCGCAGCTCTTGAGGGAAAGCCCCTTCCGCTTCATCAGATTCCCATGAAGTCAGGCATGTCTATCGGCATGGTTTTGATCTCTTTTGAACTGTTCGCGATGCTGGTTATTTTGTTGTTCTTACCACCGGATGTCGGCGGTGCTTGTTTCATCGGATTCGCTATTGGTGAGTCCCTTGGCGCATCTGTTCTTCGTATCGCTGGCGGGATCTTCACCAAGATTGCCGACATTGGCTCTGACCTTATGAAGATTGTCTTTAAGATTGACGAGGACGACCCGCGTAACCCAGGCGTTATCGCCGACTGCACCGGTGACAATGCTGGGGACTCAGTTGGTCCTTCGGCTGACGGTTTCGAAACGTACGGCGTGACCGGTGTCGCCTTGGTGACATTCATTATTCTGGCTGTAGGCGAACCACATATGCAGGCCACTTTGTTGGTCTGGATCTTCGCTATTCGCGCTGCAATGCTTGTTGCATCCGCCATTGCATACGGAATCAACGCGACTCTAACCACCAGAAAGTACAAAGATGCCACTGAAATGGACTTCGAGGCACCTTTGACCTCACTGGTCTGGATGACCTCTGCAATCTGCATTGCTTTCACATATCTAACGTCATGGGCGGTTATCGGAAACCAGTTCGATGGACTGGGGTGGATCTTGGCAACGATCATCACCTGCGGCACCCTAGCGGGAGCTCTTATTCCAGAACTAGTCAAGGTATTCACCTCGACAAAGTCCCGCCACGTACGTGAGACCGTAAAGAGTTCACGTGAAGGCGGCCCATCACTAAATATTCTGTCGGGCCTTGTGGCAGGTAACTTCTCTGCCTACTGGCTTGGGGTCACCATTGTTGGCCTTATGGCGGTCGCATTCGCATTTTCGAACATCGGCCTTGGCGACCACATGATTGCCCCAGCGGTGTTCGCATTCGGCCTTGTGGCCTTCGGATTCCTTGGGATGGGGCCTGTGACTATTGCCGTCGATTCCTATGGTCCCGTCACGGACAACGCTCAGTCAGTCTATGAGCTCTCTCAGATCGAACAGGTCGAGAACGTAGAGACCGAACTTGAGAAGAGCTACGGTTTCAAACCTGAATGGAACCGCGCAAAGTTAATGCTTGAAGAAAACGATGGCGCTGGTAACACGTTCAAAGCAACAGCAAAGCCAGTTCTTATTGGCACGGCCGTTGTGGGCGCAACCACAATGATTTTCTCTATCATCATTGAACTTGTCGGGCTAGATCCTGCCTCTGGCCAGCTGGCGCAAGATCAGCTAGCAAATCTCTCAATTATGCACGCGCCTTTCCTCCTTGGATTCATCCTTGGTGGTGCAACTATTTTCTGGTTCTCGGGGGCGTCCATCCAGGCCGTCACAACCGGTGCTTACAGGGCCGTCGAGTACATCAAGAAGCACATTAAGCTGGACGAATCCAGTGAGCGCGCTTCAGTCAAAGATTCAACAGCAATCGTTGCAATCTGCACACAGTACGCACAGCAAGGCATGCTCAACATATTCTTAGCAGTATTCTTTGCGACATTGGCATTCGCATTCATGGAACCATTCCTATTTATTGGTTATCTGATTTCCATTGCAATCTTTGGTCTCTACCAAGCAATCTTTATGGCGAATGCTGGTGGTGCTTGGGATAATGCCAAGAAGGTCGTCGAAACTGATCTTCACGCCAAGGGCACGGCCCTGCATGATGCAACAATCGTCGGTGACACTGTTGGCGATCCTTATAAGGACACTTCATCAGTCGCGCTAAACCCAATAATCAAGTTCACTACTCTATTTGGAATGCTCGCTGTACAACTGGGAGTCCACCTTACCGGCCAGGGACTAAACGTTCTCGTTTATGTACTCGCCGCCGCATTCTTCCTGATCTCAGCGTTCTTCGTCTATCGTTCTTTCTATGGGATGCGTATTCAGTCGGAAACGCCAGAAGAAGACATTCCTGAAAACGCCACCGCTAGTGCAGGAGGAGCCCAATGAAGGTAGCTATCAAGCGAAGCGCAACAGTAATCGGAGAGGATGGCCGCGTAGGCGGACACGACGCGGGGGCAACGCTAGTCCGCCGTTTCCTGCGTCTCTTTCCAGAGTCACAACTCATTGGACCAGCGCCTAGACGGTGTGATGGTTTTGATGTTGTTCCCATTGAGTTCGTGGACCCGAGCGACACAGTAATCATCAACATGGATGTCCTTGATTCCACGGAAATCTGGAACACGATTTTCCGTGAGTCAGGTGGTGAGTCCGCTAGGATCATGAACTTTGTATGGTGGCCAGCCGCTGACTTGGAATCGAAGATTGAGAAGCCCACAATGGCTCTTTCATGTGTTTTGTTTCCAACGTTTGCGAACTCTGAAAGAACGGCCTCGGAAATAAAAGAACTCACGCGTAAACTCACAGTCAGTTCTTTATCGGAGCAGGCCAAGTTAGCTTGGGTAAACCTTGGCTTCCGCCTAGACCACGTCAGGGAACATGTAAAGACCGAAGTGCCCGTCGTGCTTTATCCGGCCATTTATCTGTCTGAGCGCAAGCGTCCGGCGCTTTTCCGGCGGGTGGTTGAGAAAGTTCATGCAAAGACACCAATTAAGGTTGAGATGCGCCTTCAAGAGTCGCATCTTGTCAGCGAAAAGGCGATGAGCTTTTCACAAATTCCTTGGGTTTGGGTTGGGCCGCTGACTGCCGAACGTGCGTCCTATTGGGAGGCATTGGCGCATACCACGGCGTTCTTGGCAACCGCGGATGAAGAATCTTACGGTCTGTCGTACGTTGAGGCAATGGGCGCAGGTGCCATCGGCATTTTCCCCAACATGGAATGGGCAAAGACACTTGTGCCTGCCGATTACCCGTTCTTGTATGACACTGAGGAAGAGGCTGTGAAGCTACTGACGCGTGCGGTTGAAGATCCGGATTCATGCCAGAGTGAACTAGATAGTTTGACTGGCGGATCATTTGCAGAGTGGATCAACAAACACCATAGCGACGACGCTTTTGACCGTGAAGTCGTTTCGGCAGTAAATAACTGGTTCAGCTGACCAGTATGGCGAGGCGCTGGTCCATGTGGGCTAACGCCTCGCCACATAAAAATCACCTACGTACAATTACTTTGAGTGCTTTATTGGCTCCGGCATTCGCGAACACGTCGTATGCCTCCATGAAATCATCCATCTTGAAATCGTGAGTCCCCATCGGCTTCACGTTGAGTATTCCGTCTTCGACAAGTCCAATAAGAGTCGGAGCCGTTACTCCATCGACTAGCCCCATAGTCAAAGTGACATTCTCAATCCACATTCGATCAATGGGCAACGTGACTGGGGCACCGTGCACACCGATGTTCGCAACATTTCCATAGGGTTTCACGAGGTCGAATGCGGCTTCGAGCGTTGCCGGGATACCGACGGCCTCCATGACAACGTCGGGACCCATTCCTCCTGTCAGGTCCCGTACCTGCTGGTACCAATCATCTTCGCCCGAGTTCACTACGTGAGTTGCCCCAAAATTGTTTTTGGATTCTTGCAAACGGTACGGATCCAGGTCTGCAGCAATGACTCGTTTCGCGCCAGCAAGTTTGGCTGTGAGCATTGCAGCTAAACCGACAGGACCTGCGCCAATAATCAGTACGTCGTCGCCTGCTTTTACGTCTCCGTTCAATACGCCCATTTCATACCCTGTCGGAATGATGTCGGACAGGAAAATTACTTCCTCATCCGAGAGCCCGTCAGGAACGTGGTGAAGCGAGGTCTCTCCGAACGGCACGCGAACGTATTCGGCTTGTGTGCCATCGACAAGGTGACCCAGGATCCAGCCGATCCCACCAACGCTTTGGCAGTGGCTTGCTTGCCCAACCCTGCAATATGCGCATGTGCCACATGAGGTGATTGCAGGTATCACAACTCGATCCCCTGGTGAGAACTTGGTGACGCCGTGCCCAACTTCTGTGATTGTCCCGACGGCTTCGTGTCCGAGGATGGTCCCTTCAGTGACTGCGGGGACGTCACCTTTCAGAATGTGAAGGTCAGTACCGCATATTGTGGTTGTATCTACTCTGACAATGACATCAGTTGGCTCTTCGATTACAGGGTCTGGAACTTCTGTCCATTCCTTTTTGCCAGGACCGCGGTAGACAAGTGCTTTCATGCTTTCTCCTTTGCCAAACTGAAAGACAAGGAACATCTTTGCTCCTTTGCAGTCAGCCTAACGACACTTGAGACTTAAGACCCACACGTAGTATTACATTTTGATTACAATACAGTGTTTACTTTATTATCTAGGTCCATAGTCATATTTTCCCGAGGCGTGCGGCATAATACGACTGGACGCGCATTGCATTCGAACCCAGACACCAGGAAACTGGCGGGCTTATCACACACTCCCTGCCATAACACGCGTCACTAGGCCAAATACGAACGTCTAGTCCGAATGTGGCAGCAGCTGATTTAGCCTCTCACGCATACTGGCCTCACTCAAAGCCCCCACATGTAAGCTAACAACCTTCCCATCGACACCAATAAAATAGTGGGCGGGAACACCCAACGTCCGATAAAGCGCACCAATCTTACTTTCTGGATCTGGTACTAACGGAAAAGTCAACCCAAGTTTCGTACCGTACGCTTCCACATCATTTGCACTGTCGCCAACATATATTGACGCAAAATCCACGCGGTCAGAATATTCAGAAAACATGGTCTCAATGTCCGGCATTTCGGCCCGGCAGTTCGCACACCAAGTGGCGTTAAAAACCAACCAGGTTGGCTTTGAACCTGCGCTAGGAATAGTCAAAGCCTCCCCAGTCACAGTCTCAGCCTCAATTAGTGGTGCGACTGCCCCAACGTCTGGGGCTTCCTCTGCAGGCGATTTCAGGACAATAGTCGAAGTGTCCTCTGCCGCCCCGCCCCCACCTTTAGCTAACCAAAGTGCTCCAAGAACAAGCGCTACAACAAA
>DAIOFF010000023.1:0-19785 GCA_036745855.1 Scrofimicrobium sp. | reverse complement strand
GGAAACTTGCCGAATAATATTAGTTTCCGAACATTGTTTCTATTTAGTTATTGTTATTTTGTCGTCCCCACGCCCACATAGCGATAGCCGCCGCATGCCCCACATTCATAGATCTGGTTGATCCATACTGGGTCACATGATGGACAGCCACGCATTCTTCAAGCATCCGTTCACTCAAACCCCCGCCTTCCTCGCCAAAAACCAATATCGCCTCGCCCGGCAAAACCGCAGTCTCTAAAGGCGTAGACACGTCCAAAATGTCTATCCCAACCAAGATTTTCCTTCTTCGCGCGGCGTCCTTCACAAAAGAATCCACGTCAGGAAAATGCCCCACAGGCAAATACCGGTCTGTGACCATCGCACCACGCCTATTCCACCGCCGTTTTCCCACAATATGGACTGCGGCCGCCCCCAATGCGTTAGCAGTGCGAACTATGGACCCAATATTAAAATCATGACCAAGGTTCTCAATCGCCACTTCAAATCCTAAAGACTGATCCGAAATCGCCCTACTAATAGCCTCACGCGTCCAATACCGATACTGATCGAGCACGTTTCGTCTATCGCCATTTTCAAGTAACTCTGGATCAAAGTGATCGCCTTTTGGCCATTCACCTACCCATGGGCCAACCCCAACCATCTAAACCACCTCGCAACCCAATCTATCCTGAGAAAACCACACATAATCCACTCAGAAGGTGATTTTCGCGGCAAAACAGATATTCTTCCCACTTGATAGATAGGCTTTATACCATGATGGAAGAAACAATCAATAACGCAACCAGCCGCGTCCAAAGGGGACCAATAAAAGCCTGGTTGACAGACATGGATGGCGTCCTTGTCAAAGAAAACCGCGCAATTCCTGGGGCGCAAGAGTTCCTGGATGCATTACGGGAAAATGACCTACCCTTCCTTGTTCTCACAAACAACTCAATATTCACAAACCGTGACTTGTCAGCACGACTACAAGCCTCTGGGCTAGACGTGCCCGAAGACCACATCTGGACTTCAGCAAACGCGACTGCCGCATTCCTTGCGCAGCAATCCCCAGAATCCTCCGCATATGTGATTGGCGAGGCCGGACTCACCACCGCCCTCCATCACGCCGGATACATCATGACTGACCAAGACCCTGAATACGTAGTTTTAGGTGAAACTCGCACCTACGACTTCAATGCAATCACGCGCGCCATTCGACTACTCGAAAAAGGTGCCAAGTTTATTGCCACAAATCCCGACGTCACCGGCCCTTCCGACGAAGGAACACTACCCGCAACCGGCGCAGTGGCCGCAATGATCACAGCAGCAACCGGCCGTGAGCCCTACTTCGTTGGCAAACCCAATCCAGTGATGATTCGCGCCGGACTAAACCAAATAGGCGCACACTCTGAAGGTGCCGCCATGATCGGCGACCGCATGGACACAGACGTGAAAGCAGGCGTAGAAGCCGGACTACGCACACACTTAGTCCTCACAGGCTCAACAAAAACGGAGGACATCGAAAAGTTCCCGTTCCGCCCAGCCGTCATCGCCTCGTCAATCGCTGACATTATCCGTTTCGTCGGCAAATAGCATCACGTATGCGGGATGCTTCGCGTAATAACGCGAACAAGCGAACGCGGAGCAATCCTTGCAACGCCAGCGACCACCCTATATATAGGTGTCGGCGTCACCAGCACCTGCCCCTTGAAAGCAGCCCGCAAAGACTGCGCCACCACTTCACTTGGACGGGACCACACAAAATCTGGAATACCAGACATCTCATTGCCCATCCGAGCATGAAACTCCGTGTGCACCAAACCTGGAAGAACCGCCGTGGCAGTAACTCCAGACCCGCGAAGCTCCTCCGCAAGGCCCTCAGTGAAAGCCTGCACCCACGCCTTATGGGCAGAATAAGTTCCCATGCCAGTAAGCGCAGCAACAGACGAAATATTAATAATCACGCCGTGGCCTTGGCTCACCATATGATTACCGGCCGCGTGGCAAGTAGCCATGACAGCGCGAACCATGACATTTAACGCGTCCTCTTCTTTCTTCAGCGCATCGCGCAAAAAAGGACTGCCCAAACCAAACCCCGCATTGTTCACCAGCACATCCACGGACCCAGCGCGCTGACATACTGCCGCCACGCCCTCATCCGCCGACAAATCCGCTGGAAGAATCTCAGCGCTGATACCCTCCTTTTTTTCTAGGTAGCGTGCGGTGCTACTCAAACGCTCCCGGTCACGCGCCACAAGAACAAGATCATGACCTTGCCTGGCCAATTGCCTACAAAACTCCCGCCCGATCCCCGAGGTCGCGCCCGTCACAAGTGCTGTTGCCATAAACCAACCCTATCCTGCCAGACCACCACCAAGTCGCTATCCTCTTACACATGAGGATTGCAACCTGGAACGTTAACTCTATTCGCACCCGCGTCACCCGGGTCATTGATTTTCTCAAAAGGACCAACGTAGACATACTGGCCATGCAAGAAATCAAATGCAAACCAGACCAGTTTCCAACTGAACCATTTGAACAAGCCGGATACTCCGTAACCATGCACGGACTAGACCAATGGAACGGCGTGGCTATAGCAACCCGGCTTCCAGTTCTGGATTCCGCCAATCACTTTGCGGGGCAGCCAACATGGCAAGACAAGGTTGAGGCCAGGGCACTAAGCGTCACAGTTGAAACCGAAGCAGAACCTTTCACATTCTGGAGCCTATATATTCCGAACGGTCGAGAACTCACAAACCCCCACTATCAATACAAACTTCAGTGGCTTGCGGCCCTAAAAGAAAACGCCGCATCATGGATAGAATCAAATCCCGAAGCGCTCATCGCCCTTGGCGGGGACTGGAATGTTGCACCAAGGGACCAAGATGTGTGGGACATGGACGCATTCGAAGGAAACACACACGTAAGTGCCCCCGAGAGGGAAGCTTTCCGCGCCTTTGAAGAAGCTGGCTTCCATGAAGTCACCATGGGCAACACCGAAGGCTACACCTACTGGGACTACCAAAAACTACGCTTCCCAAAAAATGAGGGGATGCGAATTGACTTCATTTACGCCTCGAAAGCATTAGCAGCCCGAACCACAGGGGCTTTCATTGCTAGAGACGAGCGAAAAGGAAAAGGAGCTTCCGATCACGTACCAGTGATTGTCGACTGGGCATAGACGGCAAACTCAAAGTGCCCGCTTGGACCAGACTTCCTGATCCAAGCGGGCACCACCTAAATAGAGGGAGAAACTAACTACAGTACGTCGTCGTCTACCCAATCCATTGTGCGGGTAACAGCTTTCTTCCAAAGACGATAAGTGCGCTCTACCTCAGTCTTATCCATCTTCGGTGTCCAGCGTTGGCCTTCCTTCCAGTTGGCGATCACATCGGATTCGCCCTCCCAGAAGCCAACAGCGATCCCCGCGGCATACGCAGCGCCGAGCGCAGTGGTCTCTGCAACCACCGGTGCAACCACATCCACACCAATAATGTCGGCCTGGAACTGCATCAATGTATTGTCGCGGATCATACCGCCGTCAACGCGAAGCTCAACCAGGTCATGCCCGGAATCCGCGTTCATTGCATCCAAAACTTCCTTCGTCTGGAAAGCAGTGGACTCAATGACAGCGCGAGCCAAGTGACCCTTGTTGTTATACCTGGTAAGACCAACGATTGCGCCACGAGCGTCATCACGCCAGTACGGCGCGAATAGACCTGAGAACGCTGGGACGAAATACACGCCACCATTGTCGTCAACGGTCTTCGCTAGATCCTCAATCTCAGGTGCTGAAGAAATGATTCCAAGGTTGTCACGGAACCACTGAACCAACGAACCCGCCACAGCAATAGAGCCCTCAAGAGCGTAAACCGTGTCTTGGTCGCCAATCTTGTAGCAGACAGTCGTAAGCAGACCATTCTTGGACCAGACAATGTCCTTGCCGGTGTTCATGATCATGAAACAACCAGTACCGTACGTGTTCTTAGCCATACCCATGTTGAAGCAAGCCTGCCCAAACGTGGCTGCCTGCTGATCACCAAGAATGCCAGCAATTGGAGTGTCGACTAGAAGGCCTTGCGGACGACCATAACCATAAACCTCAGATGAAGACCTGATTTCTGGAAGCATCGACATCGGAATGCCCATGTCTTTACAAATCTCTGGATCCCACTGCAGGGTCTCAATATCCATCAACAACGTACGCGAAGCGTTAGTCACATCAGTAACGTGAACGCCGCCATTGACCCCACCTGTAAGGTTCCACATAACCCATGCGTCAGTGTTACCAAACAATAGGTCGCCAGCTTCTGCTTTCTCACGTGCGCCCTCGACATTATCAAGGATCCATTTGACCTTCGGACCTGAGAAGTACGTTGCAAGTGGTAGCCCCACACGCGAACGATACTTATCCAAGCCCTCATCACCACCGATTTCACGGATAATGCGCGAGGTACGTGTGTCCTGCCAGACGATCGCGTTGTAAACAGGTTCACCCGTGGTCTTGTCCCACACGACAGCCGTTTCACGCTGGTTCGTTATGCCGACTGCGGCCAAAGAATGGCGGTTAATCTCGGCCTTTTGCAGCGCATCAGCGACAACCGCCCGGACGGTATCCCAAATCTCGATCGGGTCATGCTCAACCCAACCAGGATTCGGGAAAATCTGCTCGAACTCCTTTTGACCTACAGAGACGATCTCTCCTGCGTGGTTGAAGATGATCGCACGAGACGACGTCGTCCCCTGGTCAATTGCGAGAACGAATTTTTCTTCAGTCATTATTTTTTCCTTATATTATTTAGCCAATTGGCCACACATTAATATCTAGGCTGCCGAGGCCAAACCCATAGACCATCACAACGGCAAGCACTGCACCGATGATCGGACCGACAATCGGAACCCAAGAGTAGCTCCAGTCCGAACCGCCCTTGCCTTTTATGGGCAAAACAGCATGGGCGATACGTGGACCGAGGTCACGCGCTGGGTTGATTGCGTATCCGGTTGGGCCACCAAGAGATGCACCGATACCAACAATAACGAGTGCAACTGCAAGCGGACCGACAGCGGTGGGTACACCACCGGATACCAATATCCATGCGATGAGCACGGCAGTAGCCAAGGCCTCTGTAACCAGGTTCCATCCGTAAGAACGTTCTTCCGGACCAGTTGAGAATACACCAAGCTTCAAGGCAGGATCCAAATCCTGGTCAAATTGCTTCTTATAAGTCAGGTATACCAATACAGCACCAACAAAAGCGCCTAACAGTTGTGCTGCAATGTAAACAAAGAAGTTAGTTACGTTGACCTCAGCTGCATATTCTCCTTCCATTCCATTGAATGTAATTGCTGGGTCGTACATGTGTTGGACGGCCTTAGCGATTGTGACTGCAGGGTTCAGGTGACCACCTGTCTTCCAGGCGGCGTACGCACCGACAAAGACACCGATGCCCCACCCAAAGTTCACCATCAGCCAACCCCCACCTCTGCCTTTCGACTTCGGTAGAAGATTGTTTGCAACGACGCCACCACCAAGCAAGAGAAGTAGCATCGTTCCGATGAACTCACTAGCAAAAATACCCCATGTTAACACTGTGTTCGTTCTCCTTCCGTGCGTCTTCGCACGTCCGAGTAGCTTTTCTAGCCACTGTTCTCGTCAAACTTTAAGGAACGGATTTATTACTGTTACCGCCTTTCTGGTCATTATGCTTCCGTTCTGTATTCAATACTCGCAGTTTCGAAGGAAGTGTGCACGACATCGCTGCGACCACTACTCGCCATCTGGTCCGGTGCGTCTGTTAGCGCGCATAGGTGTTTCGACATTAAACACATTCGCGCTCCCTTACATCCCTACCAGGTGAAAAGCCGTGTACCAGTCAATTATCCCCGCAATGATCGTTTATGCACCCTCTCTGCACGTTGGTGCATGGCAAACTTGTAACTGTGAAAGAACGTGTAGAACAGGCGCACCTGGCGGCATCAATGCACTATCTCCAGGGCCAAACTATGGAGTCCATCGCGCGGACGATGGGCGTATCTAGATCAACGGTCTCAAGACTACTTACACATGCACGTGAAGCAGGTTTAGTCCGGATTTCGGTCGTGCCACCAAGTGATGTTCATGATTCAGTCAGGCGGGGTCTTTCAAACCGTTTTTCGGTTCGTCCTTGGATTGTCCCAGTCAGGCCAGCCGATCCAGACTTGATCAGGCTGCGCGATGTTGCGCAGGTTGCTGCAACTCGGGTTGGGGACCTAATGGATACGGGAAGTACTTTGGGAATCGCTTGGGGCAATACAACCTCAGCAATCACCCCTTACTTGCCCACCAAGAGGCTCTCAGGGACAACAGTTGTGCAACTAAACGGCGCTTCAAATGCTTCTGACAGTGGCATTCCTTATGCTGATGAAATCATTTCACAGGCTGCCGAGGCCTTTGGGGCACGCATGGTTCACTTCCCAGTCCCAGCTTTCTTTGATTACGCAGACACCAAGGCTGCCATGTGGCGTGAACGGTCCGTCATTAGCGTTCTCAACACGATCAGAAGCTGCGACATTGCTTTGTTTGGTGTCGGAGCCATGTCGGCAAAACTTCCAAGCCATGTTTACGCATCTGGGTTTTTGGATAAAGCAGAGATTGATGCCGCGAAAGCAGACGGCGTCGTGGGCGATGTCTGCACGGTTTTACTGCGGGAAAATGGTTCAACTAATATGGCCTTGAATGCACGGGCTTCTGGACCAAGCCCTGCACAACTTCGAAGAATCCCAGTCCGGGTCTGTGTGGCCGCTGGGGATTCCAAGGTCCTCCCCTTGCTTGCAGCCTTACGCGCCGGTGTTGCAACCGATTTGGTCGTCGATTCTTCACTTGCCCGAAAGGTACTAGATGCCGCTTGATGTGGCTTCGCTGAATCTATTTCTGGGCCTCTTACGAGGCCTCTCACTGGGTGTCTCATTCAGAATCATGAGACACAAGCGAAGCCACATTATTGAAGCAAGTTCTACCGCCTCAGTCGACGCGTTTCACCAGCGGGAATGTGATGGTTTCTCGAATTCCTTCGCCAGTTAGAGCCATAAGTAGCCGGTCAAGGCCCATACCCATTCCGCCTGCCGGAGGCATACCGTACTCCATGGCCTCTAAGAAGTCCTCATCCAAAACCATGGCTTCAGCATCCCCAGCTGCAGCAGCAAGAGCTTGTGATTCAAAGCGTTCACGCTGCACAACCGGGTCAACTAGTTCTGAATAGGCTGTTGCAAGTTCAAAACCGCGAACATACAAGTCCCACTTTTCAACGACACCTGGAATGGAGCGATGCGCTCTGGTCAGTGGTGAGGAGTCTTCGGGGAAATCTCGCACAAACGTGGGCTCATAAAGATCATCACCAACAGTGTTTTCAAACAAGACCTCGGCAAGCTTACCTGGCCCCCAATGGTCAGGCATTTCTTCACCGATAAGTTGAATTAAGCGTTCCCTGGAAGTTTGCGCCGTCACCTCTTCACCCACAGCTTCAGATACTGCCGGGAACAAGGAAATCTCTTTCCACTGACCTGACAAGTCATACTCAGTTCCATCGGTAAGCGTCACGATCTCAGATCCAAAAACGTCCCGAGCAGCTTTTTGTACCATTTCGCGGGTGCGGCGGGCCATGGAGTCATAAGTCCCATAGGCCTCATAAGCCTCAAGCATTGTGAACTCAGGTGAATGCGAGGAATCAGCGCCTTCATTGCGGAAGTTACGGTTAATCTCGAATACCCGGTCCACACCGCCAACGACTGCGCGCTTCAGGAACAGTTCGGGGGCAATCCGCAGGAATAGTTCAGTGTCGTATGCGTTCATGTGCGTCTGGAATGGACGCGCAGCTGCACCACCGTGCAGAACCTGAAGCATTGGGGTTTCTATTTCAATGAAATTGTTCTGGTCAAAGTACTCTCGAAGTGAGCGCACAACCGCCGCGCGGGTTCGCACCATTTCGCGAGCGGCAGGGCGCATTATCATGTCGAGGTAGCGGCGGCGGACGCGCGTGTCTTCTGCAAGTCCGACTTCAGTTCCATCCTCTGCCACATAGGTCTTTGGAAGCGGACGTAATGCTTTTGATGCCAGGGCCCATTCATCAACCATTATCGACAGTTCGCCGCGCTTACTGGAGATAACGTGGCCTTTGACAAAAAGGTGATCACCCAGGTCAACGTCTGTTTTGTATGCCGTGAGGGATTCTGCACCAACTATTGCTGCCGAAAGCATGATTTGGATTCGTTCCCCAGCGCCATCCTGCAAGGTCGCGAAGCACAGTTTCCCTGAGTTGCGCGCTAAAACCACCCGCCCAGCAATACCGACGACATCTTCGGTTTGAGCGCCAGCCTCTAAATCCGGGTACTTCTCGCGAACCGCCTTGATGGTTGAGGTGATAGGCAGTTCCACGGGATATGGGCTAATCCCGGCGTCCAGCAGGCGCTTTCGTTTATCGGCGCGAACGCGAAGTTGTTCTGGAGCTTCATCAATGGCGGGATCTAGGTTTTCAGTCACCCATTCATCCTAACTAATCAAAGACAGCGCTCATACCATGAGCTACCTGCCAGCGGCGTTATTTTGAGAGATTATTGCCCACCTCTATGGGCTTGTTGCTTTCGTCAACCAAGACCACTTTAGGTTTGTGGACTCTGGCTTTTTCTTCGGTCATTGAGGCGTAGGCGATGATAATGATGAGGTCGCCGGGGTGAATTAAATGGGCGGCCGCGCCGTTTAGTTTTACGACGCCAGAGCCGCGTTCGCCTTCAATCGTGTACGTGGATAGCCGTGCCCCGTTTGTGACGTCAACTACTTGGACTTCTTGGCCCAGATAGATATCTGCGGCCTCCAAAAGATCTACATCAACGGTGATCGAACCAACATAGTCTACGTCGGCATCCGTGACTGTCGCCCGGTGGATCTTGCCTGAGGCCATGGTCCGATAAGTTGGGAAATGCACTTATTCTCCAATCATTACGTTGTCGATCAGTCTAGTGGTGCCAATCTTTGCGGCTAAAAGCAATCTTGTTTGTCCATCTATAGTGCGGTCTTCGCCACTTACGATCTCAAAGGCTGGCCAGGTCACGACTTCCACGTATTCAGGTTCAATATTTGCCGTTTGAAGTGCGCTTCTGGTGGCTTTGATTTGCGAGGCCGGTGTGGGGCTCATGGCTCCTATCTTCAATGCGGCACTCAGGTTGACAGCGAGTGCCCGCTGATCGAAGCTCAGATAGGCATTGCGGCTGGACATTGCTAAACCGTCTGGTTCGCGCACTATTGGGGCTTCGATGATGCGGATTGGATAGTTGAGGTCGCGAACCATTTGTTTAATGATGGCTAGTTGTTGAGCGTCTTTTTCGCCAAATACTGCAACATCTGGACGCACAAGGTTGAATAGTTTTGAAACGATCTGTGTCACTCCGGCGAAATGGCCAGGACGAATCGCACCTTCAAGAATGTTAGCGGTATTGCCGGGACATATACTTACTGCTGTTTGGCCTGGATACATGATCTCAACTGACGGCGAGAAAACAGCGTCGACTCCCACCTGCTCAAGCTTGCTCATGTCTTCTTCAAGGTTACGCGGGTATTTATCAAAATCTTCGCCTGCCCCGAACTGAGTCGGATTGACAAAAATCGAGACGATTACGGCATCTGCCTTTTCTTTTGCAAGGCGCACAAGGGATAAGTGACCTTCATGAAGAGCCCCCATAGTTGGGACAAGCGCAATCTGTCTGTTGTCATTACCTGAGAAGTCCCCCGGGTCAGTTATCAGCTTCATTAGCCCTCCAGTACTCCAGTTCCTCAGCCGTTGCCCGACTCATCCAACGGTATGTGTCAGCAGCGCGCGTGTTTGCCAGTGCATCGTTATGTTTTTCGACTGTCGCCGTATCATTGCGGGCAACTGGCCCAGTCAGTGCGCCCATCCCGTAATCCAAAGCCCCGTCAAGGGCCGCAGTAACCAGTGGACGCAGAACAGCGGCAGGCTCTTCTATCCCGGCTTCACTGAGCAAATCCTTCGCTTGAGAAATAAGCGTCACTAAATGGTTCGCCCCGTGGGATAGTGCGGCGTGATACAAAGGACGCGCGGCCTCGGCAATCACAAATGGTTTGCCCCCTATTTCACTGGCCAGGACCTCTATCAGTGGCAAAGCCAAAGTGGGCGCAGTGATTGCCATTGGTGCTTCCTTCAGCCTTTTCAAGTCAAGACTAAGACCTTGGAACGTCATCACTGGGTGGATCGACGCGGGGGTCACCCCGGCCTCAGAAGCACCCGAGAGCACATCAAGCCCCAGCGCACCCGACAAATGAATGGCGACCTGACCAGGCCTCCATGGCAAAGAATCCGCAAGCGAAGCAATCACTCTATCGGGAACAGCCAAAAGAACCACTTCAGCTTTATCGACCACTTCTTCTGGGCTGAGCTGTGGTACGCCGGGCAACATGATTGCTGCCCGCTCCAAGGCAGCATCAGAGTGGGCAGATACTGCAACAATCCCATGACCGCCCGCGCGAAGTGAGCTGGCCACGACTGGCCCCACATGGCCCATGCCGATAACGCCTACGCGAACTGGAGGAAGACTAGTCATCAGCAAGTGCCTCTTCCACCCGCAGCATCCATCTTTCTGGCGGCTCTATCTGACGCGACACGCGGGTCTCTTTCGTGAGGGCGGCAAGTGTTGATGCAGCCATTTGTGGTTCCATGTGTAAGACGTTAGCCGTGAAAACTCCTGGGACAATGTGCGCAGATAATGTGAACACACGGAACAACCGTTGCATTAGGCCGTCTCGAACACCCAAGGACTGCACCCTGGCGTATGGCACGAAAGTGGCCCTTCGACGCAGCCGTCCGCCTCTTATGACCAGGCAAGTCTTTGTGAGGGATGCCCCACGGCGTTTCCATTCAAGTGGGTCCATCCATTTGGATCTGTTGGGGTTTGTGGTGAATCCTTGTCCAGGCCCGAAGCCGCGAAGCGCTGACTCTAAGAAAGCATCGCGGTTTTCAACGCCTAAATCGGGGATCACCAGCCAAAGCGCCAGCAGCGCGTCCGACAGTGATCCGACTGGCAGTAGCGTTGTTGTACTCATTGATTCTGCACTTGATTGTGCTTGAACTATGTTCACCCGGTACCAACCAAAAATCCGCCAAATGAAAGGTTGAGAAATCCGCACGGCATGGATTCGTCTGGGCGGAATGGTTTGAGCGCGGTGTTCAAATAGCCCATTTCTAACCCTGATTCCGTCTGGGGAGAGCGCCGTAGTGAACCCGAAGTCGCGGGCAAACATTGCAAATACTGGCGCGAGGAATGCGATTGAGGTTGGGGTAGCAATTAGGAAACCCCATGAATCACCTGAAAGGGCAAATACAACAATCGTTGAGGTTATTGAAGCCACGGCGGCAATCACAAATGTAAATGATTCAAATCTAAAAAGCGTGGCTGCAAGTAGTACCGGCCATGAAACCGAATAGATGATATTTTCTGGGGCTTCGGCTTCTTCCTCAACACCTGCGGCGCGGGCCAGAATCTCTGCCCTCAGTTTTTCAAGATCTGACCGCTTCAAATAGCCAAATGTGAGATCCGAAGTTCCCGCAACTCCAATGCGAATTTTGCCGAGGCCTAAAAGCCTTGGAACGAAAGGATACGTAATGTCTACAGACTGGACTCGTTCCAATAACGCATGTTTTTGTGTGCGAAACAAAACGCCTGAGCGATACCAAAATGCTTCCCCAGTTAGGGCAAACGATGTTTTCCGCCAAGAAATCCATGAGGCGAGAGCGACCAAGGCAGCAATAGCTAAGACCGCTGCAGCAGCAATCGTCACGATCTGGATGATTCCCCACTGCTCAAACCACCCGTCCTCTATGGCTGTGCGCCAAGTGTCCAGGTTACGCAAAAGGACGAACGCCATCAGAACTATGATTGCGGATCCTGCGTTTAAAAGTGGTGATGCGCCATGGACTTTTCGCCACTGGTCTGAAGGAATCCCGGTATCTACCGCGCGCGAAGAACTCATAATCCAGAAAGCTGCCCGGTGCTTCGCGCTGCCAGTTGGGCGCGAAGTTCATTTGCTTGTACCGCCGTGAGTCCGTCTATTTGAGCGTCTGTCCCTGCAGATGCTGTATGTAACTGGACTGATGCGATGCCGAACTGTCTATCAAGGGGCCCTTCGTGCACCTCGGCAAACTGAATGCGACCATATGGAACAACTGACAGTCGCCGGATAAGCGCCCCCCTGCGCACCAAAAACTCGTTCTCTGTAACCGCGAAGCCAATGTTGCGAACCTGGCGTGGCACCAGCCACAAAATGTAAGCCGCTATAAGGACCACCAGTGCAACGCCAATCCAGATAAACGGACTAATGACAACAGCCAAGATCACCCCAGCAATTAATGCAATCGCAAGAATGACACCTATCACCAGTAAACGTACTTGCGCCAGCTTAGGCGACACTTTTTCGAACTCTATTTCTGGCGGTCTGGTTGGATCCATGGTTTCATTGTCGCACGTATGACGTTCAGATCCTTCCCAGACAATTCTCAGAAACAACGATAATAATGCACCCATGGAACAAGCTGAAACTGAAGCACGCTTACTTGTCGTTGACGATGAACCCAACATCAGGGACCTACTGGCTTCTTCACTCAGATTTGCCGGGTTTGAAGTAGAAGTCGCCTCTGACGGTGCATCAGGCTACCACCAGGCCCAAGAGTTCAAACCAGACCTTGTCGTACTGGACGTCATGCTTCCAGATATGGACGGATTCTCTGTCACAAGGCGTATGCGTGAGGCCGGACTGCGAATCCCAGTACTGTTCCTGACAGCCCGTGATGATATGCGCGACAAAGTGCAAGGTCTCACAGTTGGCGGCGACGACTACGTGACAAAACCATTCGGTTTGGAAGAAGTGGTTGCTCGCATTCGCGCAATCCTGCGCCGCACAAAAGGAATAGACAACGATGACGCGATCTTACGCGTTGCCGATATCGAACTAGATGAGGACGCTCATGAGGTCCGACGTGGCGGCGTCGACATCGACCTATCCCCCACAGAGTTCAAACTACTTCGCTACCTGATGCTCAACAGTGGGCGGGTCGTATCCAAAATGCAAATCCTGGACCACGTGTGGGAATACGACTGGGATGGTGAAGCTGCAATCGTTGAGTCCTACATTTCGTACCTACGAAAAAAACTTACTGCCGATGGCGGCCCAGACCTTATCCAAACCCGCAGGGGCGTCGGATACATAATGCGCGATCAAGACTGAGCTAACCCACGTGAACCCGATCCGCAGGCTTCGTCAGGAATGGACTGCCACGCCACTTTCGCGGCGAATGGTCCTTCTCATCGTCTTGCTTCTCACCAGCGCCCTTGGACTTGTTGGTGCCGTGATGGTCAACATCCTTGAACGCCACCTGATAACCCAAGTTGATGAGCAGCTAATGTCCTCAGCGCGGGGCTTTGCGAACTCCATTTCAGACGGAGCGGAACTCCCAGACAGAAATCCTTACCCAACCGACTACTACATTCGCAGAAACGTGATAGGCCAAGATGAACTCACCGTCCTCACGTCAGATACGTTAGAGCGAGCAGGAGAACCTATAGTTGGGGACCTCATCGAACTTGGCTATAGAGTCGGGCAAAATGGAACAACCCACCCCATAACTGTTCAGTCAACTAAACCAGGGGCCACATGGCGCGTCGTTGCAGTACCCATGGCCTTGACCCACGATCAGACCCCCGCAGGAAGCGTAACTGTTGGACTACCCCTAATCGGGATCTCTGAAACCATAGTCAACACTGCACTCTGGTTTTTCCTAGCAGGACTATCCATCATTTTTGCGGCAGGAGTACTCGGCTATTATCTGGTCAGCAGGTCTTTGCAATCACTGAGGCAAATTGAATCAGTCGCAGAAAAAATTGCTGCCGGTGACTTATCCAAACGTATTCCACAAGGCGCGCCCGGCACAGAAGTTGGTTCCCTAGCTGCCTCACTGAATGGGATGCTCTCACAAATCGAAGACTCCTTCAATGCCCGCGATGAGTCCGAACAAAAAGTCCGCCGCTTTATCTCAGACGCCTCACATGAACTACGAACACCACTTGCTGCCATCCGCGGATATGCGGAACTTTATCGCATGGGCGGCGTCCCAGATGAGAAAGCTGGCGAGGTCATGGGACGCATAGAATCCGAATCCACCCGGATGGGCTCCTTAGTTGAAGACTTATTAGTCCTGGCGCGCCTCGACGAAAAACGCCCACTGGACCTTGAACCCGTGGACCTGATTGAGCTGGCACGCAATGCCGCATCAGACCTTGAAGCACTTGACCCAACACGCACCGTTAAAGTCCAGGGTCTTTCTTCCCGCAAACTGCCGCGGCCAATAGTTGTGAACGCAGACAGAGACCAACTAACGCAAGTTGCCGTGAACATCGTCGGAAACATTTCCAGATACACACCAGAAGCCTCGCCCGTCGAAATCTTGATTGGCATTGATGACGGTTGGGCGGTCATCGAATTTCGTGACCACGGGCCCGGCATTCCCCCTGAAGAGCAAGATCGCGTATTTGAAAGGTTTTATCGAACCGACAAATCTCGCGCCAGATCTCTCGGCGGATCAGGCCTTGGCTTATCCATCATTTCGGGGATTGTCGAGGCCCACGCGGGCATCGTCAAACTGATTGAGACCAAACGTGGGGGACTCACAGTCAGAGTGCAACTACCTGTGACCGGATAGCCTCGCAAAGGACGTGCATTTTTAGGGCATTGGATCCTAAGATCAGTTAGCGGGCAAACCGCAAACGAAAGAGAGCAATGCCAGAAATACCTTCTTGGATCACCGCTGAAGTATCACGCTGGCTACGATCTGTAGGGGCCAGCGACACAGACGAAGCACTCAAAGCCGAAGCCAAGCGCGCATTATGCGCTTGGGACGGACCTTCACACAGCCTTGCCCGCCTGGCACGAATCTTGGAACGCTTGGACGAACTAGAAACAGCGTCCAGTGACCCAAATCTATTACGCCTTGGCGCTGTGTACTGTGGAAACGAACCGAACGTGACATTGCCAGATGGCATCGCAAAGCGCATTGCAGAGCTGCCCACCGCCGCAGACAGTGAAGGCGACCTTCTTTCGGATGCAATCTTGTCACTTGGCTCCATTTCCCCGCAAAAGTATCGGCAATTTCTAAAAGAATTACGCACCGAACATGCGGACTTAAATGACACAGAGTTTCGGGCAAAAAGAGAAGAACTTCTGCAAGGTTTACTGTCACGTACCCACCTGTTTCGCACCCCGTACGCCGCAAAATGGGCCCCTGGACTACGTGAGAATCTTGAAGGAGAACTGGCTGCCCTTCACGCGACGCACAATGGCACCTTGAACTCAAAGACAGAGCTCACCAAACGACTTTCCACTAAAGTCAAACGCCACGCACTTGAAGGCGACCTCAAATGTTGCATAGACAGGAACTTTGACGACACTTCGTCACTTGAGGACGTGGCAGATCTCTTTTCACACAAACGCAAGGACCGCAGCTAGAGCGCCCTGGTTGTTGATTGCCTAACAACCAGCGATGAGGCCATCTCAACACCTTCAAGTGGTTTGCCCTCTATTGAGCTGTGAAGCAACTGAGTTACTTTTGCCCCTGCTTCGGCTTGCGGCAATTGAACTGTCGTTAGCGATGGCGTCACCATTTCGGACACGGGAATGTTATCTATACCGACAATCGAAAGTTTTTCAGGTAAGTCAATCTCATAAGACAAAAGCCTATGCATCATTCCTATAGCCATCACGTCGTTATATGCAATAACTGCAGTGACGCCAGCATTTAGGGCTTCATCAGCGGCTTCGTTTCCACCTGCGAACGTTGATTCAAACTCACCCAACACCATTGCAGTCCCGGACAATACTTCATCAGTCGTCTGCAAGAATGCACGCATTCGTTCACTGGCTGACCTACTGAGGCCCGGTCCTGCACAATATCCAATCCGCGTGTGCCCTAGCGCTGATAAATGCAAAACGGCTTGACGAATCCCGCCTGCATTATCGAAATGAACGTATGGGATACCTTTTAGCCTTCTATTCAATAAGACCACAGGAATTACAGTATTCAGTTGCCTGATTTCATCGTCTGTGAGCCTTGAAGAACAAAGAATCAATCCATCTGTCAACTGCGACAAAGTGTTTGCTTGTTGCGCTTCAAACCCACGGTCATCTGAAAAGTCATTTACAAAAAGTTGCATATTCATACGCGATGTCTCTTCAGAGATTCCTTTTAGAACCCCCGCGAAGAAAGGATTGTTCAGGTCTGGAATTAGTGCCCCAATGCATCCCGTTTTGCCAAGAGAAAGCAGACTGGCTGCTTTGTTCGGCTGATAACCAAGCTCTTTCGCCACTTCTAATATCCGCGCCCTGGTTCCTGCTTCAACCTTGTCTGGCCTGCTAAATGCCCTAGATACTGTCGAGGCCGACACGTGTGCCCGCTTGGCTACTTCTTTACTTGTGACTGACATTGGGCCCCTATTTCGCTGTCGCGGTTCCTGATTCGCCTATCTTGCCACAAATCTGCATACGCTTGCATCCCCGTTTGGTACCAAGAGTCTGGATTTGTGACAATGTTCTTGCTATCGTATGCACCAATGCACCTTCGAAAAAGGAAACTAAAAAATGACGATTTTAGAGCAACTGAGTGAGACAAAGATTGTCCCAGTGGTAGTGCTAGATGACGCAAAGGACGCCGCGCCTCTTGCAAAGGCGATGATTGCAGGCGGTCTACCCGTTGCCGAAGTAACATTTCGCACCGCAGCGGCCGCTGATGCAATCCGCACAATGGCAAAAATTGATTCAATGCTGGTCGGCGCAGGAACTGTACTCACAGTAGAGCAAGTTAATCAGGCAAAAGAATGCGGCGCTCAGTTTATAGTCTCCCCCGGCACAAACTTGGACGTGGTCAGGCGCTCTTTGGAACTTGGTTTGACGGTCATTCCTGGCGCAGTTACGCCCACCGAAATACAAACTTTGCTTGCTGAGGGCATTTCAACAGTGAAGTTCTTCCCAGCAAACGTTTATGGCGGGGCAAAAGCCATCAAGAGTTTGTCTGCCCCATTTGGCGGCGTCAGCTTCGTTCCAACTGGTGGCATTTCAGCGTCCAACGTCAAGGAATACCTGGATTTGCCTTCAATCCCTGCAGTTGGTGGATCATGGATGGTTCCAAAGAATGAGATTTCCGCCGGTAACTTTGACGAAATCACCAGACTCTGCGCCGAAGCGATTGCCGCCACCCGCTAACTAAAACTCAGGAGACAACATGTCGACAAAACTTCTTCCACTAAAAGATCCATCGGACTGCGCATTCGACATTATGGCGCTTGGCGAGGTCATGTTGCGCCTTGATCCGGGCGAAGGGCGTGTACGTACAGCACGTTCCTTCACTGCATGGGAGGGCGGCGGCGAATACAACGTTGCTAGAGGCCTTCGTCGCGCATTTGGGAAACGAGCCGGTGTTATCACTGCTTTTGCAGACAACGAAGTTGGCCGCCTGGTCGAAAACTTCATTATGGCGGGTGGCGTTTCAACTGATTTCATCAAGTGGATGCCCTATGACGGGGTCGGCCGCGCGGCCCGTAACGGCCTGAACTTCACTGAACGCGGTTTTGGGGTTCGCGGCGCAGTCGGCGTATCCGACCGCGCACACACTGCCATCTCTCAAATGAGCGCTGACGACGTCGATTGGGACCACATTTTTGGTGATCTAGGTGTGCGCTGGCTTCACACGGGTGGCATTTATGCGGCGCTTTCTGAGGAATCTGCGCGTACCACTCTTGCCGCCGTGAAAGCCGCTAAGAAACACGGGACCATCGTGTCTTATGACCTCAACTACCGCCCCAGCCTCTGGAAGACAATTGGCGGTCAAGCAAAAGCCCAGGAAGTCAACCGCGAAATCGCGAAGTATGTCGATGTCATGATCGGCAACGAAGAGGATTTCACTGCGGCTCTGGGTTTTGAAGTCCCAGGCGTTGACGAAAATCTAAGCAACCTTGCCGTGGCGGGATTTGCGCAGATGATTGACGAGGTCGCGAAAGCGTATCCGAACTTCAAAGTCATCGCAACAACCATGCGGACTGTGAAGACTGCATCACTGAACGACTGGGGAGCAATCGCATGGTCGCCTTCAACAGGACTGGTGGAATCCACACACCGGGAGAACCTGGAGATTTTGGACCGGGTGGGCGGTGGCGATTCCTTCGCATCAGGCCTCATCTTTGGTTTGCTTGAAGGTGAGCCATTGGAGACCGCGGTGAACTTCGGTGCAGCCCATGGTGCGCTCGCTATGACTACACCTGGCGACACGTCCATGGCCACAGAAGCTGAGGTTCGCAAACTAGCTGGCGGCGGATCAGCGCGCGTAGACAGGTAACCCCAAAGCGTCTCAACTTTTCCCTCCGGCCGCTTCCCCTACTGCAAGGGCCGGAGGGATTAGCTTTGTGCACGTGCGGTTTACGGCTCCTACGCCAAACTTTTTGCCCCGGCTGCACGCCACCACAAAAGTTACAGAAACCTAAGACCGACGTTTTTTAGTGGCATGAATCAGAAAACGCCGCTGACTCACACGAATTGGCTTTGCAGCTTCAAGTTCCGCCAGGCGCTCCGCGTGGGCCGCCACCGAAAACTCAGGGACATCCCACGGCACAAGCCCCATGTAAGTCACCAAAGCCTTTGCATCCGCAAAGGTCATGGCACCCTCCCACTCTTGCGCGACCTCAACTTCCATTCCCACGGATTCCAATGCTTTTGAGTACTCCCCAACGTTTACGCCCAAATACTGAAAATCACTACCAAACCAATCGTGCAACTCGGCTGCATCAAGCCCATCCACTTGCTGTGTGAGGAACTGTCCCCCCGGCACAAGAACCCTCGAAATCTCCATTGCGTCAATCACTTCATGCCTGGACATAACTAAATCCAAACTTTGGTCGGCAAAAGGCATTGGCTGATCGGCCTCGGCATCATATTCAAAAACTGGAATACGATATTTACCAAGGTTTCGCATGGCCAACCAAAGGTTTTCCTTCCACCCCTCAGTAGCCCAGATCATCTGCCCAAGCGGGACATCACCCTGTAGGTCATCCACCAAACACGACAGGCGCTCACCACCGCCGGTTCCCAAGTCAACGACCCTCACCGACTTTCGCAAGGCGGCCCTGCAATCAGCCTCAAAATCCCACCAAGGGCTGTCTGCGCTCATTTTCCCCTCAAGACAAGAGAAATCCCAACCAACCGTGGTTGCAGCTGCATGGGCATCCTCAAGCTCTTCAACGAACTTTTGAATCATTTACCTATTTTGTGGGTTTTGCGTTCAATAGGCAAGCAAATCAGGCAAGCTCCGCTGAGGCCCGATCTTTGCGTGCCTCATCATTATCTTCCTCAGGTTCAGGATCTTCTTTTCTGTGTCTAGGTTTGAACTCCATAAGCCTGCTGGGATCTGGCAGTTGGGCAAGACTGACCCGCGCATAAACTTCGTGCGCGTCACTTGTAGACAACATAAAGCGTCTCAAACTAAGTGGTTCAATGGCGTCAACAATGGCTTGGGCCAAAGATGCCCCGAGGTTTTTTCCGCGGTATTCACGATCAATATACACATCACATAACCAGCCGATTGTCACGCCATCGGTAATCAAACGAGAATAACCCACCTGCGTACCGTCCTCGCTATACACACCAAAGTTCAGCGACATTTCCGCAGCCTGCTCAACCGCACTATATGAACGTCCAATTGCCCAATACGTGTCTGTTGAAAGCCACTTATG
>DAIOFF010000022.1:0-20714 GCA_036745855.1 Scrofimicrobium sp. | reverse complement strand
TCTTGTAGGGTCTGCGGGTTCATTCTGGTGTAGATCTGCGTAGTTGCAACGCTTGCGTGGCCAAGAAGCTCTTGGACCTCTCTGACCGAAGCACCGCCTTCCAGCAGGTGAGTGGCAAAACTGTGTCGCAAAGTGTGAGGTGAAACGCGTTTTTCAAGACCGGCCCGTGAAGCCGCTAACATAATGATTTCCCACGCACTTTGACGGCTTAGTGGTGCCCCTCGAAGATTCAAAAATAAACTATGCGTCCCAGTGCCTGAAATGGCAAAAACTGGCCTTGAACGCACTAAATATGCTTCTAATGCTTTTTGAGCATACGATCCAATAGGAACTAGACGTTCTTTTCCCCCTTTTCCAAAAAGGTGAACAACAGGAATCTCCTGATGAAAGTTGATGTCATCGACAGATAAAGAAACGGCCTCGCTAACACGGGCACCAGTGGCATAGAGAAACTCTAGAAGCGCAGCGTCACGAAGAGAACGCGGATCATCGCCTTCTACTGCACTTAAAAGAGCAGTTACTTCTGCAACTGACAATGCTTTTGGAAAAGAATTCCCCAGTTTTGGAGCCTTTATTCCCGCACAGGGGTCGGTCTCACAAACTCCTTCACGGCGAAGCCACTTATGGAAGGAACGTATTGCCGCCAAAGCACGCGCGATTGAGCGGGGAGCTAAAGCATCTTCGCCACTTGCAAGTGAGCTCAAGTGCGCTTCCACATTATTTGCACTTACAGCTGACCAAGAATCGACTCCCTGGGACATCAGTCCTTTTATGTAACGATCCAAGTCCCTTCCATAATTACTAAGAGTGTTCTCAGAGGCACCTTTTGTCACGCGCAAATCATCGAGAAACCACACAATCTCCCGTGATAACGGCAAACTAGTAACATTTAGCACGGAAAATAGTTTACGGGAGGCTTCCAGTAAAACATGGTTGCCGCGCGGCGGACCTATCGGCTTCTACATTTGTTTTTGACTAGACTTACCTCGTTATTTCGATGCTGATGATGGGAGAACCCCGTGGCCCTCACTTGGGACGAACGCGATGATAAGGCAGTAGTGACTGCAAAGGCATTAGCGGCAGATGCCGTTGAAAAGGCAGGTTCAGGGCACCCTGGGACACCAATTTCCTTGGCGGCTGCTGCTTACCTTATTTACCAGCGCTACTTGCGGTTTAATCCTCAGGACACTGAATGGATTGGTCGTGACCGTTTTGTGCTTTCTGCCGGTCACGCGTCGCTGCTTCAATACATACAGTTATATATGGCTGGCACAGGTTTAGAACTTGATGACTTGCAGTCATTCCGCACGCTTGGGGCCAAGACCCCTGGCCACCCTGAACGTGGACACACCGCTGGTATTGAGGTCACGACAGGTCCGCTTGGCTCAGGCCTTGGCGCTGCAGTGGGTATGGCGATGGCAGCGCGGCGCGAACATGAAATGTTTGATCAAAACACGCCTGCTGGACAGTCTCCATTTGACCACGACGTGTACGTGATCGCAGGCGACGGCTGCATGCAAGAAGGTATCGCTTCAGAAGCATGTTCACTTGCAGGGACACAAGAACTCGGCAACCTTATTTTGATCTATGACGACAACCACATCTCTATTGAAGATGACACCAATATTGCATTCAATGAGGACGTCCTTGCACGTTTCGAAGCCTATGGGTGGCACACACAGAGGGTGAACTGGCTGCAGGACAACGGGGAGTACTCAGAAGATGTCCATTCGCTTGCAGGCGCACTAGATGCTGCTAAAGCAGAGACATCACGTCCCTCAATCATTGCGCTTCGCACAATCATTGGATGGCCAAGCCCAGACAAACAAAACACTGGTGGAATCCACGGAGCCAAACTTGGTGAACAGTCTTTGGCCGCACTAAAAGATGCGCTTGGACTTGATCCCCAAAAAATGTTCCAGGTTGATTCAAAGATCATTGAATATACCCGGGCAAATGCCGCGGCGCGGGCAGAAGAGGCAAAAGCGGAATGGGACAAGCAGTTCACGGCTTGGTCTGAGGCGAACCCAGAAGGTGCAAAACTTCTAGAACGTCTGCGTGAGGGTGCACTGCCGGAAGGATGGGCCGATTCCCTTCCCCAGTTTGAAGCAGGTAAAGCCGTTGCGACCCGGTCAGCTTCGGGTGCCGTTTTAAACGCCATCGGGCCAATGCTGCCTGAACTTTGGGGTGGTTCAGCCGACCTTGCTGGCTCAAACAACACCTACATGAAAGGCCTTGGCTCATTCCTGCCGGAAAACCGCGGATCTGAGATGTTCCCAGCAGTGCCGAATGGACGTAACCTTCATTTTGGTGTTCGCGAGCACGGCATGGGCGCAATCATGAACGGTATGGCCGCAGACGGACTGACCAGGGTCTACGGAGGCACGTTCTTTGTCTTTGCTGATTACATGCGCGGTGCAGTACGTCTGGCTGCTTTGATGGGCCTACCAGTCACCTACGTGTGGACGCATGATTCAATCGGTGTCGGCGAAGATGGTCCAACTCACCAACCAGTCGAACACCTTGCTGCCTACCGGGCAATCCCAGGACTTTCTATTGTTCGCCCCGGTGATGCCGATGAAACAGCCCAGGCTTGGAAAGCGATCATAGAAAAGTGCGGACCTGCTGGCCTGATTTTGTCACGTCAGAATCTGCCTAACCCCGGCCGTGGATCAGAGACAGGCTTGGCGTCTGCCGAGGGCGTTGCCCGCGGCGGTTACGTGATTGCTGATTCTGATGGCACTCCTGACGTCATCTTGATGGCATCAGGCTCTGAGCTTTCCCTTGCTTTGGAGGCACGGGAGCGTTTGGCGGCAGAAGGCACCAATGTCCGCGTCGTTTCGATGCCATGTATGGAATGGTTTGACGCCCAAGATGAGGAATACCGTAACTCAGTCCTTCCTCCTGAAGTCTGCGCGCGCGTTTCAGTTGAAGCTGGCCTTTCAATGCCATGGATGAAGTACGTGGGCACAAATGGACGAGCCGTGTCTATTGAGACCTTCGGCGCTCCAGGAGCCGCTGGAGAGCTGTTTGAACAGTTCGGAATCACAGCTGACGCAGTTTATGCAGCCGCAAAAGAAGTAATCGCATAAGCTCCGCATAACTAAGGAAGGCCCAGGTACTTACGTGCCTGGGCCTTTTTCAAACCATCCTGGCCCTGATCGTGGCCGGTGGGTTTTATGCCTGGCCGGTGGCCTATAAGTCACCGGCCAGGTGGTTTTTCCACCGGCCAGATTACTCTCACAGGCCAGACTGCTTTTTGGCTGAGCGGGAGGTTTCTTACGGGCCAACAGCAAGCCCGCCCACACTTGACGTCAATGCAACGCAAAGGGCACCCCCATAACGAGGGTGCCCGAAAATGCGCTTTTGGCCTTCAAGGCCTCAAGTCTTTACATGCCGCTCAGTATTTTGTCTGCCCTAATAGTTCAGCAAAATCCCATACGCGATAACGCAGAGTGCCCATATGACAAGCACCCCAACTGTTATTCGGTTAAGGTTCTTCTCAGCAACGCCAGATGATCCGGCCGTATTTGAGATGCCTCCACCAAACATGTCAGAGATTCCGCCGCCGCGCCCCTTATGCATGAGCACAGTTAGGATCAGCAGGAAGCTGGTCAGCAGAATAAAGACAACCAAGACAATTTTGATGATGCCCACGGGACTCCTAGTCAATAGTCAAACTAGACGGAAGTCTAGCTCACAGATTAGCGAAATCAGCAATTTTGGCGAACTCATCAGCCTTAAGTGATGCACCACCAACAAGTCCACCATCAACGTCTGGCTGTGCCATCAGTTCCTTGACGTTCTTGGAGTTTACTGAACCACCATAAAGGATGCGTACGGCCTCAGCCGTCTCACCATCGTAAAGGTCGGCAACAAGTTCCCGGATGGCCTTGCAAACCTCTTCAGCATCAGTCGGGGTCGCAACTTCGCCCGTGCCAATTGCCCAAACAGGCTCATAAGCAATGACCAAGTTCTTGACCTGATCAGCTGTGAAACCATTCAGCGCAGCCGTCATCTGGCCTACAACATGTTCAACATGTTTTCCGCTTTGACGGATTTCAAGAACTTCACCGCAGCAAATGATCGGAACCATGTCGTTTGCGACAACGACCTGTGCTTTTTGGCCGACCAGTTCATTCGATTCATTGTGGTATTCACGTCGTTCTGAGTGCCCAACAACCACGTATGTGCAACCGAGCTTCTTCAGCATTTTCCCGGAAACTTCACCAGTAAATGCACCAGATTCGTGCAGCGACACATCCTGCGCACCATATTTAATGCCAAGCTTGTCGCCATCAATAGTGGTCTGCACTGAACGAATGTCCGTGAATGGAGGAATGACCACAACATCAGCTACGTCATAGTCAAAACTCCGATCAGAAAGCTCCATCGCTAGAGCTTGAACCAACTGGATGGCCTCCAGGTGATCCATGTTCATCTTCCAATTGCCAGCCATTATGGGCTTGCGTGCCATACTAATCAGTCCTCCAAAACTGCAATACCGGGAAGTACTTTGCCCTCAAGAAGCTCAAGGGAAGCGCCACCACCTGTGGAAATATGAGAGAATTTTGCTTCATCGAAACCTAATAGGCGAACCGCTGCTGCGGAATCCCCGCCCCCAACAACCGTAAATGCTTCAGCATCTTCTAACGCTTGAGCGACAGCTTTCGTGCCTGAAGCGAAAGCTTCAAACTCGAACACGCCCATTGGGCCATTCCAAGCTACAGTCTTTGCAGAAGCAATTGCAGCGGCGAAAAGTTGTTGTGTCTCAGGTCCAATATCCAGCCCCATCTGATCTGCTGGAATTGCATCTGCTGGGGCGACCGTCGGCGTAGCATCTGCCGCAAACTGGGGTGCAACAACCACATCAGTGGGAAGCAAAATCTTTACCCCGCGCTTGTCGGCTTCAGCCAAGTAGCCCTTTACGGTCTCAATCTGGTCTTCCTCAAGCAACGACTTTCCAACGCCGTAACCTTTGGCAGCCAAGAACGTAAACGCCATGCCGCCACCGATAATGAGCGAATCAGCCTTCGTGAGTAGGTTAGAAATAACCCCAAGTTTGTCAGAAACCTTTGAGCCACCAAGGATAACAACGTATGGTCGCTCAGGGTTCGCCGTCACCTTAGACAAAGCTTCGATTTCTTTGACAACCAAAAGTCCCGCAGCGGATGGCAAGACTTTCGCAATGTCATAGACAGAAGCTTGTTTGCGGTGTACCACACCGAATCCATCTGAAACGTAAACGTCTGCCAAACCGGCTAGCTCACCGGCAAGCTCTTCCCTCTCAGAATCCACCTTGGAAGTTTCGCGGGGATCAAACCGCACATTTTCAAGTAATAAAACCTGACCGGGTTCAAGTTCTTTAGCTGAAGCGGCAGCAGATGGTCCGGTCACATCGTCAGCAAGGAACACCTCAACATCTAGCAACTCCGCCAGACGCGCCGCAACTGGAGCCAATGAAAAATCGGGATTTACTTTCCCCTTTGGCCTACCAAGGTGTGCCATGACGATAACCGCGGCACCTTGGTCAAGTAAACGATTGAGTGTTGGAAGAGCTGCACGAATGCGTCCGTCATCCGTAATTTCGCCGTCTTTTAGCGGAACATTGAAGTCGGAACGGACCAGTACCCGCTTGCCAGCAACATCCCCAAGTGAATCGATGGTTCGTAACATTTTGTACTCCATTCAGTGTTTACGCCCGCAACGCATAGGCGCGCGGGCGTAAACAACGTCAATCAATGAAAATCAGAGACGATTTCCAACGTAAACGGTTAGGTCGACGAGGCGGTTGGAGTAGCCCCATTCGTTGTCGTACCAAGAAACAACCTTTACTTCGTTGTCAATGACCTTGGTCAAACCAGAATCGAAGATCGATGAGGCTGGATCGCCTTCAATGTCCTTCGAAACCAAAGGCTCATCAGAGTAAACAAGGATTCCCTTGAGTTCACCATCTGCAGCGGCCTTGACAGCAGCATTGACCTCTTCAACCGTAACTGGCTTCGAAGCAATAAAGGACAGGTCTGTAACAGAGCCTGTAGGAACTGGAACGCGAAGTGCGTATCCGTCCATCTTGCCTGCTAGCTCAGGCAGAACCAAAGCAACTGCCTTTGCTGCACCAGTCGAAGTAGGAACAATGTTCAGTGCGGCTGCGCGTGCACGACGAAGATCGCTGTGAGGCGCATCAAGCAGACGCTGATCGCCAGTGTATGCGTGAATGGTGGTCATCAAACCGCGCTCAATACCAAAGGCATCATTCAAAACCTTGGCAAGAGGTGCCAAGCAGTTCGTGGTGCACGATGCGTTTGAGATGATGTTCATCGAAGCTGGATCGTAGTCTTTTTCATTAACGCCAACTACGAAAGTGCCATCAATCTCTTTACCGGGAGCAGAGATGATAACTTTCTTGGCACCGCCTTCTAGGTGAGCCTTGGCCTTCTCACCGTTGGTGAAGAAGCCTGTGGACTCAATGACGATGTCAACGCCAAGGCTGCCCCAAGGAAGGTCCTTAGGATCACGTTGTGCAAGTACCTTGATTTCTTTGCCGTTCACGACGATGGCGTCATCCGTGAAAGAGACTTCCTCATCAAAGTTACCAAGCACTGAGTCATGCTTGAGCAAGTGAGCCAAAGTCTTTGGGTCAGTCAAGTCATTCACTGCCACAACGTCAACGTCGGCGCCCTGTGTCTTGATGGCGCGGAAGAAGTTACGTCCGATACGACCGAAGCCGTTGATTCCTACGCGGATGGTCACAGTTATCCTCCTGTGTGCTCTAAGGCACTCATTGTCGTATTGCTCCACGCCAGTTGCGTGGAAGACCGCTTGGATAGCAGTCAAGCAACACCTAATTTACACCCTGGAACGCCCTGCTTGCAGCCCCATGAGAATCCCGAAAATACGCGGTTAGCGAGGGACTGTGGTCCCACCACCTCTTACCGGGTAAGCTACGCCGACTAGTCACCTTCGAGCATTTCAATTGTCAAAACAGCTTCAGTATCGGCAATCCCTTGCTCTGCAGCGACTTTGTCAGCCAACGCAAGCAAGCGTCTGATTCGTCCGGCAACTGCGTCCTTCGTGAGCCTTGGGTTTGACTTTTGACCAAGTTCCTCAAGGGAGGCATCCCGATACGTCAACCGCAGTTCACCAGCCTCCCGTAAATGAGCCGGAATGTCTTCACCAAGTATTTCGAAGGCTCGCCCTACACGGGCACCTGCAGCCGCCGCGGCGCGGGCCGAACGGCGCAAATTAGCATCATCAAAGTTCGCCAACCGGTTTGCAGTTCCCCGGGCCTCACGTTTAGCGCGCCGCTCTTGCCAAATCTCTAAAGTACCTGGAGCCCCCATTTTGCTAATCAACTCACAGATGGCGTCCGCATCGCGAACTACCACACGGTCGCCTCCACGAACCTCTTTTGCCTTTGCAATCGCATTTAGTCGTCTAGCGCATCCGACCATGGCAAGCGCCGCCTCTGGGCCAGGACACGTGAGCTCCAAAGAAGAAGAACGCCCAGGTTCCATCAATGAGCCTCTGGCAAGGAATGCTCCCCTCCACGCGGCCGCAGTGTCATTCAATGAACCACCAACGATGGTTGTAGGCAAACCCCGAACCGGTCTACCAGCTCCATCAATCAGCCCAGTTTGCCTGGCAATTTCGCTTGCGTTCTTAACAATTCGCACCACATACCTTGAACCCCGTTTCAGCGCACCACCACTTACCTCAACAAGTTGAGAATCAGCGCCATAAAGGCGCGACATGAGGTTTCGCAGGCGCAGCGCAGTCGTTGGCGAATCGACCTCCCCTTCAATCACAATCCGTGATCCAACCAAGTGAAGGCCCCCCGAAAACCTCAACATTGCAGAGACCTCAGCCGCAGCCTCTAACGGGCTTGGCGGCTTCACCTTGGCAAGTTCATCTTTCATTGTCGAGGTGAGGGACACCGTAATTTTGTGCGGGTTCTCTGAAGTAATCATCCCAGCCACGTCTCCGTCTCCCCCACCTCGCCAAGAAAACCTTCAAAAGCATCACGAAAAGCCGCAGCCAAACGCAAAGGATCATGCAACGGCAATCCTGACCCGGTTCTGACCTGACGAAGAAGCACGCGCGCCCCAAGCTGCTCAGCAGCCTCAACCAAATCATCAACATCATCAACGGCCGTTGGATCAGCAATCACAACATCAAGCTTGAAATCGGGAGCAATTTCCCGGACCACACGAATATGATCAGCTGGACTAAACCCCTCCGTCTCACCCGTTTGAGGAACCAAGTTCAAAACCAGTGCCCGATGCGCTTCCGTGGTCACCAAAGCCTTATGTAAATCTTCAACCAGCAGGTGAGGCAATACTGACGTGTACCAAGAACCCGGCCCAAGCACAACCCACTCTGCATCCATAGTCGCCCGAATCGCTGACGGGGGAACCGGAGGATTTTCAGGAACCAGTCTTACCCCACCGATGCGGTGCTTTGTGGTTGCAACCTCAACTTGCCCCCGTATCACCTCTGAGCCATTTTCCGTGACAATATCGGCCTCAATATCCAATGGGACATTACTCATCGGCATCACGCGCCCATGCGCTCTAAGCAAACGCGCAACCCAATCTAACCCCTCAACTGGATCATCAAACATCTGCCAAAGACCAGAAATCAGCAAGTTACCTAGAGCGTGCCCATCCAGCTCCCCACCAGTCTTGAACCGCGTTTGCATCAAGTCGCGCCAGGTCACCCCCCACTCAGACTCATCACAAAGACTTGCAAGAGCCATCCGCAAATCACCCGGAGGAAGAATACTCATTTCTTTGCGGAGGCGTCCCGATGATCCACCATCATCAGCGACAGTAACAATCGCTGTGAGTTGACGAGTCAGATGGCGAAGCGCCTTTAATGTGGCAGACAACCCGTGCCCGCCACCGAATGCCACAACGCTTTGCCCAGCTTCACCGCGAATCGGCCAGCCTTCTGAATCCAAACGTGCCATGGCCCCCTACTTCCGCCCCAGGTCACGGTGTCGCACATGAACCTGATGGCCCTTTTCTCGAAGATCTTGAGCGATTAGTTCACTCATCGCCACCGACCTGTGGCGACCACCAGTGCAACCTACCGCAATAGTAACGAACGGTTTCAACTCCCTTTTATATCCCGGAATGGCTAGGTCAATTAAGCGCGCATAGCCCTGCGCAAAACTCCGCGCATTATCCTGGTCTATCACATATTCAAACACTGCCTGATCACGGCCTGTTAAGTGGCGAAGTTCACTCACCCAATATGGGTTCGCCAGGAACCGGACATCAACCACCTGGTCTGCATCAAGGGGCATGCCGTACTTGAATCCAAATGACTCTACGGTCACAAGCACCTGTCGGTTGGCCTCGCCCGCAATGACATCACGCATATGTCTAGTGAGGTCATGAATCGAATACGACGTCGTGTCTATGATTTCGTCCGCACGGTCACGAAGCGGCGCAAGGACTCTGGACTCTTCATCTAACCCGGACAAAGTCGTTCCATCTTTTTGAAGAGGATGCGGGCGTCTACTGGAATCAAACCTACGAACCAGCTCTTCATCAGCTGCATCCAAAAAGATAATCCGGTAAGGCAAACCGGCGTGGCGTAGTTCATCAAGAACCTTTTCAAGATCCTTAAAGAAAGCACGGCTGCGAACATCAACTACCGCAGCAAGCTTGTGAACTCCCTCCCCACCAGGCGTTAGCATTCCCGCTAACGGCCGCAGTAATGTCGGTGGAAGATTATCAACCACATACCAACCCAAGTCCTCAAGTGCATTAGCCGCTTGAGTCCGCCCCGCACCGCTTCTTCCCGTGATTATCAGGACTTCAGCTGGGATTGTCGGTTCATCTGAACCTGCCTGGTCAAGAAGAGGCATTCCGGTTGGGACTGTTAAAGGATCCGGTTCATCGCTCATCTCTCTAGCTTGCCACCTCTCCATTTTGATTGCCTGTCGTTTCTTTAGGGAAGTTAAGTTTGTCGTGAATGATTTCCGCCATCTTTTCCCCAATACCTGGCACAACCTGCAGCTCTTCGATAGTGGCCTCTCTGATTTTCTTCACAGAGCCAAAAACTTTCAAAAGATCTGTTTGCCTGGTGGCTCCTAAACCTGGTATGGCATCAAGCGCTGAACGTGTTTGAGCTTTCCCCCGTTTCGCCCGATGTTTTTTGATTGCAAACCTATGAGATTCGTCGCGAAGGTGCTGAAGCATATACAGTGACGGCGAAGAGCGCGGCAATATTACTGGAATACTTTGCCCAGGAATCCATAGTTCTTCTAGACGTTTTGCGAGGCCGACTACGGGAACACTCACCCCCATCTCTTCCAATGCCCCCTTCGCGGCTCCCACTTGCGGCAATCCGCCATCAACGACTAATAGATCTGGTTTATATGAGAATCGTTTTGGCCGACCAGTTTCTGCATCTATTTGACCAGACTGGGGAATGTTTTCTTGATCATCGTCCGCGAACCTTGCAAATCTGCGTCGAAGGACCTGATTCATAGCTGCAGTGTCATCATTTTGTTCTTCATCATGAATATTGAAAGTGCGATATTGGTCTTTTCGTGGCATTCCATCTTCAAAGACAACCATTGATCCAACTCGATATTGGCCGGCAGTGTGAGAAATATCGAAACATTCAATTCGCAGGGGTGCCGCATCTAATCCGAGCGCCATCTGGATTTCCTCCAGCGCTTTCCCCCGTTCAGTAACGTCCCCAACCCGTTTGGTTCTGTACACGTCTAGGGCATGTTTAGCGTTTTGTGACACCAATTCAACGAATTGCGCTTTTCGTCCCCGCTTCGGAACAGAAATCTTGACATTCGCCCCGCGTTCTTCCGTGAGCCATTCCTCAAGAAAGTCTTTTTCATCAGGTTCAACAGAAACCAAAATGGTTCCAGGAACCGCATCAAGAGGCGTATGGGCAATATCATCTACGGACACTGGTGCAGACTTCGTGCGGGTTGACGCATTGCGTTCAACATAAACCTGCTCAAGTAATTGGCTTAATAATTGTGCCGGCGTGCGTTCATCTATTCTTTCCACTACCCAACCGTGCGTACCTCTGATCCTGCCGCCTCGAACAAAAAATGCGTGCACTGACATATCTAAGTCGTCACCAACCATTGCAAAGGCATCTAGGTCGACAGGTTCATCAAAAGCGATTTGATTCTTTTCTTGTACCTTTTGTAAAGCTTGAAGTTGATCGCGTTTTTTAGCTGCTAGTTCAAAGTCTTCATTTTTAGCTGCGTCACGCATTTCTTGTTCAATCTCATGCACGAACTTTCCAGTTTGTCCGTCCATAAAGTCACAAAGATCTTGGGCCAATCGCCTATGATCTTCGCTACTTATGCGCCCAACACATGGTGCACTACAGCGATCTATATATCCTAATAGACAGGGGCGACCTTGGGCTTTCGCGCGACTAAATACGCCAGATGAGCACGTGCGAACTGGGAAAGCGTCCAATAGTAAATCTATTGTTTCCCGGATAGCCCAAACTTTTGCATATGGCCCAAAATATCTGGTTCCTTTGCGTTTTCTGTCTCTAGAAATCGCTGCGCGCGGAAATTCGTCCCCCATACTAACGCTCAAGTATGGATAGCTCTTATCGTCCCGAAAAATGACGTTAAACCGAGGAGCTAACTCATTTATCCATTGGTATTCGAGGACCAATGCTTCGATCTCAGACCGAACTATTGTCCATTGCACAGAACGCGCGGCTGCAACCATTTGCGCAGTTCGAGGGTGTAGTACGGAGGGGTCTTGAAAGTAGTTGACCAGCCGGGAGCGCAAGTTTTTGGCCTTCCCAACATAGAGTGTGCGGCTTTCACCATCTAAGAATCTGTATACGCCGGGTTCGCGAGGAATATCACCAGTTGGTGGACGCCAAGTTGGGCCAACATTTGCTTTCACAGATACAGTCTAATGATGCAAGAAGTACCGGGCAGAATTTTGCTAGATAGTCCTGATCCGTGCGGTCAACGGTTCCTTTCCAAATGCTGGAATCCTTTGGGCGTACGATAAATGGACACGGTTATTCTCATGACAAGTGCCTGAAAAGGCAGTTTCACTCTCAGATGGGACGCTATATGTTCAGCAGTGCAGAAGAGATCATCAAGTACATCGAGAAAGAAGATATCGAGTTCGTAGATGTCCGATTTTGCGACTTGTTGGGGGTTCAGCAACATTTCACAGTTCCCTCTTCAGAGTTCACGAAGAGTGCACTTGATGAAGGCTTGATGTTCGATGGGTCATCGATTCGTGGTTTCACGGCCATTCATGAGTCAGATATGCAGCTTATTCCCGATGTTAGCTCAGCTTATGTGGATCCCTTCCGAGTTGCCCGAACCCTTGTCATCATCTTTTCGATCGTTGATCCGTTCACTGGTGAACCTTTTTCACGGGATCCAAGACAAGTAGCAATGAAAGCTGAGGCGTACCTGCGGGGAACAGGAATTGCCGATACCTGTTTTATTGGCGCTGAAGCTGAGTTCTATTTGTTTGATGATGTTCGTTACGAGGTGTCACCGGAATCCACCTTCTACCAAGTAGATTCGGTCTCAGCACCTTGGAATAGTGGAACGATTGAAGAAGGTGGAAACTTAGGTCACAAACTTCTTCCAAAAGGTGGCTATTTCCCTGTGCCCCCACAAGATCACTTCGCAGATCTTCGTGATGAGATGAGCCGGCAGATGGCAAATGTTGGCTTGGTTGTTGAGCGTGCCCATCATGAGGTTGGTGCACCCGGTCAACAAGAAATCAATTACCGCTTCGCCCCGCTTACGCAGGCTGGGGACGACATGTTGAAGTTTAAGTACGTTATTAAGAACACGGCTTTAGAAAATGGAAAGTCAGCGACTTTCATGCCTAAACCAATCTTCGGTGACAACGGTTCAGGCATGCACACCCACATGTCACTTTGGAAAGATGGGGAACCTTTATTCTTCGATGAAAGAGGGTACGGCTCATTATCGGACACGGCTCGTTGGTTTATTGGTGGCTTGTTGGAGCATGGTCCAGCGTTGCTTGCCTTTACTAATCCGTCGATTAACTCTTTCAGGCGTTTGGTTCCTGGTTTCGAGGCCCCTATTAACTTGGTGTATTCGGCGCGAAACAGGTCTGCATGTATACGTATACCTGTAACAGGGTCTTCTCCGAAAGCAAAGCGTGTGGAGTACCGGGTTCCTGATCCATCTGCGAACCCTTACTTGTCGTTTGCGGCGTGCCTTATGGCAGGCCTTGATGGGATCCGCAATCGCATCGAACCTGCAACGCCTATTGACAAGGATCTTTACGAGCTTCCGCCAGCTGAGTACGCAGATATCGCGAAGCTTCCAAGCACCCTTGAAGAGGCCCTGGAAGCGCTGAAGGCTGACCATGAGTTCTTAATGGAAGGCGATGTGTTTACAGAAGATCTGATCAATGCTTGGCTGGATCTGAAGTACACGCAAGAAGTTGCCCCATTTAGGGTTTATCCTCATCCGCTTGAGTATCAGTTGTACTACACCGTGTGATTTCTGAAGGCCTGTGGGATGGGGCCTCTAGTCTGTGGGCCAGTAGCTTTTGAGTCCTAGGTTGCGAGCAGCAACCTAGGACTCATTTTATTCCGCAGTTCCTGGAGTCAAGCTTCATTACCTGATGTTAAAGATGTGAAAATTGTTAATGATGTGACGCATGGTGCCCATGTTTCGAGACAGAATTATCCATCTTGTCGTTATATTTTGTTATTACACTAATAAATGTGCGTTACGCAATGCGGACTAGCTCTTAGGCACCCGAGAACTGTATTATCCAGATGAGAGCAAAACCTATACGGAAGTAGCATCATGTTCGTCAACACTTGGGTCTGGGTTCTCCTCGGAGCACTCATCACCGTAGGCGTGGTCTTATTAGTGATCGCCACGGTGGTTTTGGTGCGCCGGAGATCAAAGAAAAAAGCACGGAAAGCGCGTCAAGCGGCCAAGCGGCCAAGCGGAGCGCCAGTCACACAGCAGCCTGTCGCTCCTGCGCCAGGGGCACAACAAGCAAAAGCTCCGGAACCACATCCAGTGGCCATGCAAGAGCCAATGCCTGCAGTTCCCCCACAGCAGATGCAGGAACCAACTCAGTTCCCTGATGCTAGTGGTATGCCTGTGGGTGATGTGCCCAATGTGCACTTAGGTGCAATGGTTGGAGCCACGGTGCTTCACACAGGCGCAATCGTCCAATTGGGAACAACACAGCTTGATTTGCTGCAGGGTCTTGAAGCCCAAGCAGTGAATCCTGATTCACTGTTCCTAATCTTCAAAGCCCGACACTGCGCTGCACGTATCAGGCATGAGGCAGAACTCGCACAGTTAACTGCGGGGATGGCACTCAAAGACGCTACATCTATGCCCATGTCGGCCAGACAGATTGCGCTTGATGCTGTCGAAGCTGCCGACGACTACGAAAATGTCCGGATGGAACTCCATAGTGACATTGGTGTAGCAGGATATGCGGTGCCAGCATTAACGAATGCTTTGGTGCAGGTAATTGACCAGGCAACCAACGCCCAAAAATTCGGCATGGTTGTTTTGATGCTTGAGGCAAATGCCAACGAAGTTCGTTTTATCGTCAAAGACCATGGTGCTGATGTTCCAGAAGCACAGTTGAACAGCACTTTGCGAACAATGCAAGAAGCCTCTGAAGGACGTCCACACCACCTTCAAGACGACTGGTCATGGAGCCTTGGCGCTGCGCTTCGCGGTCTAGATGTAGAAGTGAGTTTGGCTTCAAGGCCTGGCGGACGTGAGACCGAAATCCGCGTTCCTCAGGAAGCTATTGTTTCCCTCGAAGAAGTTGAAGCTGCACGTGAAGCAGTAACAACCTTCAATGCTCATGGTTCATTCGCGCAGACTGTTACCCAAATGCCTGCAGTGCACCCAGGAATGCAACCGGGAATGCAGCCAACGCCATCACTGTCTGTTGCTGCCCACCCATTGCCTACCCCGGTCGCGCCGCTACCTCTGTCGTCTTCGTCGCAGGCTCCTTATCAGCCAGTCCTGGCATCTTCTGCACCCAGTGAAGCTCTACCGAAACCTCCGCTTTACCTTGCAGCATTGCGCCGACTGGATGTGCGCCAGTCGATTGCTACAGCTGAGCGTGCAGAAAACGTTCGTCACCTACCTAGGCGCGCAGTAAATGAGTGATCTCCAAGTAGGAGACCTACAATTCCCATCCGGCGGCGAGACCGATATCGAGCGCGTCGTTGGTATTGACCAGGTCTTCTTTTCGACAACAGAAATGAAGGGCATCATCACTGGTGCCAATAGCACGTTTTCGCAGATCTCGAAGTTCAGCTTCGGTGAGCTACTTCGTGCTCCGCATTCACTTATTCGTCACAATGACATGCCTGGCGGCGTTTTCCAGATCATGTGGGACCGCTTGCTGGCAGGTCTGCCCCTTGCGGCATACGTGAAGAATCAAGCGAAAGACGGCAAACTTTATTGGGTTTTCGCAACCGTTACCCCTATTCCGGGCGGCTTCCTATCCGTTCGTACTAGGCCAGTCTTTAAACCACTATGGGACGCTGCCAATGCGCTTTATGAGCAGGTCCGCCCCGTAGAACTTGCGGCTTGGGATGAGGGAAAGCGACGTCCTGAAGTTGCAGCAATCGGATTGAAGTTACTTGCTGAAGGATTGGCTGAGGCAGGATTCTCTGATTACCAAGAGTTTATGGACCTTGCTCTTCCTGAGGAAGTGCAACTAAGGACCAGTCTTTGTGGCCCGCCACCGGTGAATGCACAGCCAGGCACACCCCTTGGTGCGGTTGTTGGTGGCGCTCAAGCCCTTTCACAAAGTCTTGAACTGTTGTTGCGTCAGCTTGGAGATTTAGGGCGACTGGCAGCAGACGTGAAGACCACCATCACGCGTACCACTAGTGTGAGGGCTGCCTTGGACAATGCGCGAATGAGATGCGTGGCTGCGTTCGATGGTAAACCAGATACACCTGCAGTCATTTCTGCAACCCTTCCAGCCCTTGGGGAATGGATTAGGCGTGCCGACAAGTCTTTGGGTGATTCTGCTAACGCGATTAACGTCATAAGTCCCGAGATTTCTTCGGCACGATTCGACATTGCTTTAGCGCAACTTCACAATGAAGCAATCCTTAGATTTGCATACGAGGTCACGCTTGGTGAGACTCCATTAGAGTTCACGATGCGTTACGTCCCACTTCTAACTCAAACCATTGTTGGAGACGTCGAGCGCATGTCTGCGTCATTGGCCACCATTCGAGCTTCGCTTAGCACGTGTGGTGTTCTACTTCGTGAAGCCATGGAAGGACTCCATAAGACTCAACAGTTCTTGGCTTCATGGACGATGATGGCTTCGCGCGCCACCGGGTTTGCTGTTCAAAGCGAACTGGATGGAATGTATGGCCCGCAAGAATCGCTTTTGCGAATGACATATGAGCTAGACCAGATTATTGGGCAGTCACTTGAACTTGCCAGTTCTATTGAACCGGATCAAGCTCTTGAACCACTTCCAGTCATTCTTCATGGCGCACAAGAGTTCGCAGATGATGAAACTGGCGGCGGATATGGGAAGTGATCGAAGCGGAGAAAGATGCTTCAAACTCTGTAAGATGTGAGCGTGGAGAATACCGTCAAACACAATAAGTCGCGCCAAAATCCTGATGGTTCATGGGAAGTTTGCGCAATAATAGATGTAGATGAATCATCGAACATCCCTAAGATGATTTTTACTCATGCATATGAGAACCCCGGTCGAATCATTGCCGAACGCAGGATGGGAATTGGCGATTGGCAAGAGGTAACGGCAGGCAACTTTGTATCATTTGCAAAAGACATTGCCCGCGGCCTTTATGCGATGGGAATAAGGCGCGGGATGTCTGTGGCCGTTTTGGCCGCGACATCATATGAATGGGCAGCTCTTGATATTGGCATTTTGACCATTGGCGCACTGACGGTACCCATTTATGAGTCTGACTCTGCAGAGCAAATTCAGCACATAATAAATGATGCTGACGTACAGCTAGTGATAACTCAGACCGCTCAACAAGCTGACTTGGTGAAGTCAGTAAAAGGTGACAAAGATATAGAGATTCTGTCAATTGACCGTGGAGGCATCCAAACGCTCACACAAAAGGGTCAAGATGTCTCACTTTCACTTATTGATGAGCAATCGGCAATAACCAAGATGGATGATGTTGCAACAATCATCTACACATCTGGGACGACTGGTGTACCAAAAGGCGTGGAGCTGACTCACGGGAACTTCATGAGAACTGCCCGCCAAGCACATGATATTTTGCCTGAACTAATCAAAGATCCGAAAGCAAGGTCTCTCTTATTCCTTCCTGTGGCTCACGTTCTGGCGCGATTTGTCATGTTGGCATTACTGACAGGCAACGGAAGGCTTGGCTTTAGCCCTGACACCAGAAACTTGCTTCAGGACATTGAAAGCTTCAAGCCAACAATGCTCTTAGCTGTCCCCCGCGTCCTGGAAAAAGTTTATAACTCAGCGCAAGCCAAAACCGGTAAAGGTATCAAAAAAACACTCTTTGCCTGGGCCGCCGCGCAAGCGCGAAAGATGTCACAGGCAACCGCTTATCCAAAAACTCCAAGTCCTAGCAAAGATGGAACGATCCCTGAGGCAGAGACTCTGCTCACATCCGAAGGAGCCTCCCCAGCGCTTATCGGCTCACATAAACTGGCTGATGCTTTGGTGCTTCGCAAGATTCGCGGCGTTCTCGGGCCAAACCTTCACACCGTGATTTGTGGTGGAGCGCCGCTCTCAGCTGACCTAGCTAACTTCTACCGCGGCCTTGGAATCACCCTGCTACAAGGCTATGGTCTGTCAGAAACTACTGGGCCGATTACGGTCCAACGCGCTTGGGATAATCCCCCAGATTCAGTCGGTTTCCTCTGGCCTGGTAATCAGATGAAGATTGCGTCAGACGGAGAACTTTTGCTGAAAGGAATATCCGTTAGTAACGCATACCACAATCTGCCGGATGAGACCGCTACAGCTTACGCTGATGGCTGGTTCCACAGTGGGGATCTTGCGACTATTGATGAAGACGGACGCCTGCGAATAACTGGGCGCAAGAAAGAACTAATCGTTACAGCTGGTGGGAAAAATGTCTCCCCAGAAATCCTCGAAAAACAACTTGGAACCCACCCTCTGATTGGCCACGTACTGGTTTTTGGTGACGAAAAGCCTTATATTGGCGCGCTTCTCACATTAGATTCTGAAATGCTTCCCGGGTGGCTTGAAAATCACGGTATCAGTGCGGTATCCACGTTTGTGGCAGCCTCAATGCCTGAAGTTAAAGCCGCTATCGAACGTGCAATTGTACGGGCTAATCGGCAAGTGTCCAGGGCTGAGTCAATTAGGCGCTACAGAATTGTTCATACGGAATTCACCGTTGAAAATGATTACCTAACGCCATCTTTGAAGCTCAAACGTCACAAAGTTCTTCGTGACTATGCCACAGAGATTGAAGAGGTTTATACGCTCTCTGACGCAGATATGTCCAAAGAAGGTGGATCTTTATCTTCTAGTCAGGCATAAAAGATTTCTGTTAAACCCAGGGAAAGAAATGCACAATAATCTTTCCCTGGGTTTTTACTTAGCTTTATGCTGCGTGCTTTTCTGCAGCCCTGGTCTTCAGGGCCTCTGCAAGATACTTCCCAGTCCAAGACCCCTGCTTCTTCGCTACCTGTTCGGGCGTACCCTCAGCGACAATTTCCCCTCCCCCTGAGCCGCCTTCTGGTCCCATGTCGATAATCCAGTCTGCACTTTTTATGACATCCAAGTTATGTTCAATAACTACAACCGTATTCCCCTTATCCACCAAACCTTGTAGAACCAGAAGTAGTTTACGAATATCTTCTAAATGCAATCCCGTAGTTGGCTCATCCAGAACATAAATGCTTCGCCCATTCGAACGACGCTGAAGCTCTGAAGCAAGCTTCACCCGCTGTGCTTCACCACCAGAGAGAGTAGTAGCAGATTGACCAAGCCTCACATACCCAAGACCAACCTCTACAAGGGTGTTCAGGTGCCTGGCTATCCTTGGAATCGCTGAGAAGAACTCGGCTGCCTCAGAAATTGGCATCTGCAAAATATCCGAAACATTCTTGCCCCTATATGCAATCTCAAGGGTCTCACGGTTATACCGGGCACCATGGCAAACCTCGCATGGGACATAAACATCTGGCAGGAAGTTCATTTCGATTCGTAAAGTTCCATCGCCCTTGCAAGATTCACATCGTCCACCCTTCACGTTGAACGAAAAGCGCCCCGGGCCGTATCCGCGAACCTTAGCCTCATTAGTTTCAGCAAATAGCTTGCGTATATGATCCCAAACACCCGTATACGTAGCGGGATTTGATCTGGGCGTTCGACCAATTGGAGACTGGTCAACGTGTACTACTTTGTCGAGGTTTTCGGTACCTGTAACTGCACTGTGCCTTCCAGGGACTAAACGAGCACGGTTCAACCGGTTTGCTAAAGACCGATAGAGAATCTGGTTGATCAAAGTTGACTTCCCTGATCCAGAGACTCCTGTTACCGCAGTAAAAGTACCAAGAGGAATCTTTACCGTAACGTCCTTTAGGTTGTTTTCGCGTGCACCCTTCACAGTGAGCATGCGTTTCTTGTCCACCGGCCGCCGTTTCTCAGGCGTCTCGATAGCCCGCCTTCCAGACAAATACTGACCGGTCAACGATTCTTCACACGTCAGCAAACCTTTTACCGGGCCAGAATAAACGACATTGCCCCCACGTTCGCCGGCACCTGGACCAATATCAACAACCCAATCGGCTGAATCTATGGTTTCCTCATCATGTTCAACAACGATCAGCGTATTACCAAGATTACGAAGATGCTCCAAGGTTGCGATCAGTCTGCGATTATCCCGCTGATGAAGACCAATTGATGGTTCATCTAACACATAAAGAACACCAACAAGACCTGAGCCAATTTGCGTGGCCAATCTAATCCGCTGCGCTTCACCACCTGAAAGTGTTGCCGCGCCCCGAGCCAACGTCAGATATGACAAACCCACGTTGACCAAGAAATCAAGCCGCGCCTGAATCTCAAGAAGTACAGGCTTCGCAATCGTGGCGGCCCGGCCATCAAGCTCAACTTCGGACAAAAACTTTCGGGCCTCGTCAATCGAAAGCGAAGCAAGCTCTGCAATCGAAAGTCCCCCAACCTTAACGGCAAGTACTTCCGGTCGTAAACGCGCCCCCTTGCAAGACAGACACTCAACCTCACGCATATATCCATCAAGTTTTTCGCGGACCCAGTTCGAATCAGTCTCACCACGTTTGCGGTTCACATAGTTAGCAGCCCCCTCAAAACCAGTAGAGTACGCCCGTTCCCGCCCCCACCTGTTTCGATACTTCACGTGGACCTGAAAATCCTTGCCCCAAATGATAGAGTCACGAACATCTTTTTTCAGTTCCCGCCACGGGGTATCCATGCTAAACCCAAGTTCACCCGCCAAGGCCTCAAGAGTCCTTTGCTGATACTTGTTGCCTGCCCCCCACACAGCAACTGCGCCCTCAGCAAGTGAAAGTTCCTCATCTGGCACAAGCAAATCAGGATCCACTTCCAGTTCCATCCCAAGACCAGAACAATCCGGGCAAGCACCATATGGAGCATTAAAAGAAAACGTTCGTGGCTCAATCTCATCAAGATTAAGCTGATGATCATTAG
>DAIOFF010000021.1:4310-20770 GCA_036745855.1 Scrofimicrobium sp. | reverse complement strand
CCCCAATATTTCCAAAGGAATGGTGCACTTTGGAGGTACGCGTGAAGCTACTTGTCGCCGTTTCCGTTCTTACGTGGAAATAGAGAAATAGCAACAATACCCAAAATAGAAATGACTTCCACAACGCTAGAAGACAACCATGCAACCATTACTGGCGTCGCCATCCCAGCACCGCTCTGCCATAAATAGTAGCCAAAAAAGACATTTGAAGCGACAAGCTGAGCTACTACCACACCAATAGACCAATATGCGATCACTTTTCTTAATCGAATATTCTGGCGCCTATTCCAAATCTTGGCCGATCGTACGTGAGATGCATAGTCTGCGTCACTAAGCGGGACTTTTTTCGCCTTTGAGCGTTTTGGTTTTATTGGGCGTGCCTCGATATCGCGCACGAACTCCGTAGCTAGTTCTCGTTCGGACGAAGGATTTTTACTCACAACAAACCAAGTTGGGCAAGCCTAATAATCATCGCTTGTTTAGAGACTCCAAATAGCTCACTCATTTCAGACGTACTCTTCTCTTCCGCCCACAAGCACTTAACGGGATTTGCAGGCATCAACAGTGCAGCGGCGTACTTATTTGCCCAGATTTCTTCACTGTCTGTGCCTCTACTTGAGGTTTGATCTCTGTAGTCGACAAATCCAAGCAACGCATCTTTATCTCGTTCAGTGTGCTTTTTATAATGCCCTATTTCATGTGCAATCGTAAATCGCTGCCGATTCTCATGATCTTTTCTGTTCACCAAAATTACTGGGGCACTCTTTGCGTCTTCGCGAGAAATGACTCCAGATACTTCAGGTGGAAGATTACCTTCTGTAACCTTTATTCCAAGTTTTTCGGCAATTTCAATAGGATCAATAGGGATGCTAATACTTCCATTTTCATCAACACATTGATCTTGCAATGTTAAGTAGGCAAATTTCTCGGCACTCATATTTCCTCCTCCTCCCATTCCTACCCTATTACATGTCTGAAGTTAGTTTCATGCGCATCAAGTGCGTACTTCCTCATGTTCCGGCCCAACCATAGTGATAGTGAGGTAGCCATAGCCTCACAACACTATGGCTACCACCAAAACACTATGGCCAGGCATCAATAACTTTGAGACGCAGAGTTATGCGCACCAACATAGCACCGCTGATGGCCCGATGAACCCAATGCGCAGAAATTAACCGCAGGAAGTGTCCGCGCCTGACAGAAAAACCGCGGCGGCCTCAGCAAGAAAATACGAGTCATCAATATGCGTCATCTCGCGCGCAGAATGCATTGAAATCATCGGAATACCTACATCCACAGTTGCCAAACCAGTTCTAGTAGAGGTTAAGGGACCAATCGTCGAACCACACGGAATATTGTTTCGGGAAACAAAGTTCTGTGTCGGGATACCGGCAACTTCACAAAGTACCTCCCAGCGGGCAAGGCTAGATCCCGTACTTGCATACCGCTGGTTCGCATTGATCTTCGCGGCAGGCCCACGCCCCGCCACCGGCCTGGTATCTGGATCATGATGGTTCGGATAATTTGGGTGAACACTATGACCTGCATCAGCGGAAATGCAGAATGAACCTGCAATCATGCGATCAACGTCTTGCCCCAACGCACCCGCCGTTCGACGCATAACAGTCTCAAGAAGAGGACCAGCAGCTCCTGTCCGGCTACTTGACCCGACCTCCTCATGATCAAAGAACGCAATCACAGGGACATGGTGGGCATCCTGACCCGCCGCCCGCAGGAACCCCTCCAAACCTGCATAAACGGAACTCAAATTGTCTTGGCGTCCCGCTGCCAAAAACTGGTCTGCGTCACCAAACCTGCCCGGAAGTTCCGTCGGCACACAGAACAAGTCCGTAGCCAAAATTTGGCCCTTATCTAAACCGTAAGATTCCGCCAAATATGACAAGACGTCAGCGCCCGCATTATCAACCGTCCAAATAGGCTGCAGGTTCGTTTGCGGATCAAGCTTCAAACCATTATTTACGCCGCGATCCAAATGAATCGCAAGTTGCGGAACCCGCGCAACTGGGCCCGTACGGACCAGGTGAGCATCGCCTTGCTTATCGTAAATGACGCCCGCAATTTCAAGTTCACGGTCCAACCAAGAGTTGTATAGCGCGCCGCCATAAACCTCAACGCACAACTGCCCCCACCCATCAGGGGAAGTTGATTGAGGGGTCGGTTTCAGCTTTAACCCGGGTGAATCAGTATGAGCGCCGAAGACTGCAAATGAAGACACCGCATTCTCAGGTATCACCCATGCAAGAACCGCACCCTCATCCCACAAGAAATAGCGGCCTGGGGTATCCGGCCAAACATCCGTGGGGGCAACTTGAATAAATTGCGCGTTGGTTAGTCGCTCAGCAACCTCAGCTGCTGCATGAAATGATGTTGGCGAGGCCGCCAAAAAATCAGCATAACGCTTCGCATATTCTGAAGCGTTCTTCCTTACCTCGTTTAAATCAGACATGGGTTACTTCGCCGCAAATCTATAGACATTGGTGTCCCGCAGCTCAAAACCACAACGCTTATATAGCCGGTTCGCTGCCTCACGGGTTGGGCGTGAAGTAAGGTCAACTGTTTTACATCCCATTTCAAAAGCTTTCGCGACTGCTGCATCTACAAGAGCTTTTCCAGCGCCGTGCCCCCGCGCATCCTCAGCAACCACCACGTCTTCAATCCACGCTCTACGTCCAGTTGGAATCTGGAAAGTTGCAAGTGTCAGCATTCCCAGTACGGGGCCGCCTTCCTGCGCCCTAAAGAAGAACAAAATCACTCCCGGCTGGTCAAGCATAGAGAGGACTTCTTGCTTAGACATTTCTGAAGCAGTCCGTGAAAGTTGGGGAATAAGCTCATTAATAGCGTGAACAACATCATCCGTGCAGCGTTCAACTACTTCTACGGTCATCTTGATTCCTTCCCAAAGTGAGGGCTAGTAAGTAACAGTAAAAAATCGCCCACCAACACGAACCGTAGATCCTGTTTCGGCAAGTATCGGCTTACCTGGCGGGATGGCTCTAAATTTACCGCCACGACCCGAAATGTGTGTGCCATTTGTCGATTTCAGATCAACAATACGGATTCCCGCAGGCGTTGGTACGAGGCGTGCGTGGTTTTTAGACATCGTTTTTGTTTTGTCATTAAGAATCATCACTTTTCCGGCTTCAGCAGAAGGATTTCGCCCAACAGTAATGATCTCAATTACTTCAACCCGGGTTCCGTCGTCCAAAATAATCGCGCAACCAACTGGCGAATCCGCAGAAGGCTCACTACCTTCTACTTCAAGTTCATCGGCGATTACGGGCAGCGGAGAGCTCGGAACTGGAACTGCCTCCGCAGCGGGTTCACTCTCTGCATCAGCTGGAGCAATATCCTTTTCCTGGCCTTCATCGTCTGCGGATTGATCTCTAGGATCTGGTTCAGACTCTTCTGGAACCTGCTCAGGCGCATCTTCAGAAGACTCGGACTCAGATTCTGGCTGCGAAGGCGCGGCCTCACTTGCAATAGGCTCATCTTGGACCGGTCCCTCTTCTGAACCCTCATTTTGCTCAGGATCGCTTGGAACCTCATCACCTTCAGGAGATTTCTCCATTTCTTCGGATATTTCTCCATCTTCTTCAGACCCAGAGCTATCGTCCACTTGGCCGACTGGTAGAACAGGCTGAGTTTCGACTTCTACATAAGCGTCCTCACCAAAATCAGCGTTCACGTCCGCACCGCCCTCTTCAGGTGCGGCGGGCACTAACTCCTCTGGCGGATTTTCTTCGGATTCGGCATTTGGTTCAGCTTCAGTCGGACCATTTTCCAAGCTCTCATCTTGGCCAAGTTCCGGCTCCCCTTCTGCAGGTTCTTCGATTTTGCTGTCCTGGTCAGCGTCCTCAAGTTGCTCATCGCTGAGCTCGGTTCCTACTTCAGCTTGCCCTTCTTGAACCGGTTCTTCCATAACCTCTTCAACGTGATGAGGCTCACCATCCACGTCTGAACTTTGGACCAGCACAACGTCTTCTGCAAGATCATCTACCGGCTCTTCGACTACCTCTTCGGGTGAGTAAACATCCGCGGCTGTCACCAAATCGACTTCCGCTGAGTCAACTCCCGCTGGGGCATCTCCTTCTAGACCACTTTCTTCTGGGCCACCTCCTTCTGGGCCAACTTCATCGCCAAAAACAGGTTCCGCATCCCGCACGAATACGTCTTGGGCTTCACCCTGCACAGCAGGTTCGACTGGAACTTCATTTTGAACCTCAACATAGACCCACTGTTCTAAGTCGGGGTCAGGTTCAGGCTCAACCGGAACCAAAGGTTCGACTGGCGCAGGGAAAGGAATCTGTGGGACCTGAGGTGGTACTTGCACGCCAGGGGGCGGGCCTGCGACGGGGATGGCAGGAATATTCGGCACCGGCTGTGGAGGAAACACTTCAGTAGGCGGCATGTTCATACCGGTACCAACAGGAGGAGTTGGTGTTTGAAATGCTGGTGCAGTCGGTTTCGGTCCCACAAAACGAACGGTGGACATGCCTCCGAAAAATGCGTCAAAGTTCTGCGCGTTCTCTCGTGCACGACTCTTTCGACTCATGTATATTGCCTCTTCCCTGCTGCCTGACAAATATCCTACAGGGTAGGAAAATGCCGTTTGCAAACGGTGTTCGCTGGCAACGATGAAGTTTACTCCCCCAAATGCTGTGACCGCTACCACTTTGTCCGCAACAAGATTCACACCGAGAACATAAGTTGAAGTGCGCAAGGTCAAGCTAGGTTTTCCTTTTTCGCAAACACAAACCCACTAAACGTTCCAAACATGCCAACAAACACCCTCATGACTTATTTCCCAAGCCTTCTAAATAGCGGGACAATAGTCCCGCCGCCTCTACAACTAGAAGTTGAGTGAATGTGACTCAACTTTACTGTTTGAGTGTTGCACTATTCTCACGAGGCCTCTAAACTTGAGTCCGTAAGGCTCAAGATTTTGCAATCAAGGTTTAGGAGTAGTCAACTCATGGCTAAAGCAGTAGGTATCGACCTAGGAACCACTAACTCCGCAATTGCGGTGCTAGAAGGTGGCGAACCGACAATTATCGTAAACGCGGAAGGCGTTCGCACAACACCCTCAGTCGTTGCATTCTCTAAAGGTGGCGAAGTCCTGGTTGGCGAAATTGCGAAGCGCCAGGCAGTGACAAACGTCGATCGGACAATATCCTCCGTCAAACGCCACATGGGAACCGACTGGAAGACCAAAATTGACGACAAGGCATACACTGCACAAGAAATCTCGGCCCGCATTCTTTCAAAGCTGAAGCACGACGCTGAACAATACCTTGGCGACACTGTTACCGACGCCGTAATCACCGTACCGGCATACTTCAATGATGCCGAACGCCAAGCAACAAAAGACGCCGGCCAAATCGCAGGTCTCAATGTTTTGCGTATCATCAACGAACCAACAGCAGCCGCGCTTGCCTACGGCCTAGATAAAGGTAAAGAAGATGAGCTCATTCTTGTCTTCGACCTTGGTGGCGGAACATTTGACGTATCTTTACTGGAAGTTGGAAAAGACGAAGATGGCTTCTCAACCATCCAAGTTCGTGCCACAGCCGGTGACAACCGTTTGGGCGGCGACGACTGGGATCAACGCATCGTTGATTGGCTGGTTGGCCAAGTAAAAACACAAACTGGCGTCGACTTGTCAAAAGACCCCGTAGCAATTCAGCGTTTGCGTGAGTCCGCAGAGCAAGCAAAACGTGAACTCTCAACAGCAACGCAAACAACCATTTCGCTTCAATACGTATCAATGAGCGAATCGGGCCCAATCCACCTGGATGAGAAGCTGACCCGCGCAAAGTTTGAAGATATGACTAAAGATCTTCTTGACCGCACGAAGCAGCCATTCCATGACGTGATTCGCGAGGCCGGAATATCGGTATCCGATATTGACCACATCGTTCTGGTTGGTGGCTCAACCCGCATGCCTGCAGTTACTGAGGTCGTAAAGGACCTAACCGGTGGAAAAGAGCCCACAAAGACTGTCAACCCTGATGAAGTTGTTGCCATTGGAGCAGCCCTCCAGGCTGGTGTTTTGCAGGGTGACCGCACCGACGTCCTATTGATTGATGTCACGCCACTTTCCCTTGGTATTGAAACAAAGGGCGGCGTGATGACAAAACTGATCGAACGCAACAAGGCCATTCCGACCCGCGCAACCGAGGTTTTCTCGACCGCCGAAGATGGCCAGTCTTCCGTGCTCATCCAAGTGTTCCAAGGCGAACGCGAGTTCACACGTGACAACAAACCACTTGGCACCTTCGAACTCACAGGTATCGCACCTGCTCCACGCGGGATGCCTCAAATCGAAGTTAGTTTCGACATTGACGCAAACGGCATCGTCCACGTTTCTGCGAAGGATCGCGGTACCGGTAAAGAACAGTCAATGACTATCACTGGCGGCTCCGCGCTTCCAAAAGATGAGATCGACCGCATGGTGAAGGAAGCCGAAGCTCACGCTGAGGAAGACAAGAAACGTCGTGAGGACCAAGAGACACGCAATGTTGCCGAACAAACCGTGTACTCCCTCGAAAAACTCTTAAAGGACAATGACGAAAAACTGTCTGAGGGCGTAAAGACTGAAGTTCAAGAGGCCATTGACGCTACCAAGAAGGCATTGGAAGGCGACAATACTGACGAGGTCAAGAAACAGCTTGATAACTTGAACACGGTTGGCATGAAGATTGGCGAAGAGGTTTACGCAGCTGAACAAGCGGCGACTGAACCGGAAGTTCCCAGCCAGTCAGACGCGAACTCCGAAGAAGACGTTGTTGACGCAGAAATCGTTGATGATGAGGACGACAAGTGAGTGAAACCGCAGACGACCAAGGGATCCCAGAGGATCCCAATATGGACGCCTTCGAAGCCGACTTCGCTGAAGGTAATCCCGTAGCGGATGAGTTAGCGAAGTCAGATGACCACCTGGCGGAGGCCCAAAATGAGTTGGCCTCCGCACAGGAGGACTTGGCGCGCGCCCGCGCTGATTACTACAACCTGCAGCAGGATTACAACGGCTACGTGCGACGCAGTAAGGCTGAAGCTCCAGTTCAGCGCCAAACTGGACGCGTTGATGTCTTGAGTGCAATGTTGTCAGTTCTTGACGACATCGAAGGGGCGCGCTTGGCCGGCGAACTTGAAGGTCCGTTCCAAGCAGTTGCTGAGAAACTTGAAAACACGCTTGCAACTTCGTTTGGTATGGAACGATACGGCGCGGTTGGCGACGTATTTGATCCAGAGATTCACGAGGCGCTGATGGCTGATTCAAGCCCTGACGTTGACCTACCAACAGTGAAACAGGTTCTTCAGCCCGGCTACAGGACTGGCGACAAAGTTATCCGCCCAACCAAGGTAATGGTTTCAAATCCAGAGTAGCCCCGGACGGGAAAGGAGAGTCATGGGCGAGCAAGAATGGTTCAACCAGGACTTCTACAAGGCCTTAGGGGTAAGTAAAGACGCCGACGATAAGGAAATAAAGAAGGCGTATAGGAAACTTGCCCGCAAGTGGCACCCTGACCAAAACCCAGGGGACGAAAAAGCTGAGGAGAAGTTCAAACAGATTTCTGAAGCGTTTTCTGTCTTGTCGGATCCTGAGCAGCGTGAACGGTATGACGCGATTCGACAGATGGCGGCAGGTGGCGCGCGCTTCGCTCCTGGTACTGGCGGCAGCGGAAGCGGCGGTTTTGAGGACATGTTTGGAAGCATGTTCGGTGGAGGCACGCCAAATGGCGGCCAGTACTACCAGTCATCGGGCGGCGGATTTGACGACTTGTTCTCAGGACTTTTCGGAGGTGGCGGGGCACGTAGTTCCTTTGGTGGTGGCGGAGGAGGAGGTTTCCGCGGATTTGGCGGGAACTCTGGGTATACACCCAGCCCACAAAAAGGCGATGACCTTCAAGCCAACACCAAAATCTCATTTGAGGACGCTTACGTTGGAACTAGTCTGCGGGTGACAATATCAGGTAAACCCGTCACGGTGAAGGTTCCTGCCGGAGTCCGTGACGGACAAAAAATCAAGTTACGCGGGAAAGGTAACCCAGGCACTAACGGAGGGCCTGCTGGGGACTTGATTGTCAGGATTGATGTCAAACCAAGCAAGGTTTACTTACCTGAAGGCATCAACATTCGGATCAAACTTCCGATTTCTTACCCCGAAGCCGTCCTTGGCGCTCAGGTAGGAGTCCCACTTCCAGATGGAACAGTGGTGAAAGTAAAGGTTCCTGAAAGCGCCTCGTCAGGAAAAATACTGCGGCTTCGCGGAAAAGGCCTGAAGAAGAGCGGTAAAACTGGCGATGTTTTAGTGGAACTACAGATTTCTACTGGAGATGTGACCGATGGCATCAAGAAACTTGCCGAACAGATTAAGAGTGAACAGGCAAACTGGAACCCCCGCGCGAAGATAGGTGCGTAACATGGCTGACCAACCCAGGTTTGTTATTTCCGTGGCTGCAGAACTTGCAGACATGCATCCCCAGACACTGCGTCAATATGACCGCCTGGGATTGGTCGAGCCAAAACGCACTAAGGGTGGAGGCCGACGCTATTCTCACTCTGATATTGCGCGGCTTCGCGAAATCCAACGTTTGTCACATGATGAGGGGATAAATCTTGCTGGCATTCACCGCATTATGGAACTTTCCGATGAGGTTCGCCGCCTTCAAAGGCAGGTAAATCAGTTGCGTGCTGCCATGTCAACAGGGCATCCAACCCGCGTTTTTACGGCGGATGCTGCAGGTGCCGTGTCTGCACCGACAAAACGAATGCTTGTTCGCCACGGTATAGATTGGAACAGACTTCCAACCTCTGTCTTATCTCTTTTGGCTTCGCACTACTCAGAGGACACAAAACCTTCCGCGAAAACTTCTGGAACCTGAAACAAGGTAAATTTGTCCGCATGAATGACAGAAGGACTCCAAGTCTTCGAGCGCGGCTTGCGGTGGCAAGTGGGCGAATGGCAAGTCAGGCTTCACGTTTCTTCGGACGCGGGGGTGGGGGAATGATCGGTGGGAAGGTTGCACTTTCCACACACCCCGGTTTGCTTGGTGAACTTTGCACGGGGCGGGAAGTCGTTCTAGTTACTGGCACAAATGGCAAGTCAACCACCACAAAAATGATCCGAGCCGCCCTTGGCGGAGACTCAGTTGCCTCAAACTCACGGGGGGACAATATGCCCCCCGGAATCGTCACCGCACTTATGAACCAAACGAATTCGAATGGTAGGGCTGTGCTTGAGGTCGACGAAATGCATCTGCCATCTGTTGCTGCTGAAGCCCGTCCGCGGGCTTTAGTTTTACTCAATTTGTCGAGGGACCAGCTTGACCGTGTAGGTGAGATCGGATCGGTTGAGAAACGTTTGCGACAAGCTGTTGATCAGAATCCACAAGCAAAAGTCATTGCGAACTGTGATGATCCACTGGTTGTTTCTGCAGCGTGGGACGCCAAGAACGTGGTGTGGGTGGCCGCCGGATCAGGCTGGGGGGCCGATTCTGCGTCATTTCCAAGAGGCGGCGGCAGGATTATTCGCGATGGTGAGGACTGGACGATTGAGGAAGGAACTGGCACAGACCATGTCCATTATCGAAGGCCTACACCAAAATGGCATATTGAAGGCTCTGAACTTTGCGGACCAGATGGGCGTTATCCTCTTAAACTGCAACTGCCAGGTGAGGTAAATCTGTACAACGCGGCGCAAGCCGTGGCCTGTGCGGTTGCGCTAGGCCAGGATCCACAAGCGGCAGTGAAAGCAGTCGAATCTGTCAGCGAAGTGGCTGGCCGATACAAACGATTCGACGTGGATGGCCGCAAAGCAAGACTGCTTTTGGCGAAGAACCCGGCAGGTTGGCAAGAGTCGCTTCGAATGACAGACAAGAAAGTCGACCAAATAGTGATTGGCGTCAATGGACAGGTAGCAGATGGGCAAGATTTGTCTTGGCTGTGGGATGTTGATTTTGAAGGTTGGGGGCGGACCTGCGCTGCTGCTTCTGGGGAACGAGGCAGTGATCTGGCTGTTCGTTTAAGATATGCAGGCATAGATGGGCCACTGTTTGACACGCCTCTTGAAGCGATTAAGTCTTACGGTCCAGGCCCCGTAGAAGTCCTGGTAAACTACACAAGCTTTCGTGATTTGCTTTCCCAATTGCAGGCAGAAGGTTATAAAGAGGTACAAAATGTCTGATTCTGTTTTGCGCATTGGGCTTTTGGCACCGGAAGTTTTGGGGACTTATGGCGATGGCGGGAACGCCCTGATTTTGGCGGCACGTGCCCGCATGCGCGGCATTGATGCCGAAATTGTGTCTGTCCCATTGTTCGACGTGGTTCCAAGCGAATTGGATATTTATACTCTTGGGGGCGGCGAAGATACTGCGCAGTCACTGGCTGTAAAGCACCTCGAAAAACACAAAGGTCTCATTACTGCAGCTTCCAAAGAAAAACCGATTCTGGCCATATGTGCGTCTTTGCAAGTCCTTGGAAGATGGTACATGGATGCCGACAACCACAAGGTTGATGGGCTTGGATTACTTGATGTGGAAACGACACCTATGGGTTTTCGGGCAATAGGCGAACTGGTTGCGGACCCAGTTCTTGATGGTATTTCTGAGCCACTAACTGGGTTTGAAAACCACGGTGGGGCGACGACTCTTGGATCGGAGGCCTCACCCCTTGGGAATGTTGTTGTCGGCTGCGGCAACGGCGTGGGGGGAACTGAAGGGGTAGTCCAAGGAAGCATCATCGCGACTTATATGCATGGCCCTGTTCTGGCGCGTAATCCAGAGCTAGCTGACTTGTTACTGGAACGCGCAATAGGCCATAAAGTTGACCCACTTCCTATTGACCGCGATTTTGTTGCCCCACTTCGCAAACAGCGACTCTCTTCAGCGAAAACCCGCAGCGCAATCTGACAGGTCACTAACAAGACGTTGCACCAGAGCCAAACACTTTAGTTCTCTCAGATAGGATTCCGTTGAAACGCACAATAAGTTTGAGTTTTTGTATTGCTTTATCTTTGAGTTTAGGGGCTTGTTCGTTTACTTCAAGTGCCCCTCAGTCTGATGATGACCAGTCCGGCACTGAATCCTATTTAGGTGAGATGGGCCCCCCTGTTCAGGTAAGTGATTTGAAGACCTGTCTGCTGCCAAGCAAAGGGAAGTCAGAAAACCCAGGTCTAAACAAAATGGCATCTGATGCCATGAATCGCGCCAGTAAAGAGTTACAGGTGCCGACTATCCCAACGCCTGCCCCTTCAACTGACGACGACTCTGACGTGCTGGATAAGCTGATTGAACAAGGATGTACATTTGTTGTTGGTATTGGCCACGAAGCGGCGTGGGAAATCGAGGGGTACTTCTCCCTACAAAAAGAAGTTCAGTTCTTGGTGGTAAATGACCCAGAACCTAAACTAAGCGAGGACATTAAGCCTCTATCTTTTGAGCCCGCTCAAGCATCATTTTTGGCTGGCTATGCGGCAGCCGCGATGACTACTACCGGGAAAGTTGGGACGTTCCTGGGCTCAGATAACGCTTCGGCTTCTTTTATTGCTGATGGTTTTGCTGAGGGCATTTCTGCCTACAACAACAGGAATGGTACAGCTATTGAGTTAATTGGCTGGTCAACTCACAAAAGAGAAGGCGAAGTCGTGGATGACCCTAAGGATAAGGAAGCGGTAAAGAAAGCTACTAAGTCACTTTTGGATAGTGGCGCGGATGTAGTCATGCCGATTTCCTCTCAAGTGGGCACTGAAGTTCTTGAAGTAATAAAGGCAAAAGAAAACGCGATGGCTATCTGGCATGATGTCGATGGCGCTGCGGCTTTCCCCGACTATGCACCCATCATCCTGACTTCCGTTCTTGTTAATGCCGAGAACTCGATTTTTGACATCATCAAACTCTCTAAAGAGCAGAAGTTCGATATTGAAGAGCATATTGGAGACTTGAAAAATGGAGGGGTTGGCTTGGCCCCTTGGCACGAGTTTGAGAAGCGTGTTCCTGAAGATGTGAAGAAAGACATCCAGTCTTTATCGGATGACTTGACGTCCAACTAACTCAAGGTGCAGGCCTACAGTGATATGCCTGCTAACTGGAAGTAGATCACACACCCCACGATATGGGCCTAAGGTCCTAATTATTTAGGTTAGGTAAGGCTTACATTAGTTGCATGAACCTAAAAGACTGTCCTCTACACACAAAGGTGCGCATAGTGGACCCTGCGGCTGACGAGAAATTCTCGTTGCGCTTACAAGAACTAGGAATTCGTCCAGGTGCTGAGTTCACGAAGGTGAACAGGTCTTCGGTCTCTGGAGTTGTGATAAATGTGGGTGGCACTCGGATTGCTGTAGATCACGGTAGCGCCCGTCGAATGATTGTTGAGGCCCTCTGATGACATGCCCACACTGCAACCCCGCCCCAGCATCGGTAAAAACACCTGAATCACAAACTTCAACCACCAAACAGTTACCAACGATCCTGCTAGTTGGGAATCCCAATGTTGGCAAATCAACCCTATTCAATGCCATTACGGGCGCAAGACAGGCAGTCGTCAATGCACCTGGCACCACAGTAGAAGTAATGGTTGGCACCTGGAAGAATGTGCAAGCACGGGTCTTAGATATGCCCGGAACCTACTCACTAGTCGCACAATCACCTGATGAGCAGTTGGTTGTGGATACCATAGGTGGGGTACCCGGATCGTTCACTGACATAGCAGATGGCAAATCCGTTGACTTGGTGCTCTGCGTTATTGACGCAGCTGCACTATCGCGTTCGCTTTACCTTGTGGCGCAAGTAGCAAAAACTGGCCGCCCCATGGCGATCGTTGTGACCCTTCAAGACGTTGCAGAAGCCGAAGGATGCCCTGTAGACATCTCAGCACTACAAGCTTCTCTTGGAATTCCAGTGATGGCGTTTGACCCACGCACTCATAAAAACATAAAAACGCTGGAAGACTTCACCAAAGCCGCTCTTCTCTCACGTCCCCGTATCCCTGATATGGAGCCCGACCCAGCAGCGCCAGGTTTCAACCACTTGGCAGCAGAGGCTGCCAAAGCGGAACGCCACTGCGGAACTGACGAATGCAATTGTGACACTGAATGTGAACAACCCGCCCCCGATTCAACTGCGGCCGTAAGTGCAATCTCCGACACTGACCGCGCTGCTCAGATCTTTGGTTGGATCGAGCAAAAGATGGGTGAAACTAAGGCTGATACCTCTCGGTTATCTTTAAGCGACCGCATTGACCGATTTCTTTTAAACCCATTCATAGGAATACCCGTATTTTTTGCAGTCATGTGGATGCTCTTTATGGCTGCAGGAAACTGGGTTGGCCCTATTCAAGACCTATTTGATGGACTGTTCACGAATACTGATCCAGGAGCCTTTTCTCTTGCAAATGGCGTAAACGCAATACTTCACGGTGTAAACCTGCAAGACACTTGGGTTCAGGGTTTATTAGTTGGCGGAATCTGCACAGGCCTTGGCGTCGTGGCCAGTTTCCTTCCGCTCATGTTTGTCATCTTTTTGCTGATTAGCCTTCTAGAAGATTCCGGCTATATGGCGCGCGCCGCATTCCTTGGCGACCGTCTTATGCGCGGCCTTGGCCTTGATGGCCGCGTCATTTTGCCACTCATCATGGGATTTGGCTGCAATTTGCCATCCCTTGCAGCAACAAGGACACTTCCGAACTCTCAGCAGCGCCTGGTCACAACGTTGATCGTGCCGTACACCTCGTGCGCCGCACGCCTCACTATCTACATGATGATTGCGCGCATCTTTTTCCCAAACAATACGGGAACCGTTGTACTTGGCCTGTATATGCTGTCGATTTTGATGATAGTTTTGGGCGCTCTTGCTCTGAAGCCATTTTTCACAAAGAAGGATGCTGCCGCGCCGCTCATGCTTGTCCTTCCTGCATACCAGACGCCAAGGGTTCTGGTAACACTAAAGACCACGTGGGCACGCTCATGGGCATTTTTACGCGGCGCAGGGAAAATCATTGTCAGCATGACGATAGTTATTTGGCTAATGGGCGCTATTCCCATGACTGCAGGGCATTCTTTCGCAGATGCTGATTTACCAATGGAAGATTCTCTTTATGGAAAGACTGCGCAAGTTTTAGAGCCCGTCTTTGCCCCCACTGGTTTTGGAGAATGGCATATGACTGGTGCACTTATGACTGGTTTTGTTGCAAAAGAAACTGTTATCTCTTCTATTGTTGTTTCTTATAATCTTGACGAGGAGCAAGCGGGTGACGCTGAAGATGGTGGCTCAGATCTTGGAGGACTTCCCGAGTTAGTTGAAGGATCTTTCGAAAAATCGGCGGGTGACGCTGCCCCAGTTGCGGCATTTGCTTTCTTGATTTTTGTCCTAACCTATACGCCTTGCATGGCAACCCTAGCGGAGCAAGCCAGGCAAATAGGTGGCCGAACCACCATGATTGCATTGGTTGTGCAACTGGTTCTTGCGTGGGTTTTGGCCGTTGCAGTTTTCCAGATTGGAAGCTTGTTCATTTGAAAACTACCTTGTTCATGGAGAGCCTGCGGAAAGGTTCCACGGTAAATGCGGCCATCGCAAAGTCCGGAGTATCTGCTGGATTGGCCGCAATTATTGTTGATGATTTGAAGCGGCGCGGCCTGCTCACGGAAGCTGGAAGTTTGTGCTCATCAGGGCTTGGAATGTGTCATGGAGGCACCTCTGAGGTTGCAAAAATAAGTTGTTCAGGTTGCCCACTTGTAAACTAGTGGAGTGTCTCCAGATGAAACGCACTGCCCCCTGTGTGACAATAGTTTTATCTGAGCATTGAGGGGCGAGCCATGGCTTTATTCGAATTGGAAGAAGGACGCCTTGTCCCTGCACAATTTGGAAAGGAAGTCGAGGAAGGTTTTACCCCACAGGTAATAGACGCAGTCAGAGCTCAGGTTCTTGAGATTGTGTCCCGCCCTTTGTTTCCAATTACGTGGCGTGATATTCAGTCACCGACGGACCCAAATGCGGATCCGCGACTCACGGCTTTGGACGCTTCTGGTCAGGTGGTAGCAGTTGAAGTGTTACCCGGCCTCACATCAGATACGCTTATTGATTCGCTTTCACGCCTTGCAGATACGGCGGCCATGTCTTGGATGGATTTGGCATCCGAATATCCTGGTGGAGTCGAGGGATTCCAACGCAGTTGGCTTCAGTTCCGCGAATCAATGCCGCCTTCTCCGCCTAATGGCCCCCGCCTCATTCTTGTTGCGGCTTCTATTTCTGACGAGGTCCGGCCTGCCCTTGATGTTTTGTCCAGTTCTGGCATTGAAGTCCACGAAATGTCGCTTCGTCAGATGCACAACGGGCGCGCGTTCCTTGAGGTGACAGTCGTTGGGCCACGCATGTATGGTCACCGCGCTAACCTTTTGCTGGGCGACAGTACAACAACTAATCTGATTGAAGAACGGGTTCGTACGCCTATCTCGGCCAAATCAGCTCACTTGTCGAAGTCTCAACCTAAAGTTGAAAAACCTGAGCCGGAGGTTGAAGAGAAACCCGAAGAAAAGTCTCTTCCCCCTGGTGACGTATTGGCAAAGCGGGAGCCAACGGCAGCAACAGGCCCCATGCCAACTTTGAAACCGCGCACAAGTGGAGCCCCGTTCCCCTCCCGGCGTGACCGACACCGAAATGCTGGCATGCCTAGAAGACGCCCGACAGGCCCGTGGCCTCGTTCACCCCAAGCTCTTGAGGCACTTGGGCAGGCCGTTGGTCGCCCAGTTCCGCTAGTTTGTGTTCAGGGTGTGCCGATTACGGCTGAGCTTTCTTTGGCGGGCGTCATTACTGTCGCAGCGGGATCGTTCACTGACCCAACCAAGGCACTGCTTGCCGAGGGCATTAAGAACCAAGATGGTTGGTCCGCCTGGCATGTGGGTGACCAATACGGTCCCACGCTTGGTGAGGCACTTGCAGAGCTAAACTCTCAGTTCTAGCAATATTTGAGATCAAATCACGGCGCTTCGCCACCAGACTGCCGGGCAGAGCGGATGCCACTTGTTGTGCCCAAACGGTGCACTTTAGCTCAGGTCCGCACTAATGGCTGTTTCTAACGTATTTTTCAGCCATTAGTGCGGACCTGATGTTTCGGACCAGGGCGGCTGACAGCTGTGGCCACACTCCTACGCCGTCGGAGTGAAAAGCACTCCGGCACTTAATGCGGCCTGACTCAAAAGACTCCTACCCGAACTGCGCCAGCATCATTTTCTGTCGTCTTCGGCCTCAGGAAATTCTGCCATGATGTTCCCTACCAAACTTGAAACATCAAATGTTTGCGCAGGTGGTCGTGGTCGGCCTTCAGCGTATGCCAATCGAGCAGCAGCAAGATCAGCCAGACGAATGGCTTGAATCACGATTACGCGTCGAAGACCATCAGACACTTCTCCACGCTCATGCGCCACGCTCGCCACTCGTGCCAAA
>DAIOFF010000021.1:0-4210 GCA_036745855.1 Scrofimicrobium sp. | reverse complement strand
AAGACCATCAGACACTTCTCCACGCTCATGCGCCACGCTCGCCACTCGTGCCAAATCGAAAAAGGCGTAAACGCCCATACACTTGCCAAGTTTCTTCCCGCTAACAGGGTCAATCGTCTCTAGCGCATTAGATAGGAGCTCACGGAATCCCCGTACGAACCGAGTCGGCATAGTCTTCTTTGCCGGAGGTTTTTTGTTTGGTTCGTTGTAACTGGCGATACCCCTGCTACCCATTCGAAACTTTGCGCTCAAAAGAATAGTTACGGGCGATTTTTCCGCTGATAACAGGCATAAGATAGTTTTCTGCTAACCATGCCACCGCCGGAACTGCAACTGCATCACCGAAGCCAAACAAAGCTTGACTATCGCGAACAGCTGACATGTCATAGTCTTCTGCGCCCATGAGACGCGCATATTCTAACGGAGTCATCCAGCGGGCTTGCAGACAATTATCACCTAACCTAACGACAGCCTGTTTAGATGATCCTCCCCGCGCTGTACGCAAACATCCAGCAATATCATCCGGCCTCACTTCCCATACCGGAGTGCCATTTCGTGTTCTCCTGTATGCCGTACGGTACTTGATGTCCGGAGAGTGCCATAGAGCAGCGACCCTTTCCAACTGCGTTGGCGATAGTGAGGCAACAAATGTCTCACACCGCGATTCATCCCACCAACGTTCGTCTTCGGTCGACATCGTTTCAACAATGTCACTAAATCCTTCTGTTAATGGGGGAGGCGGAGCAGGCAACAAAGCACGATGTGTGCGAAGGCTCTTATCGCCAAAGACCCACTGAAGCCAATCCGGGCGGAGCTCTGAGTTCGGTTCAGGGACATCATCAGGAGGATCCTGGATGCCCACAAGAAACAGCCTTGGACGCGATTGCGGCAAAAAACGGCGGGCATCAATAGTCAATACGTCAATGGAGTAGCCAAGCGAGTTGAAAGCTCGAACTGCTGTAGTCAGATCGTCGCCGCCATGAGACGATGCGAACCCTACTACGTTCTCAAGTACGACCACTTCGGGCCGACGATCTCCTAGTTCATCCATTAGGCGCACGAAATGCCAAAACGTTCCCGACTGATGTCCTGAAAGTCCAGCTCTTTGACCAGCTAATGACAAATCAGTGCAAGGAAAAGAGGCCCATCCTAGTTTGGCGTCGCCTGGCACGTCTTCTACGCGAATCTTTGCAATGTCGCCTAGGACAAAGGATTCCTTAGTCGATCGACCAAACTGACAGTCATACATAGCCTTCTTTTTTGGTTCATTGTCATTGGCCCATGTGACTCTAAATCCAGCCGATTCGAGCCCCATACGGGCTAGCCCTATGCCTGCAAAAAACTCCAACGTCTTCGGCCGCATGCTGTCGATTGCAATCACGGTTTCCATGGTCTCAGCTTACCGAGCGCCTCCGACAGGTGATATTTGACGATTACGAACCGGCCTTCATGAGCCATCTTGGGGTCGGTGGCACAGACTATCTGAGTTTCCGGCGTGCCCAGCTGGACACCCAGTGGGTTGCACCCCACAAGCCTGACTCATTTGCATAGAATCTGAACACTGCGATGAAGTGCTACCGGGTCAGGACAGGCAGTGAAACGCGCCCTTCACGCGGTGGGGCATCAACCAGTTGCGTTAGAGCACACCCGTCGCAAGATGGGGCTAGCGCAATCGAGTCTTCCCCGCCTTCTGGCATTTCATGGCCAAGCACCGCAGTTGAAACCATGAGTTTGATCCGGTTGATCTGATTCACTTCAGACGCACCCGGGTCGTAATCGACCGACACAATGTTCGCCTCTGGGTAGCGGTCACGAAGTGGCCTGAGCATTCCTTTACCTACAATGTGGTTTGGAAGACACGCGAATGGTTGCACGCAGATAATGTTCGGACAGCCGTGCTCAATCATGTCAACCATTTCGGCTGTCAAGTACCAGCCTTCGCCTGCTTGGTTTCCCATTTGTGCTATGTCTGTTGAGCGTTTTGCCATTTCATTAATGCGTCTATGCGGTTCAAATCTTCCTGATTTTTCGAAAGCTTTTCTGACGGGTGTTTCGAAGCGCTCTAGCAATCGAAGCACGGCTGGCTTTATCCATCGAACCGGGCCAGTGATCCCCAGGTTGTCGGCGTTCCATTTCGCACTTGCAAGTGAGTTATGGAAGAACTGAAGCAAGCCAGGAAGTTCTGCTTCACATCCCTCGCGTTCGATCATTTCGACAGCATGATTGTTTGCATCTGGATGAAACTTCACAAGGATTTCCCCGACTAAACCAACCCGTGGTTTCCGCGGAATATCCTTTAGTTTCAACTCAGTAAACTCTTTTACGCTGAGGTTGACGAGGCGTTTGAAGGATACCTTTTTCCCCAAAGTCTCACTGTATCGTTTTCGTTTATAAGGCCCACTAGCCCATTCTTGACAGATTTTATTCCACCGGTTGTAAAGTTCTGTGGCTTGACCTGGGTGCGCTTCATACGGGCGTACTCTTAGCAACATTGATTGCAGCATGTCACCAAGGACTCCTGCAAGAATAATGTTGTGAACAAGCTTCATTGAGATTTCAAATCCGTCATTGTCTTCTAGGCCTTGCGCTGACACCGCGATCACCGGAATTTGCGGATAACCTGCATCGGCCAATCCTTTACGAAGTAGAGCAGCATAGTTGGTTGCCCTACACATTCCACCAGTTTGAGTAATAGCTACCGCGCATTTATCTGGGTTTGTGCGTCCTTGTTTTATTTCGTCAATAAGTTGCCCAATTACCACTATCGCTGGATAACAAGCATCATTGTTTACGTATTTTAGACCTGTCTCATTAGTGTCACGATTTGTTCTTTCAAGAAGTCGAACATTGTATCCAGCTGCCTGCAAAACTGGAACCAAAAGGCGGAAGTGAATGGGTGACATTTGAGGAGCCAAAATCTCATAACCATCTTCACGCATCTGTTTCGTGAAGACGGCGCGCTCAGCCACGTGCGTCGCTTTCGGTGCCTCTGACGTATCTAGCGTTTCAGAGCGCTCAGCTGCTGCAGCCTGCAATGAGCGCAAGCGGATTCTTGCAGCGCCCAAGTTTGAGACCTCATCAATCTTGATAACGGTATGTACGTCATCGCGGGCTTCAAGGATCTCTTGCACTTGATCACTAGTGATCGCATCAAGTCCGCAACCAAAAGAGTTCAGTTGTACCAGTTGAAGATCAGGTTCATCCCTCACCATTGAGGCTGCCTGATAGAGCCTGGAATGGTAACTCCATTGGTCCCTGACTCTAAGCGGCCGGTCCATATCAAGATCTGCTATCGAATCTTCGGTAAGGACACCCATCCCTAAGCCAACGATTAGCTCAGGAATGCCATGGTTGACCTCTGGATCTAAATGATACGGCCGCCCAGCAAGTACTATGCCCCGCAGGCCGCGCTCTCTGAGCCACGCCACGGTCTCTTCGCCCTTTTCACGAATCTCACGCTTCACGGCTTCGTCTTCTTCGAACGCCTTCGAAATGGCCTCTTCCATTTCACTAAGCGACACGTTCCAATCCGCGAAAGTCTTACATAAGTGTTTGGCTAAATACTCCCGATTTCCCAAGTTTACAAATGGAGCTAAAAACTTGATATCTGGATCTTGAAGAGACGCAACATTACCCCTGATTAGTTCCGGGTATGTGGCAACAACTGGACAATTGAAATTATTATCGGCACCCTTACTTTCTTTTTCAAAATTTACGCACGGATAGAAGATAGTCTTGATTCCTTTATCAAGGAGATTTTCGATATGCCCATGCACAAGTTTGGCCGGATAGCAGACATTTTCTGATGGAATTGACTCCATGCCTCGCTCAAAAAGATCATGGGATGATCGACCAGAAACCATGACGCGGAATCCAAGGGCAGTCAACAGTGTGAACCAGAAAGGATAGTTTTCATACATATTAAGCACGCGAGGAATCCCAATGTCACCGCGGTGTGCTTTTGCTTCAGTAAGCCGCCTATAGCCAAAAATACGCTTATATTTCCAATCATAAAGATTAGGAAGCTCTGATTTAGTTGGAAGGCGTTCTAACGATTCCCCTCTTTCACACCTATTTCCTGACACATGTCGCGCACCATTACTAAATGTTGAAATAGTCATTTGGCAATGATTTTGGCAAAGACGGCATGTCTTGCTGTTCGATTCCACAGAGAACCCTTCCAGGCCCTCTAGAGTAATCAGGGATGATT
>DAIOFF010000020.1:7258-20990 GCA_036745855.1 Scrofimicrobium sp. | reverse complement strand
TATCCCCCAATGTTGTCTTCTTTGTCCCGGCTGGCGCGCTCATCGGGTGTGGCGTACTGGTGTTGCTACAACATTGCAGCTAACCCGACTTCGTCATAACGACTGCGGCTGCGCAAGTTTGGGTTAAACGATTTTAGGGCAGGGGCCTTAGCCTCTACCCTAAAATTTCGAAAAATCTGGTTTGGTTCAGACCCCTGCCGGGCGAACCACGCGCTCACTCTTGATGCACTTGGTGCAAGCATTAATGTGCTTGTTCGTACCATCCACAACTGCGCGAACGCGTTGAATGTTGGGATTGAACCGACGATTGGTTCGAATATGCGAGTGTGAGACCTGCTTGCCGAACTGGGGTGTCTTCCCGCAGATATCGCAAACTGAAGACATGAGCCCTCCTATAACTGGCTAATCAGACAACTACAGCAGGTTATCCGATTTTGCTCCGATATTGCAACGAGACAGCCGTTTTGGAACTGTCGTGTTTGGCACACTTGTCGGAGGTGCCCCATAGAATCGGACTATGCATGATCCGTTAGCTACACCAGTGAAGCATAGAGTGGGCGCAGCCGCAGCTAGAAAACTGGGCGACCTTGGAATTGAGACCGTTGCTGATGCATTGGCATTTGCGCCGCGGCGTTACTATCACTGGGGGAAACTTACGGCCCTGAGCGGTTTAAGTGAGGGTGATGACGTAACGGTCTTAGCTCAGATAGTCTCAAGTTCGTTGGTTCGAAATCGTTCCGGTAATGGCGTTCGTTTGGTGGTTGTTATCACTGATGGAATGGCGCGCTTGACAGTTACGTTTTTTGCGAAGAAAGAGTACGCACTCAATCGGCATCGCCAACTGCTTCAACCTGGCGAAACATTCTTGTTTGCTGGCAAAGTGTCTGAATATAAAGGTGCGGCCCAACTGCTTCAACCGCAGTTTGAAGAGGTAGAGGCTGATAGTCCAGAGGCCGTGGCAAGGCAAAGTGGTCAACCAATTCCCATTTACCCTGCAAAAGCCGGAATGCCTTCATGGAAAGTAAAGGCGCTTATTCAGTCTTTACTGGCAGAAGTCCCTTGGGATTCTGTTCCTGAAATAGTGCCAAAAGAGGTCCAAGTCCATGAGGGACTTTTGTCTATTAGTGATGCTTATCAGTTACTTCATGCGCCGAAGGATGACACTGATTGGAAAAATGCGCGGCGGACGTTGGCTTGGCGTGAGGCGCTGGTCTTGCAGGCAGCGCTGCTTCAACCCCGGGCGCTTGGTAAGGCTCATTCGCGTCCGCTTTCTTCTAAGGGCACGTTGGTTGATGAGGTTTTGGATGCGCTGCCTTTTACGCTGACTAAGGGACAAAGTGATGCTTGGGCTGTTATCAGTTCAGATTTGGATTCTGATCAGCCGATGCAAAGGCTTCTTCAAGCTGACGTTGGCGCGGGCAAAACTGTCCTTGCGTTATTGACGATGCTTCGCGCAGTCGAAAATGGGGGGCAGGCGGCACTACTTGCACCAACGGAGGTCTTGGCAAATCAGCATTTGGTGTCTTTGCTGAATCTGCTTGGAGACAAACAGGCTGAGATACCCGTGCATTTACTTACTGCGTCCATATCTGGCGGGACCAAGAATGAAGTCTTAGCGCGCCTTGCTTCAGGTGAGGCATGCATGGTTGTAGGAACACATGCACTGATTCAAGATGGCGTTGACATTCCGAAGTTAGATGTCTTGGTTGTTGATGAACAACATAGGTTTGGGGTTGCGCAGCGTGAACGCCTGCGGGAAGGACGCGCGAATGTGCCTCACTTGCTTGTCATGACGGCCACTCCGATCCCCAGGACGATTGCGATGACAGTTTTTGGTGATCTTGATGTGACGGCCATGACGGACATGCCTCCGGGTAGAACTCCAGTGCAAACATTTTTGGTTGATGAGTCCAACAAGGTGTGGATGGAGCGGATTTGGGCAAGGGCACGTGAAGAGATTGATGCAGGCGGACGCGTATATGTGGTGTGTCCGCGAATAGAGCATGACCCAGATTCTGACCTGCCATCTATTGAGTCTGTGTCAGGCCGGTTGGAGGCAGAGCCTGCGTTAGAGGGAGTTTCAAAAGTAATAGCGCATGGGGGGCTAAAACCTGAAGAAAACGCTAAAGCATTAGCGCAGTTTGCTTCAGGGGAATCCCCACTTTTGCTTGCAACTACAGTCATTGAGGTAGGCGTAGATGTGCCAGAGGCGACAATGATGGTGATTCTTGGGGCTGGTCAGTTTGGTCTGTCTCAGCTTCATCAGCTAAGGGGACGGGTTGGACGCGCGGATAAACCAAGCGTTGCGATGTTAGTGCATTCATCAAAATCTTCTCCAGTCACTATGGAGCGCCTTCAGGCAATGAAAGATTTCTCTGATGGATTCGCTTTAGCTGAAGTTGATCTAAAACTTCGACGGGAAGGGGACGTATTAGGCCGGCGCCAGTCAGGCGGGGCAAGCTCTTTACAGTTCCTATCAGTTCGCCGCGACGCCGCAATAATTACTGCCGCCAGAAAAGTAGCAACAGAAATCCTTGAATCTGACCCCAGCCTTTTGCAGCATGCTTCATTGAAGAATGCGGTTGAGGAACGCACTGGCCAGGAAATAGTGTGGTTGGAACGCAACTGAGTGACTTGCATTGCCAGATATGGCCTCGGCCAAATAGAACTTGGCACGTTTTTATTTCGGGTTTGTTAGATTCCTTGAAGTTTCTAGGTGCTTTAGGGTTGAGTGAAAAGGGAGCTGAAAAATGACGCGTGTGATTGCCGGCACTGCCAAGGGGCGGGTGCTAAAGGTTCCCCAGCAAGGAACCCGGCCAACCGGGGCGAAAATGAGGGAAGCCCTTTTTTCGAAGTTGGAAAGTTGGGGAATGATTGAGGGCGCGTACGTTCTTGACTTGTTTGCCGGCTCTGGCGCATTGACAATAGAGGCTTTGTCGCGTGGTGCCCATTTTGGCGAAATGGTTGACCAAAGCAGGAAAGCAGTGACAATCATTCGGGAGAACTTGAAGGTCACAAACCTAAAGGCCAACGTCCGCGTCATGGGCGCTTTGCAGTTCAAAACGACCAAGCATTTTGATCTTGTGTTTCTAGATCCTCCTTATGACTGGCCTGAGGGAGATTGGAAGAAACTTCTTCAATACCTTCAAGAAATCTTGACTACTGATGGCCTGATTGTCGCGGAAAGGTCGCGGCGCTCTGGTCCGCCCCCAATGCCGGATCGGTTGGCGATTGAAGAAAGTCGGACATTTGGCGACTCGACGTTGTGGTTCATCGGTTTAGAGGGTTCCACAATCTAAACTCAGCATATGACCACCGCGATCTTTCCAGGTAGTTTTGATCCGCTGACTTTAGGACATGTGGATATCATTGAACGTGCCTGCAAGTGTTTTGATAATGTCATTGTTGCTGTTGGCGTTAATCCGAGCAAAAAAACTTGGTTTTCGCCTGATGAACGGGTTGACATGATAAAAAGTACGCTACCGGGGATTGAGGTTGTGCAGTTCACAGGTCTTCTGGTCGATTTAGTTGAAGAGTTTTCTGCTGATCTGGTGATCAAGGGGGTTCGCGGAGAAGCGGATTTTGCTGCCGAGGTCGTACAGGCGGCAGTGAACATGGACCTAAGTGACTTACAAACTGTCTTTATGCCAACAAGATCCGAGTTAGCGCATATTTCTTCAACTGTGGTGAAAGAACTTACCCAGTTTGAGGTAGATCCCAGTGGTTATTTGCCAGAAAAATCAGCAGAGTATTTACGCAGAAGAGGAAAATCCGATGCCAGAAAGATTTGAGTCCGAAGTCATGCCAAATGAAACTCAAGACAATGAAGCTGGAGAGTCGGTTTATGGCCCGTCAGTTTTGATTGCTGCGCTTGATGAGCTGCGGTCAATGGCAGAAGAGGCTCGGTCCGTCCCACTTTCCCCAAACATCATCATGAACAAAGCTGCCGTGCTAGATCTACTAGCGCAAGCGAGGGAGGCCTTACCTGAGGACCTTGTTGCAGCTGATGCCGTGGTGGCTGACGCTGACGCCGTCCTGGACCGCGCTGACGCAGCCGCTGAGGTCACGGTTGCTGAAGCTAGCGCGAAGGCGAAGACGTACGTTGAAGAAGCCCGTGAAAAGGCAGATGCGATGCTTCGTGAGGCCTCAGAGGAATCTGATAGGCGTGTTGCCCGTGCGCAAGAAGAGGCAAGCAAGATTAGGCGCCGCACTGAAGAAGACGTCACAGCACAGTTGGAGGCAGCTAAAGAGCGCGCCGCGGACATGGTTTCTAAGGAAACCGTTTTGCGGACAGCAGAAGACCAAGCGCGTGAAATTCTCCAAAGAGCCAGAACTGAGGGACATGACCTGCGTCTTGGCGCAGACGACTACGCAGCAACTGCACTTTCGCAGGTAGCGCAAGTGCTCTCTGACCTTACAAGACGCACTGAAGCTGGTAGACGAACGATTGCCGAGCGTTCCGGATTTGACGGTCCAGATGTAGAATTCCGTCCGTGAGTTCATTGGTTATTTCGCTTGCGGCGCTTCCACGGCAGATCGGTTCTTATAAAGAGGAAGAGATTGACTGGGTGGTGCCTGGCGGTTGGTCGACTGGGGTTGCCCAGTTGCCTGAAGGGACGCATGTTCCGCTCAGTCTTTCTTTGACTACGGTTGATGATGGAGTTTTGGTTCAGATTCGCTCAAGGGGTGAGTTAGAGGGGGAATGCGTTAGGTGTCTTGATCCTGTGGTGATTCCATGGGAAGTAGATACGTCAGACGTTTTTTTCGAGGCCGAAAAGGCGGCTTTGTTTGAAGTCGAGGATGACGTTGATATGGAGGGGCAACCTCAGGATGAGCCGAGGGCGATTCGAAATGACACCATTGATTTGGAGCCTTTGTTGCGTGATGTGATTCTTGCGGACGCAACTTTGCAACCGCTTTGCTCAGAGGATTGCCAGGGACTTTGCTCAGGTTGTGGCGAACGGGTTGAAGATTTACCCCCGGGGCATAATCATGACCAGATTGATCCACGCTTCGCTGCTTTGGCAGCTTTGTTGGAGGAAGGCAGTGAGTAAGGGGTTTCGGGGCGCAGAGAATGACGATATTCGGACCCTTTGTGATGCGTGGGGGGTGGATGTAGATCCTGAACTGTTGGTTCTTGCGTTAACGCACCGTTCTTTTGCGAATGAACTTGGTGGTTTGCCTCATAATGAACGGCTTGAGTTTTTGGGGGATTCTGTTCTTGGGATTGTGGTGACGGACTTTTTGTTTAGTCGTTTCCCAGAAAAGCCTGAGAGCGAGCTTGCGAAGATGAGGGCTTCGGTTGTTTCTCAAACTCCGCTTGCTGAGGCGGCCCGTTGGCTTTCGCTTGGCGATTACATTTTGCTGGGGGTTGGCGAAAATAAGATGGGGGGCCGGGATAAGGATTCTATTTTGTCTGACACGATGGAAGCACTGATTGGGGCTTCGTATTTGTCTTGTGGGATGAATAATGTGCGGCGGGCTATTCTTGAGTTGCTTGGGCCTTTTTTGGATGATGCAGAAAACCGTGGGCGCACAATGGATTGGAAGACTCCACTTATGGAGTACGCGCAAAAGCATGGAAAAGATGTGACATATAGCGCTGATGGTAGCGGCCCGGACCATGCGCGCATTTTTGATGCAAGCGTTTTTTTGGGTGATGAGTTATTTGGTTTTGCGACTAGTTCGTCAAAACGTCATGCAGAAAATCTGGCGGCGAAAGAGGCTCTTTTGAAACTGGGGTTGGTTTAGGGCGCTTATGCCGGAACTTCCTGAGGTTGAGACGATTCGCCGGGGTATTGCTGCAAACAGTACTGGGCGCGTGGTTACAGGCGTGGTGGCCGATGATTCAAGGGTGTTTCGCTTGAATCCAAATGGTGGGCGGGATGTAGAAGAGTTTGCCATTGGAAAACGTATTTTGGGTCTTGGTAGGCGTGGAAAGTTTATGTGGGCGTCGTTTGATGGGACGGATTCTGTTTTAGTCATTCATTTGGGAATGTCTGGCAAAGTCCTTTTTGATTCGGATTATCAGGTGCCAAGGGATAAGCATGAGCATCTGAGGTTGGAGCTGGATTCGAGCGCGGTTTTGCGGTTTATTGATCCGCGAATGTTTGGTCACCTGTCGGTCTCTAATATTGCCTGCGGCATTCCTGCCGCGATTGCGCACATTGGAGCAGATCCTTTTGCTGCAGATTTTGACGAGGCCGTGGTGGCGGATCGGGTCAGAAAATCTAGGCGGCCAATCAAAACGCTTCTTCTCGATCAGACTGTTGTTTCGGGTATTGGGAACATATATGCAGATGAAGCTCTATTTAGAGCGAGGTTGTTTGGTGGTACTTTAGGGCAAGACCTCGGCAAAAAACAGGTTTTTGATGTGCTCAAAGGCGCGAAGGCAGCGATGGCTGCGGCATTGGAAGTGGGGGGCACGTCTTTCGATTCCATGTATGTTGATGCTGAAGGGCAGCCAGGATATTTCAGTAGGCAGCTGGCTGTATATGGAAGAGCTGGTGAGGAATGCCTTGAATGCGGCACCGAAATAACCAGAGTGGTTCTTGACGGGCGATCGCACTTTTATTGTCCTGTCTGCCAAGTAGACTATAGGTAATTTCGTAGGTAGGAGAGCCGTGAACAATAAAGTCCGCGTGATGATTGTTGATGACCATGAGATCGTTCGTAGGGGTATTGCTGAGATAATTGACCGTGATGACGACTTCGAAGTTGTGGCGGAAGCCGGAACTGTTGAAGACGCAGTGCGACGGGCAGGGCTTGTGAAGCCAGATGTCCTTTTGGTTGATTTGCAGCTTCCGGACGGTACAGGAATCGATATCATGCGTTCGGTTGCTAAAACAGACCCACAAATCAAAGCCATTGTGCTTACTTCTTTTGATGATGATGGCGCGCTAACTGAAGCATTAGATGCTGGGGCCCGTGCATACATTTTGAAGACTGTTCGGGGCGGGGAGATTACCGACGTTATTCGTGCTGTTTCTGAAGGGCGCATACTACTTGATGATCGAACAATGACCAGGCGTTCTCCGGGTGGTGAAAACCCGGCGGCGTCTCTTACACCATCAGAGCGGAAAGTACTTGAGCTCATTGGCGATGGAATGTCGAACCGTGAAATAGGGGACAACCTCGGCATTGCAGAAAAGACTGTCAAGAACCACATCACTTCGCTACTTGCAAAGATGGGGCTTCAAAGGCGCACACAGGTTGCGGCTTGGGTTGCAGCGCAACGCGCAGCTGCCTGGCGTAACGGTTAGTCTTTACTGGCATCAAGGGGGACATTCCAAACTAGGGATGTCCCCACACCGCCTGGGCCGGCACCAACACCAAAACTTCCACCGTGCAAGCGCGCTCTGGTGGCCATGTTTGCAAGGCCTGATGATCTTGTTTCGGTTGGGTCGACGCCGCTTCCATCATCAGTTACTGCTATTACAAGTTCGCCGGTTCTTCCATGACCGGAAACTGATACCACGATGCGCGCAGCATGCGCGTGTGCGTGGCGTGCAATATTTGATAGCGCTTCACGAAGTATTGCTGCAGCGTCGTCAGTTATGGTGCGGTCAACGCGCGCAGACATGTCACTCAGCAGATCATTTGCTGCAGGATCAATGGGATCAATAATGATGCCATCAAGATCGAAAAGGAGGGAGGGAGCGAAGCCCAAAACTTGGCGTGCCCGGGATGCTTCACGTTCCATTCGTTCTGCAAATGGCTCATGAATGTCTGTTTCTTTGAGATCATGGACGATGCTGCGAATTTGACGCACGGCCTCTTCAAGGTTCGCCATGGCTTCAGTTATCCCAGCCGTGATAGCGCGGGGTGACAGAGCGTTTTCTTCTGTTCCCCGTTTCAAAACATCTAGCTTCATACCCGTCGCAAACAACTGTTGAACAGCGAAATCATGCAGGTCGCGGCTGATTCGTGAGCGTTCTTCAAGAAGCATCGCTAAAGCTCTGGAATGCCGCGCACTTGCAACTTCCAGGGCCAGGGATGTTTGGGATGCAAATGCTTCAGTGAGTGGAAGATCATCTGGGGCAAAAGGTTCACGGTGGTGTTCCCTAAACAAAGCGATTGCCCCATCGGCTGCTTTTTGTGAGTAAATGGGGGCGATAATCAATGGCCCAAACCCTGCAAGGGTTGGAACGTCCCGTAAAGCAGTATCGGTGTATCTTCCAATCACCAGACCATGTTTGCCTTGACGAACTGGCTCAAACTGTTCGTCATTTGGAAATGACACGCCTACAAGTGCACTTGCGTGTTTTCCAGAAGCTATCTCACAGGTCCATTCATCATTTACCGAAGGCAGGAAGATAAGCGCAGCGTCTGCGCCAGCGCCAGTCTGTGCGCCCTCAGCCACCAAACCTAAAGCTTCTTCTTCATCTGCGCCAGCTAGTAGGGCGTCAGTTAGAGATCTGGAAGAGATTATCCAACGGGCACGCCTGCGGGATGCGGCAACTTTGCGTTGAAAACGCAAAGCAGAAAAGCCAACCCGTAACAAAAGACTTGTCAGCTCCCGTTGTGGCTCAGTTGGGGCCTCATCCCACGCTAAACAAAGGTAAACCTTAGTTAGACCATACGCGTCAACCGTTCCCAAAACACTGTTTTCGCCTGCGATCTCGCGCCACTTACGCGCCGCAACATCATCGTGGGAACCACACATGCCCTGAAGGCTAGTTGCATCGGTTCCAATCGAAGTGTCAACCTGGCATGTGCCCTCATTTTGGCTTATGACAGCGCATCTGGAGGCCCCACAGAGTTCTTGTGCCAGTTCAGCCAGCCGCTCCACAACTTGTGTGTAAGAAATAAGCAGTGCCCTTGGAGTTTGTGGGTCAGGCTCTGCACCTTCACCATGTGGCAGTGGTGCAGATGCGTCCATTAGGAACTCGAGCAACAGCCTCAAGTCTTCAGATTTCATGTTTCCTTGTCGAATGCGTAACCGTAATACTTACTGGCTTTCATTAGTTCGCCATGTGTGCCGCGCGCCGTCAAAGAGCCACTGTCACCAGTGGGCTCTAAAACTAAGACCTGATCTACCTGGTCTAGTTCTGAGAGACGATGCGTAACAACGAGGATACCGCGCTTATCTGTTCCAGACGAGAACAAAGACCGAAGAATACGATCAGCCGTCTCTTTATCTAGATGCTCTCCGGGTTCATCAAGCAAAAGCAGCGGGGCAGGTGACGCTAGTGCACGCGCCAGAAGTAACCGGCGTCGTTCACCGCCTGAAATGCTTCTTCCCCCTGTGCCAAGATGTGTATTTAGCCCGTGGGGAAGTGCAGAGAGCCATTCTCCAAGTCCAACATCTTCCAGCAGCTTAGTTGCCTGATCTTCGGTCAAACCTGCATATGCGACTCTTAAGTTCTCAAAAACTGAGGTTGCGAAAACGTGGGCATCTTCAGTTGTCAGATTGACGAGTGCTGTCACTTCATCATGGTCGGCGTTCCAAACAGAAACGCCATTTAGATTAGCTGTTCCGCCTTTTGGTTCCAGCATCCCGGCCAGTGTGTAGAGAAGGGTTGTTTTACCAACGCCTGATGGGCCAACGATTGCGATTCGCTCCCCGGGACGCATTGATAAAGATAAGTCTTTCACTACCGCCCGGCCGCCCGGCCAACCAACAGATAGGTTCTTGGCCTCAATGATCGCCGTGTCCGTTGTTGGCAGTGCGTGAGCCTTTGGGGCCTGAATATCTGGGCCAAGAAGGTCATCAATACGCACGGCTGCGCCGGCGGCGCGGACTAGTTGGGCAGCAGCAGCGCCAAGTTCGGCAGTACCTTCGAAAGCCGCAAGGGGTGTCAGTATAAGAACTGCAAACATGACTGCCGGTATTCCGCCAAGGCTAGCAGGCCCAGTTGCCACCAAGAAAACGCCCAAAACCGCGGCACCCATAGCGACGCGATCAAGCGCTGCTGCCAGAGCAGCTGGCCTGGCAGCCTGGGCGCGCGCAGCGTTCAAGGCGCTTGAGTCTGCATTTAGGTCAGCAAATGCGCCATCAATGCGGCCACTTACCTGTAGTTCTTCAGAGGACTCAATAATGGTTTGCGCGTCTATTGACAGTTTGCGGTTTGCTTCTTGCTCCGCCGTTTCACCAATCCTGGCTGACCGCATGGTTATCAGTGGCACGATCACCCCAGATATCAGCAGACATGCCCCAAGGACAAGAGCCGCTGGCCAAGAAACCAGTGCAAAACCGATGACAGTACCCAAACCCACAATGCCCGTGACAGTTGAGGGAAGAATCGACTTCACAACCAAGTCGCCAACCTCATCTACGTCCATCCCAGTACGGGTCAAAAGATCGCCACGTTTCAGTCCAGCAACTTTGTTGATTGGACCCGTTGCCAGTTTGTCGTAAATGCCAATGCGAAGGCTGTCCATTCCAGAAAGAGCTACTTTGTGGCTGGCTAAGCGCTGAAGATAGCGGAAAACAGCGCGAAAGACGCCGAACATGCGCACCGCTGTTGCAGCCACAGTCAGATACAAAACTGGCGGAAGCTGTGAAGCCCTAGCTATCAGCCAAGCAGAGGTAGCAGACAAACCAATAGCAGAGCCAAGTGCAAGCACGCCAAGTAATAGCGAAAGCAAAAAACCACCCGGCTTGATTTTCATCAACCCGACAACTCGTTTTAAGGAAGTCCGCTCTGCTTTAGTGAGGAAAATCGTCATGAGGCCTCCTCAATCAAATCTGAATCTAGAAGCGTCTGTTCCTTCACGGAAAGATCCTCAATCTTCTGGTTGATACTGAGCTGAGGATACTTTTCAAGTTCATCTGCCGTAGCTTCGCGCGCCTGAATGTTTATGGTTTCATCGGCTGCAACCAAGACTGCCTGCCTGTGGGCAATAACAATGACTGTCGTGCCAAGATCGCGCAGTTCTTGCAAAACCTTGACAATATCTTGCTCACTCATGGCATCAAGGTGAGCAGTTGGTTCATCAAGAATCAAAAAGGAGGGCTTTTCTACCAAAGCCCGGGTAAGCGCTAAGCGCTGACGCTGGCCAACTGATAAACCCACACCGCCCATACCTATAAGAGTGTCCCACCCATTTGGAAGAGCCTGGACGACACCAGCGAAACCAGTCAGCTTCGCCGCGTGGTTTCGGGCCTTTTCGTCCCCAGAAATATTGTCTGCCACTGATCCAGCTGTGATTGATGGAGCTTGCGGCACCCAAGATACTTGCGTCCACCAAGAGGACAAATCGACTTCACCAAGGGCAGTGTCGCCCAAGAAAATTCGTCCTTCGGTTACTTGCTCAAGGCCTAAGATAGCCATCGCGGTCGTGGTTTTGCCTGCACCAGATGTTCCCGCCAGGGCAGTTATGGTCCCTGGTTTGATGGTGGCGTTTAGGCGACTGGGTGCCCAGGCACCCCTGGCACCAACTGACACATTGTCAAGGCGAATGGAAGGATTAGTCGGCGCAATCTTTGTACCAGTCTCTGGTATTTCCTTCTCCAAGATTTCAAAGCACTGATCAGCGGCGGCAACCCCGTTTGCGGAAGCATGGAACTGGGCACCAACCTGGCGAAGTGGCTCATAAACCTCAGGGGCAAGCATAATAATCGTCAGTCCCGTGAACAGATCAATGTTGCCAACAACCATACGGAACCCGACCTCGACAGCAACCATTGCCACAGAAAGCGTAGCTAAAAACTCCAGTACACCACCAGACAGAAAAGCGATTCGAAGAGTTTGCATCGTAGTTTTCGTGCTTTGAGCGGAAAGCTTCACCAGGTGTTCTCTGGGGCCGCGTTCACGTCCAAGGGCACGAAGTGTTGGCAAGCCAGTGATCAAGTCAAGTAACTGACTGCCAAGGCGCTCCATTGCCAGTAGCCGCTTGTTTGAAGCGACTTGGGTCATTCGACCAATCAGAGCCATAAAGATTGGGATTAGGGGGACAGTGAAGAGTGCAACTACGGCCGACCAAAAATCGAGGAGAAGAATGGCAAGCAGTGTTGCAGGGGTAACTGTCATGACCAGCAGAAGCTGTGGAAGATAGCGTACAAAATATGGGTCCAGGTCATCCAAACCGCGAGTCACTAGAGTTGTTGTATCAGTGCCATTTTCGATTCGCCACCGCGGACCTAACTTCACGGCTTTTTCCATTACTTGGCGTCTAAGTGTGGACATAGTTTGGTCAGCGGCGCGATGCGCCCGCGATTCACGCAAGTACACAAAAACACCGCGGGTTAGGACCACGGCGGCAAGTATGCCAACTAGAGGAAGAATCTCTTCAAGGGTTGCACGTCTGGTGACAACTGGACTGACGGCTCCTGAAATAAGGAAAGCTTGAGCAATAACTAAGAACGCGACAAGGACGCCTAGAACAGCAATCTCAATAATGTACCGCCGCGCGGGCTTAGCGTATCGAAGGAGTCTTGGGTCTAATGGTTTCACGACTACCAGTTTTTCGGTTGTAGCTTTTTTGGCAACAGAGAGGGCCGTTCGACTGGCGAACGGCCCTCATCAGAGTACTACGAATCAGGGTTTTCCTGATAGGAAGTTAGCGCCAAGACGCACTTTGCCTGGCAGCAAACCAGCATTTTCGTCAATGCTGTCTACGGACACGCGGCTTCTGAAGACCCAGTACGACCACGCCGTGTATGCAAGGACGATTGGAACCAGAATGACTGCAACCCAAGTCATCACGGTAAGAGTTCCAGGCGTTGAAGACGCCAGCGGAATCGTAAGTGAGTACTCTGGCGCGATGGCCGACTTCATGACATTTGGTGCCATCGAAGAGAACACCCACGTGACAGTTGCTGCAATGCCAATCGAAGAAGCAACAAACGACCAGCCAGCCTTCTTGAACGCGGGCTGAGCGAAGAGCGTCGCAACGATAACGGCTACAGCTGCAATAACAAGCGGCACCCAAGCGAGTAGGTTATCTGAGTAAGCGAACTGTCCCCAAACGACCCAAGCAGCACATACGACTGTGGCAACTATCCAAATCTTTGACCCAAACTTTTCAGCCCGGTCCTTGATGTCACCCTCAGTCTTCAGAGCCAGGAACTGGCTGCCGTGCGCCATGCATACAAGCATGACGGCAACGCCACCAAGAATCGTGAATGGTGTGAACAATGACCAGAAACCGCCAGTCAGGTTGAAGACCAGCACACCAGAGGTGGACATGCTTTCAACTGCTGAAGGATCAATTGTGTCAAGTGTCAGCCGGTCTTGTGCCGTAATCTGCATGCCCTGAACGAAGTTCGCGAAAGCGCAGCCTAGAACGATAGGCACCAGATATGACGCAATGGTCTGAATCCAGTCCCAAACTGTCCGCCACTTCACTGACTGAAGTTTTGAGCGCCATTCGATTGCACAGATGCGAACAATTAGCAGGACTAGCAGCAGGAACAGTGCCATGTACATACCTGAGAACATGGTGGCGTACCAAGCAGGGAAGGCAGCAAATGTTGCCCCGCCAGCTGTCAGTAACCATACTTCGTTACCGTCCCAGTGCGGCCCAATGGTGCGGACCAAGGCGGTACGTTCTTTGTCGTTCTTTGCAATGACTGGCAGCAACTGACCTACGCCAAAGTCGAATCCTTCAAGAACCAAATAAACGGTCCAAAGGACAGCGACCAGAATAAACCAGAGAATACTCAAGAAACTAATTTCCACGGCTCCTCCTAGTATCCGAAGCTTAGGGTTTCAGCGTTGTCGCCAGCCTGGCTTGAATCGCCTTCATCGCGATACATGCCTTCTTGGACGAACCTACGCATAAGGAT
>DAIOFF010000020.1:0-7158 GCA_036745855.1 Scrofimicrobium sp. | reverse complement strand
ACCATTTCCTGTTGCAAGTTAGCGACGCCCTCGGCTTCTGAACTAAATGAGTTATTTGCCAAGAACGATGCCAAGCCTGGGACCTCAATGAAACGCGATGGCTCATTCGCATTCGCCTCATCAAGATCAGTTGGACATTCATCGAACGTCATTACCGTGAAGGGTGCGCTTTCCTGCGTTACACAAATGGCCTCGGCAGCCGCCATTTTGGCAGGCTGGAACTTGACCATCTCTTGACCTTGTACGTGGCCAGATGCGAGGGTACCAATTCCACCGATGATTACGATCAATAGACCATACCGGGAGATTGGACGCCAAATGTCAGTAGCTTCCTTGACGGCAGGTTTGCTTCCCTCGCGCATCGCGCGGGTCATCCACCAAATGGCGATGCCTGCAATAAACGTTCCAGTCAAAAGCCATGCAGACGTAATGACGTGCGAGAACGTTGTCCAAGTCACTGGGTTTGCAAGCAGCTGGAAGAACCCTGATGCCCCGGCAAGTTCTGCACGGCCAGTTTCAGCGTTGAAACCAGCGCCCGTTGGATGTTGCATCCAAGAGTTTGCAGTCAAAATCCAAAGTGCTGACAGGTTAACGCCGGCCGCGAATAGCCAGATCGTTGCCAAGTGAACTTTCTTTGAGATTCTGCCCCAGCCAAATATCCAAAGACCAAGGAATGTAGATTCCAGGAAGAATGCTAGCAGTGCTTCAACGGCAAGTGGGGCACCGAAAATGTCCCCAACAAAGCGTGAATATTCTGACCAGTTCATCCCAAACTGGAACTCTTGCACAATGCCGGTTGCGACACCTAGTGCAAAGTTAATTAGTAGTAGTTTTCCGAAGAAGCGCGTTGCTTTCAGCCAAACTTCTTTGCCGCTTCTGACCCACATGGTCTGCATGATGGCCACGGCTAGAGAAAGACCGATAGTTAGCGGGACGAGTATGAAGTGGTAAACGGTTGTAATACCGAACTGCCACCGTCCCAGCGCGACAGTATCTAAAGCTGTCGGCAGGAATTCCATGGATCCGCCCTTTCAATGTGTCGAGGAACGCTTCGAGGAAACCGAAGCGTGCAGTTATAAAGATACATGATGACCGGATGGTAAGGGAAGTTTGTCTGCTGTTATCCGAGACATTGATGACAGTCGAGGCTGCATACAGGGGTTCTTAGCGCATTTGTGCGATAATCATTATATGGCCGCGCGCCGCACACCCGGTGCGAAAACAGGTGAGCCGATGTGAGATAGGTACCCTGCAGCCAGACAGTTTTCGCCCCAAGAGGGCGCGTGTAAACCGACTGCGGTCGGGGTTTTGGTGTGAAAACGCTGGCTGCTTGGAGAGACTTGAGTACTGAACCTGAAGCGGCGGCGGTTCCTGCAGCCGCGCTATTATTCCAGGCTCCACAGTTCCAGGAGCCGTTGCCTGTAGTGGCGACACCACCTGTACTAGAAGAAGAGCCCCGCCCTAAAAAATCTAAGAAAGCAACAAAAAAAGATTCCGCTGAAGGATCAAAAAAGGCAAAGAAAGCAAGCGCAGATAACAGTGAGAATGCTTCTGCAACAAAGTTAAAGGTAAAAAAGAAGGAAAAAGCACTCATAAGTGCGCCAGAGCTAGAAACTGACCAGTCTGTAGATGAATCGGACAGTGGGAAACGGCGCCGTCGAAGGTCTCGCACCCAGGTAACCGTTGAAACTGCGCCACCTTCAGATGAAGTTACCGCACTTAAGGGATCTACGCGCCTTGAAGCCAAGAGAATGCGGCGGCGCGAAGGGCGACGTGAGAACAGGCGGCGTCAATCGGTCACGGAAGCAGAGTTCCTGGCACGCCGTGAGTCTGTGGACCGCCAGATGGTTGTTCGTCACAAAGATGGCCTTGACCAGATTGCAGTTCTTGAAGATGGACTTCTTGTTGAACACTACGTCGCGCGAAAAACTCATCATTCAATAGTTGGTGACATCTACCTTGGTCGCGTTCAAAATGTTCTTCCCTCAATGGAGGCCGCTTTTGTTGATATTGGCCGCGGAAGAAATGCTGTCCTTTATGCGGGTGAAGTCAACTGGGATGCGGTTGGCACTGAAGGACAGCCGCGCCGTATTGAACATGCCTTGAAGTCAGGGGATGCGGTTCTGGTTCAAGTAACAAAGGACCCGATTGGGCATAAAGGTGCGCGGCTCACCAGCCAGATCACTTTGGCTGGACGTTATCTAGTGCTGGTGCCAGGTTCTTCAATGCTTGGCATTTCCAGGAAACTGCCTGATTCTGAGCGCCAACGTTTGAAGCGTATTTTGAAGGAAGGCGTGCCAGAGAACACGGGTGTTATTGTTCGTACCGCTGCTGAAGGGGCAACCGAAGAACAGCTAAATGATGACATCAAGCGCTTAGCTGACCAATGGAAATCTATCCAACGCAAGCAGGCAACCACCAAGAAAGCCCCTCAACTTTTGCGCGGGGAACCTGAACTAGTTGTCCGCGTGGTGCGTGATATCTTCAATGAAGATTTCAACAAGCTGCTTGTACAAGGTCAAGAGACTTGGGACACCGTTTCTGAGTATGTAGAGGAATTGTCGCCGGACTTACACGCCCGCCTCGAAAAATGGAATGACACAGAAGATGTTTTCCACTCCCTGCGCATTGATCAACAACTTGCTAAAGGCATGGATCGCAAAGTTTGGCTTCCAAGCGGTGGCACGTTGGTGATTGATCGGACTGAGGCGTTGACAGTTGTTGATGTCAATACTGGCAAGTTTGTTGGATCTGGTGGCACGCTTGAAGAGACCGTCACGCGAAATAACCTGGAAGCAGCCGAAGAGATTGTTCGTCAGCTGCGGCTTCGCGATATTGGCGGAATCATTATCATCGACTTTGTTGACATGGTTTTGGAATCAAACCGTGAACTTGTGCTTAGACGTTTGGTTGAGTGTCTGGGACGGGACCGAACCAGACACCAGGTTACAGAGATCACTTCTCTTGGTTTAGTCCAAATGACCCGTAAACGCGTTGGTGAAGGCCTAGTTGAAGCATTTTCTACGACTTGCGAGGCCTGTGATGGGCGCGGGTTCATTGTTCACGAACATCCTGTCGAGGTTGAAGGCGCGTCGGCCAGTCCGATGCGAACTGATTCCCGAAAGAAACGGCCTCGGGAAACCGAAGAAAATCTGCCCCCAGTGAGTCATGTTGGGGATGAGAAGGTGAAGAATGCGCTTTCTGCCATAGCTGCTGCAACGGTTCCGGGAACCGAGAGTGCAGGGGATGATGCTAAGAAGAGCGACGCCTTGGCGGAGTCTGTGGCACCTAAAGCGAGGACTGTCAGGGCTGAACCCAAGAAGTCTGAGGCAAAAAGCACTGCCAAGAAACCAGTTACTGGTAAGTCTGATTTGAAGTTTGACGAGGCCCCTACGGTCCAGAAACGCCCCGCCACCAGGCAGCGGCGGCGCGTTGTGGCAACTGCAAGTCAGGTTGTAGAGCCGGTAAAGGATACCGAAAAGCCACTTGAAGTGGTTCAGGCGGAATCTAAAGTTCTTGACATTAGGATTCCTGAGGTGACTGAGATCGCTAAGAAAGAGCCCACAAAGACGACTACTGTGACTTCGAAACGTCGTCCCAGACGCAGGGTTACTTCTGATTCCGTCCAAGAACTCTCTCCGGGTGAGTCGGCTAAAGAAGCAGTACGCGACCTATTTGCCTCTTAGGACGTGCGCAAAAACACAAGATATATGGCCCCATGGGCTTGAATGAATGGCCCTTGAACCGATAAGTTTAGTAGTCGGTGCAAGAGCACTCACCAGCTCCGGCAAATGCCTGGGTGCCTGGTTCATAAGTAGTAGAGAAGAGCATTTCTGTGGTCTACGCGATCGTGAAAGCTGGCGGACGTCAGGAGAAGGTGAGCGTCGGAGACGTCATCACTATCAACCGTCTTGCCGATGAAATTGGTTCAACCGTTGAGTTCCAGCCTGTGTTGCTGGTTGATGGTGACAATGTGGTGATGGATGCCAAGGAACTTGATGGCAAGTCCGTCAAGGGCGAAATCCTTGAAGATGCCAAGGGCCCGAAGATCACTATCATCAAGTACAAGAACAAGACGGGTTACCGTAAGCGTCAGGGGCATCGCCAGAAGCTCTCTGTCGTCAAGATTACTGATATCGCCTGAGAGGGGAATAGGAAATGGCACATAAGAAGGGGCTTGGTTCCTCCCGAAACGGACGCGATTCAAATGCGCAGCGCCTTGGCGTTAAGCGCTATGGTGGGCAGCTTGTGAACTCAGGTGAAATCCTGGTTCGTCAGCGTGGCACCAAGTACCATCCGGGCAAGAACGTTGGACGCGGCAAGGATGACACTTTGTTTGCTACCGCTGCTGGCAACGTTGAGTTTGCGAACTTCCGTGGCCGCCGCGTGGTGAACGTGGTTGAGGCCTGATAGTTTTTAGTAGTGAAAGGGCGCTCGGTGCTCCGGGCGCCCTTTGGCTTATATTGAAGGGGTTTTGTGGCTTCGTTTGTTGATCGCGTGAAGGTTTTTGCTACTGCTGGAAATGGCGGGCATGGCTGCGCGTCGGTGAAGCGTGAGAAGTTCAAGCCTCTTGGCGGGCCTGATGGTGGCAATGGCGGCAATGGGGGTTCGATCATTGTCCGCGTGGCACCGGATGTTTCGACTTTGCTGGCGTTTCATCACCGCCCGCACCATAAGGCTGGCAATGGTGAGCCAGGTAAGGGCGATTTTCGCCAGGGCAAAGTTGGCGCTGACGTAGTTCTTGACGTTCCAGAGGGCACGGTCGTCAAGGACGATCAGGGCAATATTTTGGCAGATTTGCGCGGTTCTGGTTCTGAACTTGTGGTTGCCGAGGGCGGACGGGGTGGCCTTGGAAACGCGGCTTTGGCGTCTGCCGCGCGTAAAGCACCTGGTTTTGCGTTGCTTGGTGAGGAAGGGGAGACCCGCGAGGTCATCCTGGAACTCAAGTCGGTTGCTGACGTCGCGTTGGTTGGGTTCCCATCCAGTGGGAAAAGCTCGCTGATCGCCGCGATGTCTGCGGCGCGCCCGAAGATTGCCGACTATCCGTTCACTACTTTGATTCCAAATCTTGGCGTCGTGCAAGCGGGGGAGGAACGTTACACGATTGCGGATGTTCCCGGCTTGATTCCGGGCGCTTCTGAGGGGCGGGGTTTGGGACTGGACTTTTTGCGTCACATTGAACGCTGCTCCGTGATTGCCCATGTTATTGACTGCGCGGCGTTTGAATCTGACCGAGATCCGCTCTCTGACTTGAAAGCGATTGAAGCTGAACTTGGTGCTTACCAGGGTGATCTTGGGAAGGTCGAAGGGTACATTCCGTTGATGGAGCGCCCCCGCCTCGTAATCCTCAACAAGATCGATGTTCCCGAAGGCCGCGAAATGGCCGACATGATGAGCCCGGAGTTGAAAGAACTGGGTTATCCAACTTTTGAGGTCTCTGCGGTGTCGCATGAAGGTTTGAAAGCTCTGTCTTTTGCGTTGGCGACAGCCGTTGTTGAAGAACGTGCGAAGTTACCAAAGGCCGAAGAATCTAGGCCTCTCATCAAACCTGAACCCGTGCGAGGCAAGAAAGTGGGTGCGAACGTCACTGTTCGGGCAGTTCAACATGGCGGTGAAACCGTCTTCCAGATTCGCGGCGACAAACCAGAGCGCTGGGTGAAACAAACAAACTTCGGGAATGATGAGGCCGTTGGGTACTTGGCTGACCGCCTGGCGAACGCCGGGGTTGAAGACGAACTGGCGAAAGCTGGCGCTGTCCCCGGTTCACCCGTGGTCATTGGTCCGCTTGATACGGGCATCATGTTTGACTGGGAGCCGACGCTTTCAACAGGAGCTGAACTGCTTGGCGGGCGCGGAGAGGACCTGCGCCTCCACCAAGACGCGCGGCCATCCCGGCAAGAGCGCCGCGCCGAGTTCCACCGGCGCATGGACGCCAAGGAAGAAGCCCGCCAGGAACTCTGGACTGAACGGCAAAGCGGCACGTGGGATACCCCGGAGGATGACTAGTGAGTCCCAGAATCGGCATCATGGGAGGAACGTTTGACCCGATCCATCATGGGCACCTAGTTGCGGCCTCGGAAGTAATGGACGCATTCGCGCTGGACGAAGTGGTGTTCGTGCCTGCAGCAGTTCAACCGTTCAAACAAGACCGCAAAGTGGCTCCCTCTGAGGACCGATATTTGATGACAGTCATCGCCACGGCCTCGAACAACCGCTTCACAGTGTCCCGCGTGGACATAGACCGTGAAGGCCCCAGCTACACGTACCAAACACTGCGTATACTGCACGAACAACAACCCGACACTGAATGGTTTTTCATCACAGGCGCAGACGCCCTCGAAAGTATCCTCTCCTGGAAAAATGCCGAAGAACTATTTGATTTAGCTCATTTCGTCGGCGTAACACGGCCCGGACACCGACTGGACGACAGGGGACTGCCAGCAGGGAAAGTGTCCCTGGTCGAAATCCCGGCCCTCTCAATCTCATCCAGCGACATCCGCGAAAGAATCAAAGCATCCCAACCGATCTGGTACCTTGTGCCAGACGGCGTAGTCCAATACATTTCTAAATACGACCTATATAAAGATCAGCAGGAGCCATATGCTTGAAACAGCCATGAAAGCCGCAGACGACGCGCTAGCAACCGACATTGTTGCCTTGGACGTCCGCGAACTAACCCCTTTCGCCGACAACTTCCTCATCATCACCGTCGACAACCCCCGCCACATGCGGGCAACCATCAACGCCATCACCAAAGCACTCAAAGATGAGACCGGGCGCTTCCCAGAAGCCACCGAAGGTGACGGCGACTCAGACTGGGCACTAATCGACTTCGATGGCCTGATGATCCACCTTTTCCTACCAGAAGCACGCACCTTCTACGCCCTAGAAAAACTGTGGGGAGACGCACCTCGCATCGAATTCACCCCCTCTCAATTTGGATCGGCAGGCACCAGCCAGGTATAGTTTTCTTCGTTGCCGAAAAGCAATAAGCGGGGCTATGGCGCAGTTGGTAGCGCGCTTCCATGGCATGGAAGAGGTCAGGGGTTCGAATCCCCTTAGCTCCACTCGAGGCAGTGGTTGAGACACTTACTCGTAGGAAGCCCACCGGATGAAAGTCGCGGTGGGTTTTGTCGTATGCTTTGCTGTACGAAGGAG
>DAIOFF010000019.1:0-21283 GCA_036745855.1 Scrofimicrobium sp. | reverse complement strand
CCGCCGAATCCACCGCCACCGAATCCGCCACCACCGAAACCTCCGCTTCTGTACCTGCCGCCGCGGTGTCCGCCGCCATCTAAGCCACCAAGAAGTATGCCCCAGAGAAGAGCGTTAGTTGTATCACTGCCGATGCTCATAGGGCTTTGTTGAGGACGTGTGGCCTGTGCAATTGCGGCTTGAGCTGCGGCCTCTGCCTGTGTGGCGTAGTGAAGTGCGGCGTTTGGATCACGTTCGACAAGCGCTTGTGCTTGGTTTAGATAGTTGCGCGCGTTTGCTGTGTGCGACCGTTGTTCAAGAGGGGCGTAAGCGCCGCTGGCGTGCAACTGGGCTTCGGCTTGTCCTACCAAGACGGAAGCGGATTGGATGCGCTGTGAAGCTCCTGCCTGCTGTCTGGCGTTGATCTCAGCGGCAGAGCGAAGTGGGTCAAGTGCCTGGTCGAGGGCGGCTTCCGCTAAGCGAAGCTGTTCCAGCGCTGCCAAAGGATCACCAGAGCCAGAGCGGACGGCTTGGCCATTTGCAATGGCGGCCTGTGCATCGGCGACCAGGGGCGCAAAGTTGCCTTTGTCACTGGCAAGTTTTGTGACGTCGTCCAGGTCGGACGTAATTGATGCGATGGCTTTTCCGATGAACTCAGCTGACTGGCTGAGTGTTGCTCTGGCATTACCTACAGCTTCGCAGGCTGCCACGGCTTGGTTGATTTGAGCTGCGGCCATGTCAACTTGTTCGACTGCGCGCGATGGGTCTGATGCTGAAGAAGTTTGCGCGTTGTCCAAGGCATCATTTGCCAAAGTGAGTGACTCATGCGCCCGCGTCATATTTTGCCGCAAGGATGAAAGTGCTGTCGCTGGATATTGTGCTTCTAGCCCCGCAAGTTCTTCCTCAGCAGTTGAGATTCTTTCCGCAGTTTCTTTTGCCCGGGCACGCATTTCAGGTATTTCTTGTGCGACGGTTCCTTGACGGTCTTGTTTGGTTCGCAGACCGTCAAGTTCTTTCTTGACGGGTGCCATAGCGGTGTTTGTTATTGACAGAATTTTGTCCGCGATTTGTGCTTTACGAGGCTGATCGGGCGCATTGTTCATTTCATTTAGCAGCTGGAAAGCGTTTTGTAGGGCCGATTTTGCTGAGGTAATGGCATTTGAAAGTGCGTCGGTTCCAAGCGACCCGAACTGAGCGCGTGCGAACTGGAGTTCTTCTTCGGCACCCCGTAAGGCCTCGTCAGAATAAAGAAGTTGTTGTTGAGCACCATTGATCTTTTGCTCAAGGTTTTCTGCTTGTTTTCCAGACAGGACCCTTTTCTTTTTGGAGCGGCGCGACTCTACGACTATCAGGACGATGGACACGATAATGATGAGAATTACGACCATGAAAAAACCAGAGAAGCCGAACGAGCTGCCCCCGCTTGAACCGCTTGCAGAGGTAGAAATTATCCCATTGGCGAACGCGTCGACTGAAGCTGAGAATGCTTCAGCAAACAGTGGGTTTGCTTTTGAGAGCTCTGCCCTCGCATCTTGGAAGGTCTTTTCGATTTCGGAGTTAGTCAATGGTGCTGAGTCTCCTGCGCACCATCCTGCTATGCGATCGTCGTGAGCTACTACATAAACCACAGTGTTGTCTGGGGTGCTTGATTGGTTAGCCGATGCCTCACACCATGCTTTTGGCGTCCGGTCGCCAAATGTGTCCACAACAGCTGCAACGACCGGTGTGTCGTTAGTTGCGGACTCATCTAAGACCTCGCGAAGATCCGCTTTTTCGCTTGAAGAGAGGAAACCACCTGGATCATTGATTCGATCCGACAGATTGATTGGTTCGCTTGCAAATGCGGGCGAAGCGAGCATTGTGGCGACAGCCAAAATCGATATTGCAGGCAATCTCTTCACGGGTCCTCCTATGCAGGGTGTGTCTTCAGCATATATTGGGACTATCATTGGTCGGAGCCTATTTATGGAGAGGTGAGCTACGTGCCAACCGGAAGAGTGAAGTTCTTCGATGAGGAGCGCGGCTTTGGATTCATCGGAGGCGATGATGGCGTGGAGGTTTTCTTGCACGCTTCAGTGCTACCGGCGGACTTGCCAGCGCCTAAGGCGGGGCAAAAGTTGGAGTACGGAGTCGCTGAAGGCAGGCGTGGTCCGCAGGCCATTTCGGTGACGGTGCCTGTTGATGCTCCATCGATGACCAAGTTACATCGCCGCAAGCCACAGGAGTTGGCTCCGGTGGTGGAAGATTTGATTCGAGTTTTGGATGCTGCCTCGAACTCGCTTCAGCGGGGCAAATACCCTGACAATGCCAAGCAGGTCGCGAAGGTTTTGCATGCGGTTGCGGAGGACTTCGGTGCCTAAGGCTAAAACGCCCAAACCGGATGCGATTCTTTTGGATGCGGTTGACGAGGCTCGTTCAGCGGCCGCAGATGCCATCAAGTCAAGCTCAATTGGTGAGCACGTTGGTGGACGCATGATTGCTGATCGTCTTGCGCTGCATACATTTGAGTCTTTGGACGCAGGTTATCCAGGTTGGCTGTGGGAAGTAACAGTGTCCAGGGCCCCTAGAGCGAAGACTGTGACAGTTTGTGAAGTCGGACTAGCTCCTGGTCCGGATGCTCTTTTGGCACCTGCGTGGATTCCTTGGGTGAACCGTCTTCGTCCTGGGGATGCCGCGCGTGAGGATGTACTTCCTTACAACGGCAACGATCCTCGGTTGATGTCTGGTTTTGAACAGACGGATGAGGCCGTGGCGGATGTCTTGGGTATTGACGAGATCGGTTTTGGACGTGCCCGCGTGCTTTCCTCAAGTGGGATTGACCAGGCGGCAGAGCGTTGGTATGCGTCTGATCGTGGGCCTTCGCCGCGCATAAAACCAGGTGCCACGTGTTCAACGTGTGGTTTCCTCATTAAGATGCAGGGATCGCTGGGGCAAGTTTTTGGGATTTGTGCAAATGAGTGGGCACAAGATGACGGCTCAGTTGTGGCGTTATCACATGGCTGTGGCGCGCATTCTGAGACAGATACGAAGAAACGGGTTTCGCAGTGGCCGATTGCGCCTTCGCGAGTGGATGATTTTGATCTTGAGACTTGGAACTTAGACGAGATCTGAGCCGAATCTGTATTTGTGGATTGGTGTATCTTTGCCGATCTAAAGTGCTGCAGTAGAACAAAGCGTCGTGCCTGAAATGTGGCCAAATTTTACCATGTAAGGGCTAGATTGGCTGGTCATAAAACTGATTTTGGAACTGCTTCATTTGCTGAGCATTTGCGGGGCAAACTTGGTGGGTGAGTACCCGAAACAGTGCAGCACCCAAGGCCAAGAAGAGTGGCCTTGACAGTTTTTTCCGCATTTCTGAACGCGGATCAACCGTAGGACGCGAAGTTAGGGGTGGCTTGGTCACCTTTTTCGCGATGGCCTACATTCTGGTCGTTAATCCTTCAATATTGTCTGAGGCTACTGAAGGCACAGGCATTTCTCAAGCAGCTTTAGTTTCCGGCACTGCGCTTGTTGCCGGCATTATGACAATCCTGATGGGCGCCGTTGCAAACTTCCCGATGGCAATGGCTGCTGGCATGGGCCTCAATGCTATGGTTGCGTTTTCTCTTTGCGACGCACTTGGTTTGACGTTTCAGGAGGCGATGGGCCTCATTTTCTGGGAGGGCGTCGTCATACTTCTTCTGGTTTTGACGGGGTTCCGCGAGGCCGTGTTCAAGGCGGTGCCAGGGCAGCTAAAGAGCGCGATTTCGGTTGGAATCGGGCTCTTTATAGCATTCGTGGGTTTGATCAATGCTGGAATCATTCGTCCGAGTGGTACATCTGTGCAACTGGGGATTAATGGTTCGTTGGCCGGTTGGCCTGCGGTGGTCTTCGTAGTGGGATTATTTGCCATCATTATTTTGTTTGCGCGGAAGATTCCTGGTGCCATCCTTATAGGCATCGTGGTTGCGACGATCATCGCCTTTATCATCCAGGCGATTGCGCATGTCCCATCTGCGGAGAAATCGCCTACTGGGTGGGGGACGACTGTTCCAGAGCTGAGTGGTTCCCCTGTGGCTTTGCCGGACTTGTCTTCGGTTGGGCAGATTGATTTCTTTGGTGCATTCGAAAAGCTTGGTTGGCTTTCAGTCATTTTGCTGATTTTTTCGCTGATGCTGGCAGATTTCTTCGACACTATGGGCACAATGGTGGCTGTCGGGTCTGGGGCGAAGCTACTTGATAAAGAAGGATTTCCCCCACGCTCAACGGCAATTTTGATCATTGATTCTTTCGGTGCCATTGCTGGTGGTTTGGGTGGCGTTTCTTCGAACACTGCTTATGTTGAGTCTACGGCTGGTGTTGGCGAGGGCGCGCGAACAGGTTTCGCGTCGGTTGTAACAGGTGTCTTGTTTTTGCTGGCACTTTTCTTTGCACCGCTCTTTGCTCTTGTGCCTAGCGAGGCCGCTTCGACGGCTCTCGTATTCGTCGGTTTCTTGATGATGACGCAAGTCACGGAGATCGATTGGACGAAGACTGAGATGGCATTGCCCGCATTCTTGACAATTGCACTCATGCCATTTGCGTACTCAATCACAGTTGGTATTGGAATGGGTTTCATCTCGTATGTTGTCATTCAGATCGCTAGAGGTCACGCAAAGAAGATTCATGCTTTAATGTGGATCTCATCAGCATTATTTGTGGTCTATTTCGCGTTGGGTCCGATCCAGAGCCTAATCGCAGGCTAGGAGAGAATTGTCTAAGACCTTCCGGTCGCTTCAGTATCCAAACTTTCGGCTTTGGATTGCGGGGACGACTGTTGCATCGATTGGGACGTGGATGCAACGAATCGCACAAGACTGGTTGGTTCTTCAGGTCTTAACTGATGGCCGTGGCCTCCAAATGGGGATTGTCACGGCCCTTCAGTTTGTTCCCTTGCTTTTCCTGGCACCGCTGACTGGCGCACTTGCTGACCGCGTTGATAGGCGCAGGCTTTTGCAGGTTACCCAGTCAATGACGGGCGTGTTTGGTTTGATCCTTGGGGTACTTGTTATTACTGAGACCGCTGAGATTTGGATGGTGTATGTACTTGCATTTTGTGGGGGCGTAGCGCAGTCCTTTGATACGCCAGCGCGTCAGGCATTCGTGTCAGAGCTGGTGCCGCAGGCGCAGCTGCCAAATGCGGTTGGTTTGAACTCGTCTTCGTTTAATCTGGCCCGTCTAGTTGGTCCGGCTGTTTCGGGGTTTTTGATTACATGGGTTGGTATTGGGCCGATCTTCATTTTGAATGCGGCATTCTTCGCGGTCCCGGTAGTCATGATGGCGCTGATGAAAAAGAGCGACTTGATTACACCAAAACGGGCGGTTGAAGGAAAACGGTCAGCTAGAGAGGGGCTGCGTTACATTGGCAGCCGCCCAGATATTATTTTGGTCCTTGTCGTTATGGGTTTCGTATCTGCGTTTGGTTTGAACTTTCAGATCACGTCAGCGATGATGGCGACCGAAGTTTTTGGGAAGGCCGCTGATGGCTATGGGATGCTTGGCAGTTTCATGGCAATCGGTTCATTGTCGGGGTCATTGCTTGCAGCCCGGCGGGCTCATCCGCGTTTGCGGATGATAGTTGTTGCGGCGTTTCTTTTTGGTGTTCTCGAGGCCGCGCTTGCGCTTGCACCAGGCTACTGGTGGTTTGCGCTCATCTCTATTCCACTGGGACTGGTTTCGCTAACCTTGATCACCTCGGCAAACGCTTCAGTTCAGTTGTCTACCCCGCCAGAACTTAGGGGACGGGTAATGGCGATTTATTCGATGGTGTTCTTGGGGTCAACGCCTATTGGAGCTCCGATTATTGGGTGGGTTGGTGAGACTTTTGGTGCCCGTTGGTCTCTTGGTGTTGGTGCGATTGCTTGCGTGATCGTGGCAGGTATTGTCGGTTTGTGGGGGATGCGGCACCGGGATATGTTGGGGCATACGGGCAGTGACGCCTCGTAAACCCATTTTTATTTGCCGATAACCCAATCAAGGCAACCTAGTAGCGCCGCGATATCTTCGGTATCAATAGATGGGAAACTGGCGATTCGCAGCTGATTGCGTCCAAGCCCTCTGTACCCTTCAATATCGACAATCCCCACTTGTCGAAGAGTGTTTGCAAGCTCACTTACAGGGATGTCGTCATCAATATCAACGGTAGTGACAACAGGTGAACGCCATTTTGGATTTTCGACAAAGCACTTGGCAAAGTCGCGGTTTTCTGCCCATTCCTGGATTAGTCGTGCCCCTGCAGCTGATTTTGCCGAGGTCGCAGGAAGACCCCCAAGGTCTTGCATCCATTGGATTTGGCTGGCCATCAAGAGAAGCGTCCCAATTGCGGGCGTGTTTACTGTCTGATTTTTGCGGGAAGCGAGGATTGCTGCCTTCAGGTCAAGGAACCCAAAGTGTGGGCGGTCGTCCTTTTGCGCAAGAGAAAATGCGCGTTCTATGGCCGCTGGGGACATTATTGCTATCCAAAGGCCGCCATCTGACCCAAAGCACTTTTGGGGGGCGAAGTAATAGACGTCTACTAGCTCAAGGTCGACAACAGATGCCCCTGCAATAGAAGTTGCGTCAACAATGGTTAGTTCTTGGGGGGCGCGATATAGCGGTGAGGCGGCCCCCGTTGAGGTTTCATTTTGCGGATATGCGCCAATGTCTGAGTCGTCTGCCTCTAATATGGCAACTTGCCCTGCTGGGGCCGTATAGTCTGTGGCTCGTAGCCAAGGGGAGCCCTCGGCATCTTTTGCAAACTTTGAACTGAACTCTCCAAAGACGGCGAAACTACCTGCGCTTTTGATAAGTGAGGTGCAGGCGAGTGACCAAAATGCTGTAGACCCGCCGTTGCCAAGAACGATTTCGTAACCATCAGGTAGCGAAAACAAGTCGCTTAGTCCATCTTGAACTGTGGCAACAAGGTTTTTTACTGGAGCTTTTCTGTGACTAGTTCCCCACTGCGGTGCACTGCACATTGAGGTTAGCTGTTCAGGTCGGATCAACGAAGGACCTGCGCCAAACCTGCCATCGCGCGGTAGTAGAGAAGATGGGGGAAGACCTCTAGTGTTCATGGTCTCAACGCTAGCGGTAGTAAGTCTGTCGTGTGCGCGCGACCAATACGCGAATGGCACATAGAGTAGTGCATACGGATTTACCGCCATGGAAAGGACGGACGTGACCTCGATTGATCTTATCGATACCACGGAGATGTATTTGAAGACTATCTTCGAAATGGAAGAGGACCAGGTCACGCCTTTGAGGGCTCGAATAGTCGAGCGACTTGGGCATTCAGGGCCAACGGTTTCGCAGACGATTTCCAGGATGGAACGTGACGGATTAGTTTGGGTTCGTGGTGACCGTAGGCTTGAGCTCACTCCTGAGGGGCGCAATCGGGCGATTGAGGTCATGCGTAAGCATCGTTTGGCTGAGCGGCTTTTGGTGGATGTCATTGGCATGGATTGGGTGTCGGCACATGAGGAGGCCTGTCGGTGGGAACATGTGATGTCAGACACTGTCGAGGCGAGGCTTGTGGGATTGTTGGACAGTCCGACTTCTGATCCGTATGGCAATCCCATTCCAGGGGCGGGGGCACCTATTTTGGGTGAGGAAAGTTTGGAAGAGGCCGTTAGGTCTGATGGACGATTTGAGGCAGTAGTCTCCCGAATTGGAGAACCTATTCAGGCTGAAAGCTGGCTTTTGGAAGAGTTAAAAAAGGCCCAAATTAATGTCGGGACTAAAGTCCTTTTGCAAAAAGATAGAGACGTCTACCACGTATGTTCGGAAATGCAAAATGACGTGACAATAACAAATCTATTAGCCCCTCATTTTTTTGTCCGCAAATGCTCTGAGCTGTAATAACAGTGATTGTGTGAACAGTCCCACAAAGTTCTTAATCAAAACGTGACATTTCGTTGGACCAGGTGGTAATGTCTTTCTCAGCGATAGCCGAATGGTTATTGCTGGGTTTTGTTCGTCAGCCGAATCTGCGTCGCGAACAAGCTCAAGTCCAGACGCAGAGCGGGGGAACCACCGCGAGAAGTTCGCAGGGGTGAAGTCCGACAGGACAGGGCGCTCCGGCCCTAACCCGACAGCTAACTTCGTAGGCTGATGATCAGGAGAATAGAATCTAGTGACAAACGAGAAACATGTAGCTAGGCACCGTCTGGCCACTCGCGCAGTTACACCCCTTTCAGATATCGACCCGAAGCTTCTTGCAGCACGCGGCGCTGCAACTATGACAGCAACTGGTCTTGTATTCACCGGAATCGTCGGTGCCAATGCTGTCCCCACTCCAGAAGTTGAGACAGGCGTTGACGCAGCTGTAGATCAGCTGGTGAATACGCTAGGTAGCCAGAATCAAGGTCTTGGAACAATCGTCTCAGTTGAGACGGCTTGGGATTCTGGAGAGGTCCTATCTGCGACTATCGAAGCTCCTCCAGCTGACGAAGAAGAACAGCCCGAAGAAGAGCAGTGGTTCGATGAGCCGGAGACCGTTGAGGCTTCGTATGAGTATGGTGCTGAGGAAGTAACTGTAGCTGCAACGCCTGCCCCTGTTGTCGACAATTCGTCGGTTGCCGCGGCTGCTTATAGTCTGGTCGGTATTCCGTATGTGTGGGGCGGGGCAAGCCTTGCGGGTGCAGATTGCTCTGGCCTTGTCGTGCTGGCATATGCGGCTGTCGGTATTTGGCTGCCTCACCAGTCAGAAGCGATTCTTGGTTCGGGAACAATTGTTTCGTCGGCAGAAGCTATGCCTGGCGATGTGATTTGGTACCCAGGCCACGTTGCGATCTATGTGGGTGATGGTTTGATGATTGAAGCATCATCCCCAGGAACGCTATCAGGTGTCTCTGCTGTTCGCGGCGGCGGCACTTTTGTTCGTATCGGCTGATTTATCTCTATATAGAAAGCGGCATCGGTGTTCCGGTGCCGCTTTCTTGTGATTTGAGGCACAATAGAGGAAGCATTGGGAGGTAAATGTGACACAGAAACGAATCGTGGTTGGCGTAGATGGTTCTGCAGAAGCACTTGAAGCTGTCCGCTGGGCGGCGGCTCATGCAAAGAAAACTAGAAGCCTATTGTCGGTGGTTTGTGCATATTCGATGGCATCCTATAGCGCGGCTGCATTAGACGGCGGTTTCGCGTTGATTGACGATAAGTCTTTAAAAGAAGGCGCAAACGAGGTCGTCACACAAGCCGTCGAATGTATCAGGGATATGGTTGAGGACGTTGAGGGGATCGTTCAGCTCGGGGACCCGAACGTTGTTCTCACAGAACTATCTGAATCTGCTGATTTGTTGGTTATATCTTCGCGTGGTGGTGGCGGTTTCGCTGATCGCTTGCTTGGCTCGGTTTCCTCTACGGTTCCAGGACATGCGCGGTGCGCTGTCGCTATGGTTCCTGAGCATGATTCAGGGAAGAAGTTCTTGCCGATTGAACGCATCGTAGTTGGCGTTGATGGATCTGACGTTGCTTCTTCAGCTTTGCGCACTGCTGTCAATATTGCAGAAGGTTGGAATGCAGAGCTAACGGTTGTAACTGCTGTTCCTATTGCAGCAACAGGGGGAGCGTCTTGGATGCCACTTGCTGTGGATAGACGTAGTTTGGTTGCAGATATCAGGAATGGGCTTGATATTGCCATTGAGCAAGCTTTAGATGGCCGGAAAATGCATGTGGCGCGACACGCATTGGATGGTAGCCCTGCTGCTTTGCTTACTGAGTTCTCTACCGCCGTGGACCTGGTGGTGGTTGGAACCCGTGGCCGTGGGGGATTTGCGGGGATGCTGCTTGGTTCAACTTCGAACACTGTGCTTCATCACTCCACCTGCCCAGTCATGGTGGTTCCATCACGGCACCGCGATCGGCGTCCAAACCCAGCAGCTGCTTGGGAACGCCGCTAACAAAAAGAAGCTCTCTAATCAGAAAAAGTCTGATCAGAGAGCTTTGCCTGTGCCCCCGAGACGATTCGAACGTCCGACCTACCGCTTAGGAGGCGGTTGCTCTATCCCCTGAGCTACGAGGGCAGCGGGGACTAGCCTAGCACGATCGTTCCAAGTGCATGGACAGTGCTCCAGACCGCGAAAACTTTGTGGAGCCCCTCGGAATCACTCAGCTTTGACATTTGAATGCAAAAACAGGTCCGCACTTTTGGCTGAAAAATAGAGTGAAACACAGCCAAAAGTGCGGACCTGAGGTCGGGTTGCTGCCTGATTACCTGTCGGCAGCCTGGGCAACCTGCATCAAGGTGAACTTTGGCACCGACACCTCACCGCCCACTGCCGCGACCTTCAGTGGCCGAATTTTCTTTGCAAAATCTAGGACAGGCTGCTCGAAGTTTTGCCCAATGAGGACCAGTGGGCCATCACTTAGCGTTCCAGCTACGGCTGAATCTGCAAGTCCTGCGCCGGTCGCAATGTGAAGTGTGTCCTTTTTTGTGCCAGTGTTTGTGGCGTGCGTGGCAACAGCTACCGATGTTGCATATCGGTCGTCACCACTAAGTCGTGGTGAAAGTCCTGTTCCTAAACCATCTAGTAATGCTTGTGGTACAGATGCAGGTCCGCCGATTGCCCTCACATGGACACCCGGTGCCTTCGATTGCAGCCAGGATGAAGCTTGACTTGCTGCTGTAAGCGTCAAAATGGGGCCTTTGGTGAGGGAGCCAGCGACGGCAGCGTCAATAGAGCCTTCTGTCGAACCGATTCCTGTTACATAAATCTCCATGGGAGTTCCGTGCAGCATCATCCAGCGCTCTGCAATACGGATAGAAGTCTCAGTGCGTGTATCACCTGAGAGTCTTTGGACTTTGTAGTGTTCGCGTAGCAGGGCTTCGGTTTGAGGTGACACAGAGGCAGTGCCGCCAATAATTATGATGTCAGTGGTTCCCATTTCAGTAAGGCGGTTGGCTACAGAATCTGGTATTCCACCTGCTGTGGGGACCAGCAATACTGGGCCGTCTTTGAGAGAAGATGCTGTTTGAGCGTCTGTGACAATATCTTGTCTGCCGATGTAGGCAACTTTTGAGCCGTTCGGGAATGCTTTCTTACTTACCTGAACCGCGGTCTCGATACGCGTGGCACCAGCAATCCGATCAGTTTTAGTTGTTGGTTTCGTGTAACCGGCGGGTTCAACGTCAAACCATCCCCACATGTAGTTCACGAAGTTGAGTGGACCCGCAGCTGTGCAGCTTGGCCAAGGTCCGTCTGGAAAGGCATTGATCGCAGCTTGGTTTGGCGTATGCGGTGTGTATTGGTATAGGGCGGCAGTGGATTTGTTTCGGACTTGAAGCTTGACTTGCGGACAAGAAGTTTTCCCGGTCCAAAGCAGTAGCGGTTTGCCCGCGTTGAACTCTTGCATCCTTGGGAAGCCACTTGGTTCCTTGATGTATTCTTGCAGTCGGTTGGCAGCGTAGTAAACCTGGTTACCAAATCCTTTGTAATTGGTATCACATGGTTTGTTATCGGGACAAGCAAATCCTAGGGCTTTGTCCCAAGTTCCTTGTGCAAGGGCATTTGTTACCCCGCTTTGTTCTTTTTGTAGCGTGACTATTAGGACTTGAGGATTGACTCCGAATCCTTGCGCGGCGCGGTAGAAAATGGTCCAAGGCGCAAGGCCTGTTCCCCCTTGAGCTTTCCCCCGTTTGTTGGACAGCGTGGTTACGTTGACGCGCAAATCTTTCAAACATATTTTTCCGGAGGCGGGCTTGCAAGAAGCGTTCTTGCTGAGAATGAATTCCTTGATTTCGGCCTCGGTCATAGAATTCTTGTTGGAGAAATCATCATCCGATATGAGGTATCCGGGATCGAAGCCCGGAAAGTTTGCGTGAGCCGCGGGCTGAATTGCGAAAGCCCCAACTCCAATAATTGAAATGCTTGCCATAGTTGCCAACAATTTTCGGCGTAAACGCATTATTCGTCCCTTTCCTTGCCTTATTCAACACTACTTAGGTTCTTCGGTTGTCACCACACTATTGTTCATTGTGGTTCTCACCTGGGCGTTTCGCTTTTGTAAGTTTTGGCTATATTTCGTCAGATAAGTGATCTATTGCCCTGTTATTGATGGCGTAAACGGGCGTGCCTTGGTACCTTTTTTGCGCAAGCAATATAAGGTTATTAAGTGACCTTTAGCGTATCTGGTTCTGGAGAGTCTGAAGAGGAAGTAGTTGAATCGACACCTTCAGATGAAACACCCACTGCCCCAAAAGTGCCACCTTTTCGTGAGGTTGCAGGTGGGTGGAGGATTGATTTGGCACGCCAGATTCGCTCTGAGCTGGGGGCTGATAAGCCTGCACGGTTGGTTTTGCAGGATCCGCATCCGGGTGGTCTTGCGCGTCTTTATGCTGAACGTCCAACTAAGTTGTCTAGCCTTGTGCGGGATCCTGAGGAGTTAGCTAGGGCTGCGACTGGGGCTATGGATGTTGTCCGGCAGGTGGCGCAGATGATGGAGGAACATGGTTCCGCTGTCGCTCACCTTGGTATTGGGTCGGCTACTTGGCATGAGGGCGGGCAAATACGTACTGTCCCTATTTTGTTGCGCCCGGTTGACGCGACTTTGGATGATGATGGCGAGGTCACGTTGACTTTGCGCCCAGGTGTGGAAGTCAGCAATGGGTTACTTGACATGTTGGCCAGACAAGGTTCCCCGGTTGAGCCTGGCAGGCTTTTGGACAGTGTGCGTTCTCCTTCAGGGTTTTCTCCTTCTGAGGGGATCCATATGATTCGCGAGGCCGGGCAGCTTATCGCTGGTCTTGACATTGTTGAATCGATTACTTTTGGTATTTTTGTTCACCCTACGGCGGCGTTGCTGCGCGAGCTGGGGGCACCCCAGTGGTTGAGTTTGTCTCCGGTGGCAAGGGCTTTGGCTGGCGACCAGGGAGCTGTTGCTGAGTTGGATGTACAGTTGCCTTCCCCAAACCCTGGGGACAGGAGTCCGTGGGATGAACGTGGGATTGGTGATCAGACTCCGGAAGCGCAGGATGTTGTAGAGGCCGCGGCAAGTTGTGAAGCGTTGCTTGTCGAGGCCGGTCCGGCGGATATTGTTGGATTGGCTGCGTCGATTGCTGCAGACCATGCGGCAAATGGGGATCAAGTTTTGGTGGTTACTGGGAATCCGCGCCTTGGTGAGCGAATCGACAGTTATCTTTCATCCAAGGGGGCGGATGGCTTTTCTGCTTTGGTTGATGGGGGGCGCCCGTCGGGTTTGCGTGTGCAGGAGCAGTTGAAGGAAGCTCTTCTTGATGCGTCTGACACTTTGAATAAGGAAGAACTTGATCGGGTTCGTACGGATCTTCGGCGTGTGAGGACTTCGCTGGCTGATTACACGACGTCGTTGCATCAGATTTTCCCTGATTGGGGGATTTCTGCTGTTGACGCGTTGCAAGAACTTACTGATTTGACGTCGATACCTGGTGGGCCGACGACAACAGTTAGGCTTCCTGCACCGGTTCTTAGCCTTATTTCTGGTGATCAAGGCGAAAAAGCGCGTGATCTTTTGGCTCAGGCTTCGGGGCTTGGAGTATTTGCTCCTGGAGCCGATGATGGTCCTTGGGCTGACATAGACCTGGATTCTCCAGATAAGGTGCAAAAGGTTTTGTCGGCGCTTGTTAGGTTGCATGAGGACTATTTGCCTGCCGCTGCGCAGCGAATGGCTGATGCCTCAGAGACTACGGGTCTTATTCCACCGAAAACGATAACGAAATGGTCAGAGCAGCTTGAGGTGCTTTCGGGGATTCGGGAGTCTCTTGATGTATTTAGGCCTGAGATTTTTGAGCGTTCGGCTGCGGATATGGTGTTGGCGACTGCACCGAAGGCGTGGCTTAAGGAACGCGGAATTCGTTTGAAAGGACACCAGAAACGTCAACTGGTTGCGCAAGCTAAGGACCTAATTATTCCTGGACGGTACGTGGAAGATCTGCATGGGCAACTAAAACTTGTGCAGGCGCGCCGTGAGACGTGGAAGGCTCTTGCGAAAGAGGGCACATGGCCTCAGTTGCCAAGGGAGCTTGATGCACTGATTGAACTGAATGCCCTTGTGAATGCGGACATTGAGGTGGTTTCTGATTGTCTTCAGCCGGTTTATGGTTCTTTGGCGGACCAAGAAATCAGGAAGTTGGAGTCGATTGTCAGTGAGTTGGTGGCTGATACTAATAGCGCCAAAGAACTTCCCCTCAAAGTGGGTACTCTTCGCGCTTTAGATGAGTTGGGTTTGGGGGATTTGGTTGATGACATGCGTGAGCGTGGGGTTGACGGCGACAATTTGGGGCTTGAGCTTGATTTGGCGTGGTGGGCGTCGGCTCTTGGATTGATGCTTGCTTCAGATCCGCGTCTTGGCGGTCTTGATCCGTCGGCTTTGCAGGCCGCATTGGTGGAAGAACGTCAGCTGGATGAGGCGCAAGTTGGGCTTTTGGGGCCGCATATTCGTCATCAAGTGTTTCGTCACCGCGCCGCTTCTTTGGCTTCTGGGACTGATACCTTCTTGACCGCTAGCCATGCATTTAGTGTGCCGGCAGCTGCGCCTTCTTATTATGCGCATGTGCCATTTTCTTGGGCGTTACTTCCGGTGGTAATAACATCGCCCACTATGGTGCCTTCTGTGGTTCCGTGGGGAAGACATATTGATACTTTGATATTGGTTGGGACGCAGCGTCTTCCACTTGCTGAACTGATTCCGGTTATTGCGCGCGGCCGAAATGTCATTGTGATTGCAGATTCTGAAACTGACACGTCTAGGGCATTAGCAGAGGCGATGCCTGTGATTTCTTATGCGGGCGCTCCGAAAGTTGTAAACCCAGAGGTAGTCCAGCTGCTGGCTAAATATGAAATCGAGTCTTCTGTGATTTCTGTGCCTAGCCGCACTCTTTCGGATTCGATTGGCATTAGAAAGGTTGATGGCACAGGTATGCCTGCGCCTGGGAAACATGCTATTGAGACATCTACTGCTGAAGTTCAGGCTGTGGTGGATTTGGTTTTGGATTGCTTGCAAACAGAAAATGAAAGCCTTGCTGTTCTTGCTCTCAATGAACGCCATGCAGATCGTATCCGTGGTGCGCTGAGGCTAGAAGAGAGCGCGAATCCAGTTTTGGTTGATGCAATGAACCCGGCTTTGCCAGAGCACCTTGTTGTGATTACTCCGCAAGAAGCTGGTGACATTCAGCGTGATCATTTGATTGTGGCAGTGGGGTTCAGTAAAACTCCTCATGGACGCGTTGTTCATGATTTTGGGCCGTACTCTGTTGCGGGGGGCGAGGAAATCTTGGCTGAGGGACTTTGCTCGGCTAGGGGCCGAATAACGGTTGTTACTTCGATCTTGAAGTCGGATATAGATCCGACTCGGTTGCGTCAAGCTGGTGCCCGCATGTTGGTTGATTTTTTGGAGATGGCTGAGCGGGACAATTTGGCTGCTGGTTGGTCAACTATGGAGTCTGCCCCAGATCATTTGTTGGTGGATTTAGCTGAGCGCTTGTATCGCTTGGGTTTGGATGTTGTGCCAAATTTGGGTTCGCCGGGTGGGATCAGGATTCCACTTGCGATTGGGCACCCAGAAGTATCGAACGAACTTCTTGTTGCGATTTTGACTGATGATGATGAGTATCTCAAACAGCCTTCTCAGCGTGTGCGGGATCGTCTTCGCCCAGCGATGCTGGAGGCCCAGGGGTGGAGGGTGCGCACTGAACTTTCTATGGCCGTGTTTATTGACCCTAATCGTGAGGCTGAGGCAATAGTGCGCATGGTTCTTGATGCAGTGGATGAGTCTTGTGGGCCTAAAGATGAACCGGTGTCTGACTCAGAGGGTGAAGTGTCTTTACCTGATGAACCAGAAATCGTTGATGTGGAACTTGCTGATGTTGAGCTTGTTGGCGACAAATCTGGGGATGTGGAACTTGAGGTGGTTGGCGAGGCCGAGGGGGCGCAACTTGATACCGAGGGACAGTTTGATAAAGGAAAGAATGGACCTACTTTCCTCCCGGTAACGCCAGCTGCGATTGCACCACCGGCCGTGCAGCCGTCTCCAGATCTTGAAGTCCTGGCTGCAGAGGATTTGCATCCCGAGCGGGGCCCTAGGCCGCCGATCGCACCGGGTTTACCTTTGGCTGCGTATGGGGATGATCAGTTGGATGAGGTCGCTGCATGGGTGCTTTCGGGGCCCGCGTTGTCAGATGAAGAGGCGATTGAAGAGATGCGCTTGGCGCTCAATATCTCCCGCCGCGGGGCGCAGTCTGATTTGGTTTTTGCGAATGTTATTCGCAGGGTACGCGGTTGAACGGCGACATTGTGTCTGGGGAAACTGGCCGCCGGCCACGGCGGGTTACATACGTTAGCCGGGTTGACCGGGAACGGGAAGAGAAGGGTTTGCCTCCAAGTGAGGATGCAGCGTTTTTTGTCGAGGACGGGCGCGGCGATGGGAACGGGAACGATTCACGGCTTTTGGCTGAAAAACCACCCCACTACTAGTTGGCTGAGGGTGGCCGCACGGCTAGGTTAATAGAGCCTGATTGTGCGGCAGATAGGACTGGTCCCACATTGTCCTTGGAAAGAATAATTGTCAGTCTTCCAGTGTCGTCTTCAACCAAACCACCTTCTTGCGTTTGCTTGAGGTCAACAACCTTGGTTCCTTGCGAAAGTATTTCTGGATCACAGTAGACGTCAGAGCACGCCGCGTGTTTTCCCCAAATGTCTATGTAGTCACCAGGTTCTATTCCTTGAGTAATAGCTGTTGGCAAAGTCAAAGAGATCATTGCCTCTTTGTTATCCAGCGTTCTTGACACTTCAGAGCCTTGAAGGTGGCGGGAAGTGAGCACCGTGCCAGCTTCGATGGGCGTTGCAAGTCTGGCTTCTTCAAGCCCTAGTGGGTCCGTGATACTACTTTCTGGTTTTGCCTCAGGCGGAATGGCAGCCGCTTTTGGCTTGGTTGCCGATAGCGCCTCGCCAATAACTCCATCTTGCGTTGCCACCCACGCAGTCTCTGTTTCCCCGCCACCTCTAAAGCCAAGAACAACAAAAACTAGTAGGGCAGCTGAGATCAGACCAATGACTATTATTCTGACCTGCAACAGTGCTTCTTTTATGCCTCTCATCATGACCACATGGTGCATCCGAAGCACGTCTGCGCGAAATCGAGAAAAGAATTCTCGGGATAACGACGGAAAAATTATCTGTTGATAAACGAAAAACCCGTCTCTGTGATGTATCCATCAACCAACAAATCATGGGATTCGTGAGGAAGTGAGTTCTTTGGCAGAACCTCGTCAAAATGCACAACCGCAAAGATTGGTGCATCAATATCAAGTAGCGCCCGGTCATACCAGCCACCACCCTTACCAAGTCGAACCCCCGATTTATCAACGCCAAGCGCAGGAACTAGCGCAACATCAATAGTCTGAAGCCGCGTTTGCGCAGATGGCTGGTGAGGCCAGCCGCGGCGAGACGGAACTAAAGGCGATGTACCCCAGCATCCAGGGGGCAACATACCGGCCTCGTCAAAAAGCACCGGATAATATGTGGCAGAAACCTCAGGATCGGGTTCGGTCCGTGTGGGAACGTATGAGGCAAAAGTCCGCACGCCAAGCTCGCTCAGTAACTGGGACACAGAATCACCCATACGGATGCCCTCGCCCCTTGCCAGTCGCCGCGCCTGAAGCGCAGTGCGCCAGCGCCGTTTCGCGTGATTGCTTGCAGGCAAAAGATGATTCGTCACATCTTCAGCGTAGCGACTGGGCGCATAGGGTTCACCTCTGCCAGACTATCCCTATGCGAAGTGTTACCGAGTTCTACCAAGAATGTCTGGAGCGCGGTAAGCAGCAGGCACCGCTAAGTGTCCTGCTCTCCGATGCTGTTGGATGCGTTCTTGCTGAAGATGTACGCGCACCATTTGACGTGCCAGTTGCAGATCTGGCCATGTGTGATGGATACGCAGTAATGTCTGCAGACTTAGCGGCTGCAAGTCCGCAGTCGCCACTGGTGCTTCCAGTTTTGACTGAGGTGCGTGCTGGGGAAGTTGATCCAGTCGTGCTTGTTGCTGGAAGCGCTGTGCGAATCGCGTCCGGTGCCCCTATCCCAGAAGGAGCAGACGCGGTTGTCGCCATTGAGTTCACGGATCACGGTATTGGAGAGGTAGTCGTTAACACGGCTCCCCGTATAGGGGAAAATATCCGGTTTCGCGCCGAAGATGTCCAACAAGGAACCACCGTTTTACGTCAAGGGACGCGCGTTGGTGCCAGGCAGGTAGCCTTACTTGCCGGAGTTGGCCGTTCACGTGTTTCAGTTCACCCGAAGCCGCGGGTGGTAATCATTTCAATCGGTGACGAACTTGTAGAACCTGGCAGAGAAGCCAGACCTGGAACAGTATTTGACGCGAATGGACACGCGTTGGCGTCTGCGATTGCTGACGTGGGGGCTCAAGTATTTCGTGTGGCGGCTGTTCCTGATAGTCGGAAGATACTGCGTGAAACAATTGAAGACCAGCTGGTCCGGGCCGACATGATCATCACTACGGGAGGAATATCTTACGGTTCAGGTGACACCGTCAGGGAAGTGCTTGGCGCTCTGGGTACTGTGAGGTTTGACCGCGTGGCAGCGTGGCCAGGTCACGTGTTGGGTGTTGGCGTTGTCGGGAAAGAAACGCCTATTGTCTGCCTTCCGGGTGATCCAGTTTCTGCTCAAGTCTGTTTTGAGGTTTATGTTCGACCGGCGCTGCGCAGAATGCAAGGGTGGACAAACTTGTCAAGGCCTTCTGTACAGGCACGGGTAGATCGTGGCTGGTATTCGCCTATGGGACGCAGAGAGTTCGTCCGGGTTCGGCTGTCAGGAAATCCACATTCTGGCTATTCGGCCCGCGTGATGGGTACACCGGAAGCTTTGTGGCTATCTGCGCTTGCAGAATCTAATGCGCTTGCGGTGGTCCCAGAGGACGTCACAAATGTCCGCGCTGGTGACGCACTTCAGTGTATGGTTCTGGATTGATGGGTCTTTTTGGTGGTGTGGTAGGCGCGGCGCGGACAGTATGGGGATTCCCGGCTTCCCACGTGGCGCAGGTTTTCGGTTCGGAATATTTGCATGAGGGAACGAATATTCGTGAAGTTAGGGTGCGCCCTGCTTTCGGTGCAGATTTTCATGGTATTGAAGCGGTTCGACGGTCGAATAGGCAGTGGCTTGGTGAGTGGGAGGCAACGTTGCCGCCGGGGTCTTCGGAGGCTCTGCCGACAATGGCGGGCTACCGTAAGCGGGCTGAGAAGCAGATGCGTGATGGTCTGGGTTTGAACTTTGTGATTGAGGTAGATGGTGACATTGCTGGGACTGTGTCGGTTGCGGGAGTCCAGCATGGTGCCATGAGTGTGGGGAACCTGGGTTATTGGATTGGCGAGGCCTGGGCTGGCCAAGGCGTCACTTCTTTGGCAGTAGCGGCGGTCATCGATACTACGATCTTGACTTTGGGTCTTCATAGACTGGAGATCAATGTTAGACCTGAGAACGCGCCTTCTCTTGGTCTTTGCCGGAAGCTTGGTCTTCGACATGAAGGTTTGAAACCAAGGTACATGTGTATTAATGGAGTTTGGCGCGATCACGTAGGTTTTTCGGTTGATCGGGAGATGTTGAACCGTGGTTCTCTTGTGAAAACGCGGATTTTGGGACAGTAATTTAGGTAGAGAGTCCTAGGCTATTTAGGGTTTACCATTTTGTGACATTTGCGCGTGGCAAAGTGCAGGGGTGAGGAACTGATCATAGTATGTGACTTGTGAATATTGCTGGTCTTCTTTTGGTCGCCCTTTGCGCTGTCATTGGTTTGTATATGGGGCCGCTACTGACAGGGAAGAAAAAGGCAATTTTGTTGTCCCGTGAAGGTGATCGCTTTTCGGACCAAAGTCACGTCATTATTCAGGAAGCTGAGGCTACTTCAGCGCGTCGAGGCGATGAGCGAGGCATGCTGCTGATAGCGTCGCCTGTGAAAGGAAGGAACGACGTGAGGCCTAGGACAGCGCATAAGCCCCAGAATCCGGCTACCAGGGATGGCCGTTTAACTGTTGCTGCTGCGCGTGAACTAGCTGCACTTCGTTCGTCTAGAGCTGCGCGTTTGGCATCGGAGGCCTCGGCAGCAAAACGTCGTTTTGTGACATTCTGTGTGGCACTTGGTGTTGTCTTGACCACTGCTGGTTTGAGTATTACTTCAGTAATAGATTGGCTTTGGATTATTGTGCCCGCTGGATTTCTGGCTGCCACTTTGGTTGCATCAAGGATGGCTGGGATAAAGGCCGAACGTGATGACAATGCCGAAAAGGAGCGTTTCGCGGAGCTTCAGAGCCAAGTGCGCCAGCCTCGAAATTTGCCGGCGCAGGTTAATACGGAAGCCGCGCGGATTCTTGAAGAAATAACGACCGAACCAGTTGAGAGCTTTGATGAGCAGCAGGAGGAAGATGCTTCTTCCTTGGCAGCAAAATCAGATGATGTGGAAGAGGCTGTGGCTGAGGAATCTGAAGTGGAACCGGTAGCAGAGCAACTTGAAGTGGAAGACGCGAATGGGTTTGAAGAAGAGCCCGGTGTTGTCCTTCCTCCTGCTTCAGAGCCCACCGAGTGGGAGTATCAGGCTTTGCCAAAGCCCGCGCACATGCTGAAGGAGTCTGTGACTGGACGCCAAGTTCATGCGGACACTGACATGATCGAGGTCGTTCAGGTGGCAGAGACACCTGGTCGTCCTATTGCGGCTTCGACTGATGAAGAAGAATCACCAGTGACTTTCTCCTTCGATCTCAATGAAGTCCTGAAAGCGCGTCGCGCTCAGTAAGAAGTCGGCCACTGACAGAAGTCAACTAGTAACAGAGGTACTCAGTTGCAGAGGTGTCTAGTTGCAGCTTCTGTCAGTGAAGCGCATGTTTCTTGTTGCTCCGCTCTAGACTCCAGGCTCACCGTCAATGCGGTTCTTGGAACTCAAGTGTCTTTGAGCTTCCTGGAGTCTTTGCCATGCAGGTAAGACTTATGGGAAAAAGTCTTTGAAACTCATGCTTTTGGGCTCTTTTGGTTGCGAAGGTGCTAAAGCGTAAATCAAGAAAATGGCGGGATATTGCCTAAAGATAAGCAAAAAAACGCCTTATCAATATGAAAATAGTGATCTGCGGAATACTTATTAAAAAAACCGAGTTCCAGGTCACAAAAGCAAAGAAATATACCGTGTCGGGCGACACATAATGCAAAAAAGAATGCCGATTCCGAAGTTAGGGAGGGACGTTTTTTGGCGTCATAGTCGCAAAAGGTCAGCCTGTGTTGCGGGTCACGTGAATGTGGTTTGACGTTGGTGTTTGTGGTGGTTTAGAGTATTTGTTGTC
>DAIOFF010000018.1:0-21604 GCA_036745855.1 Scrofimicrobium sp. | reverse complement strand
CCACCCGTTAATGCAAGATCCACCTGTTGATGCAAGATCCACCCGTTATGCGGTGACCCTAAGGGGTGGATCTTGCATTAACTAGTGGAAGATGCATTAACGGGTGGATCTTGCGTTAACAGGTGGAAGCAACACTTTCTGTTTAGAGGATCCCTGCCTTAGTGACTGCCACGCTACGCTGCGCTTATCGCGAACAGTCGACTTTGGGGCGGCACCTAATAGATGCGAAAAGTCCCTTGCATTTTAGGGTGCACGAAAATCCGTGCTTGGTCACATCTTTCATAGAAGCAACTAAGCACAGGTTACGTAGTTTGAAACTACTGTGTTAGCGCCAGCGAAGCGTCATGATGAAACCGATCATCATGATTCCAATACCGATCAAAAGGTTCCAGTTGCCAATGCCTGGAATTGGGAACTTGTAGCTAGAAAAATAGAAGACGACAAGCCACACAAGGCCCAGGATCAGCAATGTTATAAAGACTGGAGCCCACCATGCGGGACTTAAGGGCATGCCATCTGTCCAGCTCGAAATCTCTGACTGTTCTTCTGCCCGTGCCCGCGCTTGTTTCTCACGGCTCTTGCCCTTGTTGTCAGCCACTTCACCCTCCGGTTGTCTATTCTCCACATAGACTAGTCGTTGTTCGGTGCACCGACAAAGACACGACGAATGGGGAACACCTATGGTAAGCCAAACACCAACAAGGGCTACTATTCATCACGCTGCCCCGCAACGGCCAAAACCAAAGGTGAGTCCTGGTTTTGTCATTCTTGGTGTGATAGGTGAGTTACTCATCACGGCCGCAATTTTCTTGGGCCTTTATGTTGTATGGCAACTTTGGTGGACTTCAGCGACAACTGAACCTGCCAGACAAAAGTATGTGAATACTTTCATAGAAGAACACCCAACGCCCGTGACTTCACCAGGTGCGACCATTACCCACAGAACGGATGACCCACCCCCGGTCACAACGGTCCCGGTTGGTACAACTTATGGCGTGCTGCATGTTCCTAAATGGGACTGGATGCAGATTCCAATAGCAGAAGGTACCGCCCAATGGGTTCTGGACAATGCTTTTGCAGGGCACTATGAGGAAACAAACCAGGCCGGAGAAGTGGGGAACTTCGCTTTAGCTGCCCACAGGCGCACGTACGGAAATAACTTTAGGCGCGTGGATATTTTAGAGCCGGGGGATCCGCTGATTGTTGAAACTGCTGACGCCTATTTGGTTTACACCATGGATAGTTACGAAATTGTAGATCCGAGCCAAAGTACGGTCCTGCTGCCAGTTCCAAATCAACCAGATGCTGAACCAACTGAGCGCATCATGACCATGACAACCTGCCATCCAGAGTTCGGGAACTCCGAACGCTATATCGTCTATTCAAAGTTGCAGTATTGGACGGACAAAGCAGAGGGCAAACCTGAGCTTCTTCAAGAAGAGCCAGAACGTTAGGGGATAAAAACCGTGTATGGATGGATTTTTAGACACTTACCTGGCCCCACATGGTTGAAAGTCATTTGGGCGCTGCTGCTAATCGCAGTCATTGTTTGGGCGCTGTTCACTTACGTGTATCCGCCCATCCATGATCACTTCAATCAAGTGACTGTGAACTGATGAGCCAGGTCTAGTTCAGTAGCGCAAAGTACATGGCGTATGCGCACCCATAGAGCAACGCAGCCACGCCTATGGTTGCCGCCACCGCCCACATAGTCTCAGTTGATTGTTTGCGCCCTGAGCGCGGTTTTGTGATCTCAAAGTACATGAATGCAACCAGGCCGCCCACAATCAAGCCCCCAACGTGGGACTGCCATGACACAGACCCAGCATTCATGAAGCTGAACGCTAGATTGATGCCTAGCAACACCAAAATTGATGTGGTGGACATTCCTGATCGGCGTTGCTGGACAAAAATCGCACCAAAGAAACCATAGAGCGCGCCTGATGCCCCCACAGTTGTGGTGATGAAGGCGTTTGGATCAACGAATGTCCACGCCAATGCAGCCACAGACCCACCAACGGCACTAAGCAGGTAGATTGACGCAAACTGCCAGTGCCCTATCGCTTTCTCGATCGCAGCCCCAAGAATGTACAGCATGAACATGTTGAACAGCAGATGGAAAAAACCTAAGTGAACAAAACTTACCGTGAAGAACTGCCATGGCTCCGTAAATGCTGCGTACGGCTGAAATGCCAGAAACCGCGGAACTGCGGGCAGAATCCACTGACAAAAATACACAATCACGCAAATTGCAAGGATTGAGTAGGTAACTACGGGCCCGCCAGATGGCCGAAACGAAATGCGGTTCTTGGGGTGTGCGCAATCGACACAAACCGATCCCACTTCAGTTGGAATATTACAATCCGCGCAAGCGGGCCTATTGCATCTTTTGCAATAGGCCACTGCACGTTTGCTGGGGTGTCGCGGACAAAACTCAGCCCGCGGCCGTTCCGCTTGCTGACCGAAACGGGGAAGTTCAGACATTAGTCCTCAATATCGATGCTCTCAATGACGATGTCTTCAACTGGGCGATCCATCGCGCCAGTGGGGGTAGTGGCAATCGCATCGACGACCTTCTTGGAATCGTCATCCAAGACCTCGCCAAAAATAGTGTGCTTGCCATCCAACCAAGGGGTCGGATCAGTAGTGATGAAGAACTGGGAACCATTCGTCCCCTTCCCCATACGGATTCCGGCGTTAGCCATTGCCAACAGGTAAGGACGATCAAAATGTAGGTCAGCGGAAATCTCATCATCAAATGCATATCCTGGACCACCTGTGCCAGTGCCAAGAGGGTCGCCCCCTTGAATCATGAAACCAGGGATAACTCTGTGAAAGATTACACCGTTGTAAAGCGGCCGTGATGTCCGGTTCCCGGTGGCGGGATCAGTCCATTCGCGCTCACCTTTTGCTAAACCAGTGAAACTAGCTACCGTGACCGGAGCCTGTTTCGGGAATAGCTCTACGTTGATGTTGCCTTTGTTTGTATGAATTACAGCTTTCATGGCTACATCATTCCACTTATCGCTGTGAACTGCCTGAGTCCACCAAAGGGGGGTGCGCAATTTTGCGAATCAGGGCACAATAGTGACTGCGAATAGCTTTCGAATGGCAATGAAGGGATCCACCGTGACACATAAGGTGAATACTGATGAACTGAAAGGCCGCGCTATCGACGTGGCTAATGTCGTTGCAGATAAGACCGGAGAAGCATTGTGCACGGCGTCAGAGTTGACCAGGGCAAGTGTGAACGCAGCAAAACCGCGCGTAATGCACGCGGCGGATGTTGCGGTGAAACGCGCAACACCTTGGGTTGATTCTGCTGTGGAAGGTGCTGCACGGCTCACAGAGAAGGCTGGAGAGGGCTTGCATGCCGTCCACCAGGATTTAGTTGACGATTATCTTCCGCGCTTGAATCAGGTTGTAGAAGCGGCAGCAGCGAAGTCTGCTGTTCCAGTTGCTGATGTGGCCGCTGTCGAGGTGGCGGCCCGTCCCAAGAAGCGTCGCGGTCGGAAAGTTTTTGGCTGGACAATCTTGGCTGCTGGTGCTGCCAGTGTCGGTTACCTTTTGTGGCGGCGTTCACGTCCGGTTGAAGATCCGTGGGCTGATGAATATTGGTCGGATTTGGATTCGAACGTGGAAATGCCGGACGTTGTCGATGAGTCCCTCACAAAGGACTCTGCCAACGATGACAATGGTAGCGACGTAAAAGAAAGCTAATCAAAGCAAAGGCTCCCTTTGGGGAAGGCTCTGCGCGTCAGCGGCTTAGCCTTCCCCACTGCCGGATAGCTTCCATGTATTGTTCGGCGGCCAGCGAAATGTCGTCGCAGTCCGCACTTTCGTCAACAACATGCATGTTAGTCCGTGGACCTGGCCCCCAAATCACAGTCGGGGGGTGCCCTAACGCCACTCCAAGCGGTGCCGCTTCAGTGCCGTATGTTGCGGGTTCTGCCTCAGGTTCTAACGGAAGGTTACTCACCCAAGCGTCGCTTGGATCAGTCCATACGGGAGCATGTTTAGAGACGATTCGTAAGTTAGCAACTTCAGGTTGACCGTTCCACCATGACAGGATTGGACTGACGTCCTCATCAACGGTTCGTATGTCGATGTTGAGGACAGCGCGGTCAGGGACAATATTTCGCATTGTCCCACCTTGGATGATTCCGACGTTCATAGTTTCTTTGCCGAGGCGCCAGTGGGTTCGCCGCGGCATTTCTTCTTCTGCGCGAAGCGCAAGGCTGGCGGCTTTGAGGATGGCGTTTTCGCCAAGTTCTGGCATGGAACCGTGCGCGCTACGACCTTTTATTGTGACTTCCAACCAGAGTGGCCCTTTGTGGCCTAATAGCAGTTTCCCGTCAGTTGGTTCTGCGACCAGGATTGCGCCGACATCAGCTTGCAGATCTTTGAGGACGGTGATGACGTCTGGTGACCCTGCGCAACCCCATTCTTCGCGGGTTGAAAGAGCGAGCCCTACGGGTGCAGCAGGTCCAGCATGTTTCATGGCTGCGACTTGCGCGGCCACGCCCGATTTCATGTCGGATGCGCCGCGGCCGAGGATTTTTCCATCTTTGACCTCGCCAGAAACAGGTGAAAAGCTCCATTCGTCTTGCTCAAAGCTAACTGCGTCCACGTGACCGCTGAATAACAGGATTTGTCCAGAAGCGCGCCGGGGAAGCACAACAAGTGACATCTTGTTTTGACCCCAGCCAATTGTGTAGTCCTCAGCATCAAACAAATGTGAGATTAAGTCGAGTGGCTCCCGTTCATTGGGCGAGCCGGTTGTACTATCAATACGAACAAGTTTACTGGTCAGTGCGACAGCGCAATTCCCCACGGTTTCCATCTGATCAGATTACCGTTCAGTGGAGTTTTTTGGGAAACCGACCACAATCGTGATCAAATTCCCACCATCTACTAAGAATCCTCGGCTACGCTAGCCACCGAGATCGTATGCCAGAAGGAGTGTTTGTGACGAACCCGCCTCAATGGAATTCAGTTCGCTCTGGGGGGCAAACTCCGGCGCGCCGGTCTGTGCGCGGTGAAAAGGCCGCGGACACGCCCGAAAAAGTGCCACCTTCTTCGGGTGCGATAGCCGTGAAGGAAAAGAAGAAGAAACGTAAAAAGCCTCTTTGGCGACGAATCCTCTTTTGGAGTTCTATCAGCGTACTTGCGATGGTTATTGCGTTGTGTGGTGCGTTCTTGATCGCATACGCTCGGATAAAGGTACCAGCGCCTGATGAGTTCGCGCTTGCGCAGGCCAGCACTGTTTATTATGGGGATGGAACCACTGAACTTGGCAAGTTTGCTGAGGTGGATAGGACGATCATTGATGCAGCAACGTTGCCGCATTATGTTGGCGAGGCCATTGTGGCATCTGAGGACCGGACTTTTTTCACGAATAGTGGGATTGATCTCAAGGGTATTGCCAGGGCCCTCGTGAACAACATCCTCACTGATGGGCCCCGTCAGGGCGCATCGACAATCTCTCAGGGGTACATAGAAAACTACTATTTGGGGTTGGATGCAAGTCCTACCTATTTCAGCAAGCTTGAAGAAGCTATTTTGGCGCTGAAAGTGAACCAGCAGGTGGAAAAGCCAGTAATTCTTGGCAATTACATGAACACCATCTTCTTTGGTAGGGGCGCATATGGCATTGAAGCCGCTGCTCAAGCCTTCTTTGGTAAGAACGCTGTTGACTTGACGATTTCTGAGTCAGCAATGTTGGCGGGGATCATGCCGGCACCATCCGCATGGGACCCTGCAGTCAGTCCTGACCAGGCAAAAAAGCGGTGGGAGCGCGTCATAGGTTTGATGGCTGAGGACGGGTTCATCACGAAAGAGGAAGCCGCTGCTGCGAAGTTCCCAGAGACAAAAGATCCTGATGCTGACACCCCGGATTCGACAGGTCCGAATGCTTATTTGATGCAGCAAGTTCGAAATGAACTGATAAATAAGGCGGAGATTGAGCCAGAGTCGTTGGATTCTGGTGGGTTGAAGATTGTCACAACTATTGACCAGAAGATGCAGGAAGCGGCAATGAACTCCGTGAAAGTGATGCCGCCAGACACTCCGGATACTGTGCATATTGCCCTGTCTTCAATCAACAATGCGAATGGCGAAATTTTGGCGGAGTATCCGGGCAATGATTTCGAGAAAAACCAGATGAACGCTGCCACTCAAGAGATTGCGATGGCGGGCTCAACGTTCAAACCGTTCTCGCTTCTTTCATATTATGAGCAGGAGGGTTCCGTTTATGACTACTTCGATGGGAACTCACCCCGAATCTTTGATGGTGCCGAGATTTCAAACAATGACAGTGTCAGCTTCGGGCAAATCAATCTAGTCACAGCGACCATGTACTCGGTGAACACGGCTTTTGTTGCCTTGAACCAAGAGATCGGGCCGCAGGCCACTTTGGATGCTTTGGTTCGGGCAGGAATACCTGAAGACACGACGGGTTTGAGTGATAATTTGACCAACGTTCTTGGGACAGCTGCTCCGCATAACTTGGATTTGACGGTGGCTTACGCGACATTCGCTACTGGTGGGGAAAGAGTTGATCCTCATATTGTTCGCGAGGTCACGAAGGGAAGTGCTGTTGAGTACACGGCGAAAACCGAACGAACCAAGGAGTTTGAACAAGAGACTGTGTCGGGCGTCATGCCTGCTTTGCAGGCTGTGACTTCAGAGAGTGGTACTGGCGCAAAGGTTGCTTCCTTGGGAAGGGAGATTGGCGGCAAGACTGGTACTTCTGAAGACCAAAAATCTGCTCAGTTCATTGGGTTTACTCCGCAGATCACAACTGGTGTCAGCATGTATGCGGTGGATGCTGATGGAAACTCTGTCTCGCTTCCGGATATTGGTGGCATGGATCAGTTCCACGGAAGTGACTGGCCAACCGATGTGTGGCTTGCATATATGGAAGTTGCTATGTCTGATTTGCCTGATGCTGAGTTTGAGTGGCTGACTGCGGCAAGGCTTGGGCGTGTGCCAGCGAATGATTACAGTACTCCTGCCCCAGAGGTTCCAACTGAGCCGGCGGATCCTGTTCCAACGGATCCTGTTCCTCCTGTTGATTTCCCAGATTCTGAACCCCCAACTGAACTGGGAACTGATCCTGAGGATGAGCCGACGCCTGAAATACCAGAATATCCTGAGCCCACTGATGATCCGGTGCCTGTGCCGCCGGTGAACCCGGATCCAGATCCAGTGACTCCGGAACCGGATCCAGAAGATCCTGACCCAGGTACGGGTGAGATTCCTGGAGAGCCACAGGTGAATCCTGGTGGGAATGAGCTAGCGGATGGAAATCCGTTCGGTTAGCGTGAGTGGTCAAGTTCGGTTGCAGACTGCGTTTGGCGTGACAGTGTTTGCATGGTTGGGTGTGCAAATATAGGCAAAGGGACTAAAGGCCTATATGATTACTAGGTCTCCAGTCCTATGTTTGGCATATGGTAGAAATAAGAATCCATGGCCGGGGCGGACAAGGTGTTGTAACCGCTGCTGATTTGCTTGCCATGGCGGCTTTTACGGAAGGCCACTATGCACAAGCGTTCCCTTCGTTTGGCTCAGAGCGCACCGGCGCACCTGTAGTCAGCTACTGTCGCATATCCGATGCACCAATCCGAAGCCGCGAACCGGTTTTGGACCCAGACATTGTAATCGTCCAAGACCCGACATTGCTTCCAGTGATGGACGTTTTTTCGGGGCTCAAGCCAGGTGGGATTGCGCTAATAAACTCATCCAAAGAACCTGAAGAGCTAGGGCACTGGCCAGGCATCAATGTTATGACTGTTCCTGCTGGAGAAATAGCGAAAAAGCACGTTGGTAGGCCTTTGCCTAATGCTGCATTATTGGGCGCTCTTGCAGCAATCACTGGCCAGTTCGACATCAAGAATGTTGCTGAGGCAATTAAACAAAGGTGGGGCGGCAATGTTGGGAAACGAAATGCTGACGCCGCAATTGAAGCGTTTGAAACTGTGAAAGCAATGCGTAAGGAGTCCGTGAATGCGTGAACAAATCGAAGGTTCCCAAGCTGTTGCCCATGCGGTTGCTGCGTGTCACCCTGACGTGGTGGCCGCCTACCCCATCAGTCCGCAAACACACATTGTTGAGAAGATGTCTGCGCTGGTGCAAAGCGGTGATCTGCCAGGAACCGAGTACCTAAACATGGAATCTGAGTTTGGAGCCATGTCTGCCTGCATTGGAGCTTCGGCGGCTGGGGCGCGCACATATACGGCGACTGCCTCACAAGGCTTGTTGTTCATGGTTGAGGCTGTCTATAACGCTTCGGGATTGGGATTGCCGATTGTCATGACTGTTGCAAACAGGGCAATTGGTGCACCAATAAACATTTGGAATGACCAAACGGACACCATGAGTCAACGTGATTCCGGCTGGTTGCAACTTTATGCGGAAGACAACCAAGAAGCAGCTGACCTTCACGTTCAGGCATTTCGAATTGCGGAGGAGCTTTCGATCCCAGTGATGGTGTGCATGGACGGATTCATTCTGACTCATGCAGTAGAGGCAGTTGATGTTCCAGAAGAAGACCAGGTGCGTAAGTTCTTGCCTGCCTTTGAACCGCGACAAGTTCTTGACCCTGCGAACCCGGTGTCCATTGGGGCCATGGTTGGCCCAGAAGCATTCACTGAAGTGCGGTACCTGGCTCACCACAAACAAATGCAAGCCCTAGAGTTGATTCCGCAGGTGCAGGCCGAGTTTAAAGAGATCTTTGGGCGTGAAACGGGTGGACTAGTTCGCCCCTACCGGCTAGATGATGCTGAAACCGTCATCATTGCACTTGGATCTGTACTTGGGACAATAAAAGACGTCATAGATGAAAGGCGCGCCAACGGAGAAAAGATCGGTGCTCTAGGAATCGTCAGTTTCCGGCCATTCCCAGTTGATGCCGTCTATGAAGCCCTTAAGAATGCAAAACGATTTATTACGATCGAAAAAGCATTTTCTGTGGGAATCGGCGGCATCGTCGCCAGCCACATTCGGTCAGCAACCAGAGATCTGCAAATAGAGAACTGGGAAGTCATTGCGGGACTTGGAGGGCGGCCTATCACAAAACGGTCACTTCATAAGTTGTTTGACGAGGCCTTGGCTGGCAACCTCGATTTCCTCACATTCATGGACCTTGACCAAGAACTGGTTGATGCCGAACTTGCCCGAGAGGCCAAGTTCCGCCGGTCTGGGCCAGCGGCAGAGAACGTGGTCAGATATGCGAAAGAACGCCTCGACCATCAACTAGCAGGAAAGGAATAAACCATGAGTGTTGATCTTGGGATTCCCTCAATAAGGCCGACCGAAATTCCGTCGCGTGAAAAAGTCAAGTTTTACCAGGTTGGATCCTTTGCAGTTGGAAACCGCCTTGCTGATAGAGACGATCGCTCCCTTCAGTCAAGTCCGGAACGGTTTAACTCACTCACGTCGGGGCATCGTGCTTGTCAAGGCTGCGGTGAAGCTTTAGGTGCAAGGTACGCCCTAGATACTGCCATGGCGGCTACGAAAGGCGACTTGGTCGCGGTCAATGCCACAGGATGTTTGGAAGTGTTTTCGACGCCTTACCCTGAGTCAGCGTGGACTGTCCCGTGGTTGCATTCGTTGTTCGGTAACGCGCCTGCAGTCGCCACCGGGGTTGCTGCGGCAATGAAAGCCCGCGGAAAAGAAACTCGCGTTGTTGCCCAAGGTGGGGATGGCGGCACAGTCGATATTGGCATGGGCTGCCTGTCTGGCATGTTTGAACGCAACGATGACGTGCTCTATGTCTGCTATGACAACGGTGCTTACATGAACACTGGCGTGCAACGCTCAGGTGCTACCCCACCCACGGCGCGCACAGCCACCACCCAACCAGTTGGCCCGAAACCTGGAAACCCGTTCGGGCAGGGAAAAGACATGGCAAGAATCGCCATGGCACACGAGATACCCTACGTGGCAACCGCAACGGTCGCTGACTTGCGGGACCTCGAATATAAGGTCGCGAAAGCTATGACTTTCAAGGGTGCCCGTTACATCCACGTTCTGGTCCCATGTCCGCTGGGCTGGGGAACGGCTTCTAACGAAACCATCAAATTAGCCCGGCTCGCTACACAAACTGGTTTCTTCCCGGTCTTTGAAGCGGAAGGTGGCGAGGTCACCTCGGTAAGCAAAATTCGTCGCCCCGTGCCTGTCGAAGAATATTTGCGCACACAACGCAGGTTCGCGCACCTGTTCAAACCGACAACGCACACGGAAGTAATCGAACGAATGCAGGCAATCTGTGACCGAAACATTCGCCGATATGGCCTAATCGACCAGGATCAACTAGATGAGGATGTCCTGGAGCGCGTCCTTGCGGCCCCTGAAGATCCCGAAGGGCGGTATGACGCGATGCGTCACGCGACAGCGGAAACTAAGCGGGCGCAAGTTGAGGGAGAAGCGCCTGTGCCGGAAGAAGCATTCTCAACGGTCATGCGCCCAGAACCAGGAGAGACAAAATGACGACCACAAATCCATTTGCGATCACGTTAGAGGTAGGGTCAAGCCTTGAAAATGAGACCGGGTCTTGGCGTACGGAACGACCTATTTATGTGGATTTACTTCCACCATGTAATGCCGGTTGCCCTGCTGGTGAGAATATTCAGCAGTGGCTTTATCGCGCCGAAGAGGGCGACTATGAGGGTGCTTGGCATCAGATCATGAACGATAACCCGCTGCCTGCCGTGATGGGGCGTGTTTGCTATCACCCTTGCCAGACGGCGTGTAACAGAGGGCAGATTGATGAGGCCGTGGGGATCAATGCGATTGAGCGGTTCCTTGGTGATAAGGCTATTGCTGAAGGGTGGAAGGTTGACGTCGTTGCGCCCCCATCTGGAAAGCAGGTTTTGGTGATCGGCGCGGGTCCTTCGGGTCTGTCAGCTGCATATCATCTTCGACGGGCGGGGCACAAAGTGGTTGTGCGTGAAGCGGGACCGATGGCTGGCGGGATGATGCGGTTTGGTATTCCAAAGTACCGTCTACCTCGGGAAATTCTTGATGCTGAAATTAAGCGCATTGAGGATATGGGTGTCATTTTTGAGTTCAATTCGAAAGTTGATGACATCAAGAAGGTGCGCAGTGAATATGATGCCGTGTTCGTCGCTGTCGGTGCTCATATTGGGCGTCGCGCCCATATTCCAGCGGGCGAGTCCGCAAAGATTATGGATGCGGTTTCTTTGTTGTCTGAGGTCGAAACGGGTGAGGCTCCTTTACTGGGGCGCCGCGTCGTTGTGTATGGTGGCGGTAATACTGCGATTGATACTGCGCGAACTGCGAAGCGTATGGGCGCTGAAGAGGCGATCATTGTTTACCGGCGGACCCGGGATCACATGCCAGCTCACGATTCTGAGATTGCCGAGGCCGAAGAGGAAGGCATCATGATGCGGTGGCTGTCAACGGTGAAGCATGTTGATGGGGGCTCTATTAAGATCGAAAAAATGGAGTTGGATGATACTGGGTTCCCTCAGCCAACCGGAGAGTATGAGGAGTTGGGAGCCGATTCGTTGATCATGGCGCTTGGGCAGGAATCTGATTTGTCGCTGCTTGAGAATCAGCCTGAGATTGCGATTGAAAGGGGCGTGGTGCAGGTCAGTTCGCAGATGATGACGGGTATTGACGGCGTGTTTGCTGGCGGAGACATGGTTCCATCTGAGCGGACTGTGACTGTTGCGGTTGGGCATGGGAAGAAGGCGTCGCGGTACATTGATGCTTACTTGCGCGGCGGCGAATATCAGCCAGCGAAGAAGCACAGTGAGGCCAGCCTTTCCCGAATGAATACCTGGTATTACGCTGATGCGCCCCATAAGGTTCGCGCGAAGTTGGAAGGGCCGCGTCGCGCTTCTACTTTTGACGAGGTCGTCCAAGGTTTGGATGAGGATTCCGCTATTTTTGAAGCCCGCAGGTGTATGTCGTGTGGTAACTGTTTTGGGTGTGACAACTGTTTTGGTGTTTGCCCGGATAATGCGATTACGAAGATAAAGCCTGGGGAGTACGAGTTTAAGTACGACTATTGTAAGGGCTGCGGAATGTGCGCTGAAGAGTGTCCTTGTGGCGCGATAAGTATGGTTCCGGAGGAGGTGTAGAAGTGTAGGAATGGGGGCATTCCCCCACAGATTTTGGGGAGGTTGCCCCGTGGAGGAAACCTCTTTGGCGTACGATTCTTAGTACATGACATACATCAATCTTTGGAAACGTGTGCCAGGGTCCCTTGGCTTCATTTTCCCTAACTTTTTTATCAGCCTTATTGGATTTGTTTTGATCGTGGTGTCGGTCAGTCTGGGCGGCACCCTCGCGATCATGTACATTGGTCTCTTCATCTTGGCGTTCGGCTTGTATGCGTCAAGAGCGTATGGCGCGCAAGACATGCTGCGCCTCAGGGCCGCTGGCATGCCTCAGATCATTCCGCCGCGTTGGCAAAATGAGCGCGGTTTTACTGGCTGGGCGAAGTCGATTTTCTTAGGCGCTGACTATTGGCGGGCGTTTAGTTACGTGATTGCTTCGTTTACACTCGGCACATTTACGTGGTCGGTAACGCTGATTTGGACTATTTGTACTGTTGCTTTTCCGCTGGGATTATCGACTTATTGGATTTCTCAAAGCAGCGGCTTGGGGGATCTTTTGTCTCCGTATCTTGGTGCCAGCCCGTTGGTGATTGATCTTGGGACTTATGGGTCAATGACGGTTATCTTTGGTGGGACATTGCCGTTTGTGCTTTTTGGTTTTATGCAGGCACATCAGTGGTTGGCCGGGCAGCTTCTGAGCCGCCGGGAATCTGACGTGCTTCGTGAGCAGGTCCGTGACATGAGCGCAGCCGAGGGGCGGACTCTTCGTTCTCTTGAGCGCGACATTCATGATGGTCCGCAGCAGCAGCTACTTCGCCTGCAAATGGACATTTCGGCGGCTCGTAGGCGTTTGAGTGAGGATCCTGAGGCTGCGGAAGCTATTCTTGCTGAGGCGCAGGATCGTAGCGCCGATACTCTTGTTGAACTGCGTCGGTTGTCCAAAGGTATTGCTCCCCCATTGTTGATGGATAGGGGTTTGGTTGCGGCAGTTGAGGCACTGTCTGAACGTAATGTTGTTCCCACTAGGGTGGAGGCAGATGAGGATCTAGTTGTTCCTTCGCCACTTGATCAAAGTGCATATTTTGTGATTAGTGAGCTTTACGCAAATGCGATGAAACATGCAAATGCTAGGGCTATTCTCACGGAAATTCGGGTTGAAGATGGCAATCTTCGTGTTCGCGTTGCTGATGATGGGCAAGGTGGCGCCGCATTTACAAAGGGCGGCGGCCTTGAAGGCATTGAGGAACGTGTTAAGGGTTTTGGTGGCCATATGTTGATTAATAGCCCTGAAGGCGGGCCAACATCTGTGAATGTAGTCTTGCCATTGGGATAGTCTTGCCAATGTGAAAATAGCTATTGCTGAAGACTCGGTCTTGCTCCGTGAAGGATTGACGCGCCTTTTGGAGGAGGCCGGGTTTTCTGTTGTTGGCGGGTTTGGCAGTGGCGAAGAACTGTTGGACGAAATGCCAAATCTGTCTGTTGATGTTGTCATTCTTGATGTGCGGATGCCGCCAACATTCAAAGACGAAGGTATTCAAACAGCTAAAATTGTCAAAAAGAAATGGCCTCAAATTGGGGTTCTTATTCTTAGTCAATATGTTGAAAGTTTGTATGCTGCTGAACTTTTCGAGGGTTCGGAAGGTGGTATTGGGTATTTTTTGAAGGATCGTGTTGTCTCACTGTCCGATCTAACGGATGCTGTCACTCGGGTTTCACGGGGCGGAACTGTTTTGGATCCTGAGGTTGTTCAGGCACTGCTGAATACGAAAAAGGATCCACTGGGGACGCTGACGCCTAGGGAAACGGATGTTCTTAGACTTATGGCGAAGGGGCTTACAAATCAGGAGATAGCTGATGATGGGATGGTGGGCCTTGGCACTGTAGAGAAGCAGGTGTCTAGCATTTTTGGCAAACTTGGGTTGGCCCCTGAAGATCCTGGGCATCGGCGGGTGCGTGCTGTGCTCACGTGGCTTAGGGCGCGAAGTTAGAAGGATTCTGTTTCGACGAAGCCCTAGATTGCTATACTACGCGTGACGTAGTAGGATCAAATATCGAGTAAAGTCCTGCACAGGGAGGCTTGTTGATAAGTCCAGATGCCATTCGTGGATACGTGGATTTGATGGTGCTGTCAATCCTTGAGAAAAAGGATTCGTATGCATATGAGTTGGCCAAGACGATCAGCAAAATAGCCGGTGGTGACTACCAGATCAAACAAACCACTTTGTACTCTGCAGTGAAACGAATGGAGTCGGCAGGAATCGTGAGTTCATACCCAGCAACTTCGGAATCAGGTAAAGCGCGAACCTATTACCGCATTTCAGATGCGGGTCGCGCATACCTCATAGAAAAGCGGAGTGAATGGGAACAGATCAAAGTTTTGGTTGATCGGTTTGTGGAAGGAATGATCTAGTGGTGGATACCATTGATGTGTACCTCAACTCTTTGTTCGCCCCTTATGTCCCGTCGGCCCAAATAATTGAGGCACGGATGGAACTTCGGGCCATGATGGACGATGCTTACAACGAAGCGATTGGGCGCGAGGTCAGGCGCAAGAAGCCCATGCCAGACACATGTTGTCCTACGTGATGGCATTCTTACTGTGGGTTCTTGCTTTGCTGCCAGGCATTGGGTTTAGCGCTTTGGTAGATAAGATTGAAGTCTTCGCTTTTGATCATTTCGGAATGTACTTGACGGCGTTATGGCCTTCTTTGGGTGCAAGCATTGCCCTTGCTATGGCTGCCGCGGGGATTTTGATTCTTTTTCCAAATACGTGGGAAGAATCGGTGCTAAAGACACTGACTAAAAAGAAAAGATAAGTCTGTTTAGAGGTCAATGAATCCTATTTTGGTTGCGTCACCAGCGGCGGTCGGAAGCATTGCAACTTCGCCAACCTCTGCTTGTTCTGTAGTATTTTCGGGTTCGGTTGGATTCACTTGAATTGATTGCATGATTTCTTCCAAAGTTTTGCTTGGAAGATTGCGCTCGATAGCCATTTTAGTCCTCGTCAAACACGATTTGATGGGATAGGAGAATCTCAGTCCAGTGAGGAACATGGTCCTCAGGTGCGGCATGGATTTGTTTATCCTTGAGCGCGCCACCGAACTGTGCTTTATGACTTGCCATTACCTGCAACCAGTCTGTGCCCACGGATTTCCTTTCTAGAAACGCTGATAGTTTACAACGTTAGAGACTTTCTGGTGGTCGATGCAGTGTTGATGTCGCCTTTTCCAACTTTTGAAGGTCCTAATCAAAAGTGAATTTCATCGGTTTTTCCTCACGAAACTAAGTCCTGGTTAAACCTGTAACCTAGTGGGGTGGAAATTGATGCACGCGGGTTTTTATTCGATATGGACGGCACGACGGTTAACTCGAATCCGGTTGTTGAGGCCACGTGGGCTAGGTTCGCGCAGCCGCGGGGGATTGATCTGCAAGAGTTACTGAAGTTTTCACATGGACGCCTTGCTATTTCGACTTTAGAGCGGTTCATGCCAGGAAGCACGGTGGAAGAGCGCCGTAGTGTCGAAAAACAGTTGTTGGAGTGGGAGACCAGCAAAAATGATGGCGTCACAGAAATTCCGGGTGCGAAGAAACTTTTTGAGGCTTTGACCCGGCTTGACGCGCCTAAAGCATTAGTGACTTCTGCGGTGATTCCACTGGCGAAAAAACGTTTTGAAGTTGTCGGTATTGATTATCCCGAGGTGGCAATAACGGCAGAGTTGGTGGGGAAGGGGAAACCGGATCCTGAAGGCTACCTGTTGGCTGCGAAGCGTTTGGGGTTGGATGCGCGTGACTGCGTGGTGTTTGAAGATGCAGGTCCCGGTGCCGCTGCTGGTTTGGCGGCAGGAGCGAAGGTGATTGTGGTTGGCTCTGATGCCTCGGAAACCACAAGAAAATTGCCACGGGTCGCAAACCTTGAACACGTGACAGTAACCACGTCCCCTGAGCCGGGTTGGTTCCGTTTGCACGTGTAGGCTTGAGAGAGCCGGTTCATTTTGACGCGAGGAGGTGGCCCTCAAATGGGAAGTCATAGTCCCAAATCTGACCAATGCCACCCTGCGCGCCACTGATCGGATCACTGGCGCCTGACAAAAGAGGCTTGCCATGTTCCACAATCCTTTTCGGTCGTCATCAAACGATGCGGCGTTAGCTCCAAAAACTTTGTTCGATGCTATAACTTTGTATACCCCGCGTGCTGTTTCACTTTGGCTGTCAGAAACTGATCATGAGCAGCGTGATTTTCAGCTTCAAGACTTGGATGATGAGCATGCTGAAGCACTTTCGTACCTGCTGACCCGGGATAGCGCTGAAGAACTTTTAGACAGTGTCAGCCCGCATACGGCGCTTGATTTCCTTCAAGAACTGGAAGTTTCGCGCGCCGCTGCCCTGCTTGAGACGTTAGATTCGGATGATGTTGCCCGAATCATTGAGCTCATGGGTGACGATGAGAGAACTGAAGTTCTAACTGCCATGGAGCAGGTTCGTTCTGCTTCTGTTCGCGGGTTGCTTGCGTGGCCTGATGATACGGCGGGTTCAAGGATGCGCCCTGAGTATCTGCATGTTGGTACTGACGCGACTGTTCAGGCGGCAGTAGAGGTTGCTAGGGATGATCCAGATGACTTGGAGCAGGGAGTCTTTGTTACTGTTCCTGATGAACTTGGAAATCGTTTAGCAGGGTGGCTTTCCCCTGCCGCATTAGTTTTGGGACGTCGTGAGCAGCCAGTAAGCACACTCATGACTCCGGCCACGAAGGTGGCGCAGTGGGCGCTCAATCCTCTTGATGACCAGGAGCAAGCTTTGAAGAAGCTTCGCGCTCACGATTCGGGTGTGGTTCCTGTGATGGAGGGGGAAATTATGCTTGGCGTTTTGACCTCTGACACGGTTGATGACATTTTGAACGAGGAGGGCACGGAGGACGCGGAACGTCAGGGTGGTTCAGCCCCACTGGATTTGCCGTACTTGCAGGCGTCACCTTGGTTGCTGTGGAAGAAGCGTGCGCCGTGGTTGTTGGTCCTTTTTCTTGCAGCCATGTATACGACGACGGTGATGCAGGCTTTCGAGGGCGAGCTTGACAAGGTCGTCGCGTTGGCGTTTTTTATTCCTTTGCTGATTGGATCTGGGGGTAACGTCGGGTCGCAGGTCACGACCACTTTGGTTCGGGCTATGGGGCTTGGCGAGGTGCGTTTGCGTGACGTTGGCCGTGTTTGGTGGAAAGAGTTTCGCACCGCACTTTTGTTGGCAGTGACGCTTGCGGCTGCGGGGGCGCTTAGGGCCTGGTCGCAGGGGGTAATGTGGCCGGTTATGTTGACGGTCATGTTGACTTTGGCGGCGTTGACTATTTGGGCTACGGCTGTTGCGTCGGCGCTTCCGTTGTTGCTTCAGCGGGTTCGTTTGGATCCGGCTGTTGTGTCTGGGCCGATGATTGCAACGATTGTTGACGGGACGGGTTTGCTTATTTATTTCACAATTGCGAAAGCCGTGATTCCGGGCTTGTAGAAGCTGGTGTTGTGGCGGAAATTTCCATGGGTGAACTCTGCGCTTTCTTTTGGTATAGTTTTTGAGAAACGTTCGATTTGCTTTCGATTTTCGCAGTGGTGCGAGCGGAAGGATGGAGTAATGGGCAATAGCTCAAAGAGCTACTATGCGGCTGCTGACCTGGGCGCATCTAGTGGAAGAGTCATTTTAGGGAGCCTAATTGATGGCCGAATGGAACTCAGTGATGTGAATCGATTCGAAAATGGTCCAGTAGAACATGCTGATGGAATTCATTGGAATGCTACTGAACTTTTCGAAAATATTCGGGAAGGGTTTAATAAGGCAGTTCAAAAGTCTGATGGACAGTTGAAGTCGGTTGGGATTGACACGTGGGGTGTTGATTATGGCCGCCTCGACAAAAACGATGAGTTGCTTGAGCAGCCATTTCACTATCGTGACCCGCGAACTGAGACTGCGGTTGAAGCATTTTTCAAGGTGGTGCCAGCTGAGAAGCTCTACGAGCTGACTGGTTTGCAAGTTCAGCCTTTCAATACGGTTTTCCAGTTGGCCAGCGCGTCAAAGCAAGAGGGCTGGGATGCAACGGAAACGATTCTTTTCACGCCTGACCTGCTAACTTTTTGGCTTACGGGTAAGAAGGTTTCTGAGGTGACGATTGCGTCAACTAGTGGGATTTTGGATCCGGTAACTAGGCAGTGGTCCCCTGGCGTTGTTGAGGCGTTGGAAGAGGATTTTGGTATTCCAGTGCCTGGAATCTTGGCTCCACTTGTTGAGCCGGGCACTATTGTTGGTAAGTCTTTGCCAGAAGTTTTGGATGAGAGTGTTGATGTTGTAGCAGTTGGTGGGCATGACACTGCGTCAGCGGTTGTGGCGGTTCCTGCGGCAACTAAAGATTTTGCTTTCATTTCTTCTGGAACTTGGTCACTTGTTGGTATGGAACTAACGAAGCCCGTTATGACAGAAAGCAGTCGCCACGCGAATCTTACGAATGAGCTTGGCGTGGAAAAGACGGTCCGCTACCTGCAAAATATTATGGGCATGTGGGTTTTCAATGAGTGCCGCCGGGTTTGGAAAGACCAGGGCCGTGAGCTGTCTTTGAAGGAGCTGGATGCACTGGCTGAGGAACTTCCGCCACTTCAATATGTTGTTGACATAAATGACCCCAGGTTGTTCCCTGTGTGTGATATGCCAGCCAGGCTTCGTGAGGTTGCGGCAGAAAGTGGCCAAGATTTACCTGATGACCAGGGCATAATTACCAGGTGCATCATGGATTCGTTGGCGCTTGCATATAAGAACGCTATTGCTCAGGAAGAGGACATGGCTGGGCAGAAGGTCGAAGTCCTTCACATTGTTGGTGGTGGCTGCAAGAACAAGCTGCTTTGCCAGTTGGCTGCCGAATCGACTGGGTTGCCGGTTGTCGCTGGGCCAACGGAAGGAACGGCGCTTGGAAACCTACTGGTTCAAGCTCACGCGTTGGGTGACATCACAGGTGGTTTGGATGCGATGCGTGAGGTTTCGCGTAACTCTGTGGATGTGGCGCGGTACCTTCCAGGGACGCTGCCTATTTCGAAGGACGCCTGGGACGAAGCCAATAAGAGAATCGGCAAATGAAAAGTAATCTTTAGGACAATCATGGAAATCTTGAAAACTAATACCCACGTTCATTTCCCCCCGAATTTTTCGGCGTTTGACACTGTTGAGGAAGCAATTGCGGCGGCCCTCAAGGAGGGCGTTGCTGCGGTCGGTATTTCCAACTTTTATGATCAGACTGTGTATGCCCCATTTCGTGAAGCTGCTCAGGCTGCTGGGCTGACACCACTTTATGGGCTGGAGTTCATTACTCTTGACCCAGACCTCGCAAAAAACGGTATTCGGGTAAATGACCCCGCAAATCCTGGCCGAATGTATTTGTGCGGAAAAGGAATCGATCCTTTCAAAGCGAAATCTGTGGAAGCTGAAGCGATTGCGAAAGAAATCCGGGAAGGCAATGATGCCCGCGCTGCTGCGATGATTGTCCAGGTCGATGACTGGTTCCTTGGTCAAGGAATCGAAACTGGACTTACTGCTGGGGTTATCCAAAAAGCCGTTGCGACGCGTGGTGACGTTCCTATCGAATGGGTGTCGTTGCAAGAGCGACACATTGCCCGCGCATTCCAGGAAGCACTTGATGGCGTAGATGAAAGTCTTCGTGCTGCCGTGTTGGAACTGATTGGGGCTGATGAGGACATTGCTGCCGTTGATCTTCAGGGTTTGATCCGCTCTAAACTACTGAAATCGGGAACGCCAGGGTTTGTTCCTGAGGTCCCGCTTGGTTTTGATCAAGCCTATAGTTTTGTGCTTGCAATGGGCGGCATTCCTACTTACCCGACGTTGGCTGATGGGGTTGACCCAGTTTGTGAGTTTGAAGCTGACCCCAATACTCTCGCTCAAACGTTGCTTGACAGGCGTATATTTGCGGCAGAGTTGATTCCAGGACGTAACAGCAGTGAAGCGGTTGACGCTTACGTGAAGGCTTACACGGACGCTGGAATGATCGTCATGGCTGGAACCGAACACAACACGCAAGACAAGATCCCCTTTGAGCCTGCCACCAAAGACGGCCCAGTATCTGAGTTTGCCAAGGAAAAGTTCTGGGAGGCCGCATGTGTTGTTGCCGCGCACCAGGTCCTTGTTGGCCAAGGGAAACCCGGATATGTTGACGCCGATGGCAACCGCACCGAAGTTCCTCTAGAGGATTTGGTGGCTGTGGGGGCGGAAACGATCGCCTCGTAAATAAGCATTTATGAAACCTCAAATAAACGCATCAACGTCAGACGAAGATGGAGAGACTGATGACTGACAAACTGCCTGAGACACAATACGCCGTACAGTTCACTGCGAAAAAAACTGCGGTGGTGAACCCATCCAAGCCCGTTGACCCAGTTGGTCCCACACAGATCATGGTCAAAGTAGAGGCCTGCGGTATTTGTTTTTCGGACATTAAACTGATTAACGCATTTTCTGATCACCCACGAAAAGGCCCTGTGACGTCCGGACTGAGTCCGGATCAACTGGCAGCTATCCCCAGCTACAAGCCAGGTGAAACGCCGGTAGTGCCAGGTCATGAGCCTGTAGGAGTGATCGTAGCTGTTGGTGACCAAGTAACAAAGCACAAGGTTGGTGAGCGCGTTCTCATCCAAACTGACTACAGGCACCTACCCACCAAAGGCTCAAATGCCGCATTCGGTTACAACTTCGATGGCGCATTAGAAGAATATGCTTTGATGGACGAAAACGTAATCGTCGGCCCCGACGACGTTTCCTTCCTCATCCCAGTGTCTAATGGGCCAAGCGCTTCCGCTGTTGCACTCATTGAACCGTGGGCGTGCGTTGAAGCCTCATACGCGTGGAATGAGCGCCGTAAACTACGTGAAGGCGGCAAGCTGCTTATTGTTCTTGATGAAGGCCGCGAAGCAAAAGGCGTTGAGATTCTCACGGACCAGTCAAAGCCAGGGTGGACAACAACGATTGGCGCTGATGGCCTCGCGAACATCGAAAACGAAAAGTTCGATGACATCATCTATTTCGGAACCAGCGGCGACGTAATCGAAACCCTAGAGAACCACCTTGCATGGAACGGGATCTTGGATGTTGTGCTTGGGGGCGGCGCAGTTGACCGCAAGACAAAGGTTGATGTCGGACGCGTTCACTATGATCTGATTCGTTACACGGGAACCCGCGGCGACAATGCTGCTGAAGGGTACAAGCGCATTCCAGCCAAGCCTGAACTGCGCGCTGGCGACAAGATGGCTGTGATTGGTGCGGCTGGCCCAATGGGACTCATGCACGTGGTTCGTTCTGTGGTGTCAAGCATCAAAGACATCACGGTTGATGCGGTCGATGTTGATGATGCCCGCCTGGAACGCCTTGAAGAAGTTGTGGCACCAATGGCCATCAAATATGGGGTCCCCACTTCTTTCCGCAACTCAAAGGAAAGGCCACTGGAAGCAGGATACTCCTACGTGTCAGTTATGGTTCCTGCGGCT
>DAIOFF010000017.1:4717-21687 GCA_036745855.1 Scrofimicrobium sp. | reverse complement strand
AAACGGATACGGACTCCAGGCCTCTGCGATTTGTTGATCGTGGGCAAAGTCCCTCAGTTTTTGCCCATCCAGAACTGCACGCAGCTGAGCTTTCACAGAGTCTTTTGCTTTCCAAGGGGATGGAAGAGTGTTCCACACGCTAGAGACAGCCTGTTCAAGACTGGTTAGAGTCCACGGGTTCGAATCATAGAAGTCCCCACTTCCATCCTGAAGCCAAGCAAATCCAGCAACACCTGACCAGGCCACGAGTTCTATTTCTATCTTGGAATACGCCTGCATTGGGACAAGGGCAACTTGAAAATCGCGGCGTTCTTCCAACGCCTCTAAAATACGACGAATCTGACAGGCAATAATCGATTTGGGAACAAAAACTTCTTTCCCTTCGATCAAAGTAAGAGGCAGACTATACGTAGAGTCAGATTGCATGCTATCTACCATGTGTTCGCGGCAAAGAATCAGCCTGTGGTGCCCGGGCCCAAATTCCCCAAAATCAGAAAAGGACTTCACAAATAACTTGGATTCGCGGGCATCAAGTTCATTTAGCTCTGCCCCAGTCAATGCTTTGAGAAGTGGCAGTCTGACAATTGCATTGAATGGCATATCCTTCGTTATTGGTAGACTAATGGAGTTTGCATTTTTTAAGGCACTATATTTTGGGCCAGGCACACACTTTTCTAGCATCGCCCTAACCCGCATTTCATACGTGCGGACAACCCGCGGATCAGCACAATATTTACTAGCAATTCCATCTTCTGCACTTGGATCGACTTCGACTGCGCCTGCCCAGTACCCAGGAATAACAGCAATCACCAGTTCTGGTGGAAGATCGCCCAAATACTGCCTGCCCCGAATAAGCCCGCGCAAGTTTTGGGCAATCCAAAGACCCGCAAAAGACAGTTTGCTAGAGGTTACGTCGGGCGATGCTTCAATCACTATGAAACGAGGTTCGCGGCCGAAGGCGGCATTTAAACGCTGCATGATGTTTGCAAAAGACTTTGTTCTTTGTTGCCAAAAACGTTTTGAAACAGCAACCAAAAGAAGTATTTCTTGCCCCGGGGGAATCTGCTGCAAGTATTCCAACATGAGCATGGCAGCTCGCTCCATCCCCTTATTGCCCAGCAGAACATACTCTTCACGCGTATACTCACCTGCATATTGGATCGGTTGGCGATCAAGTCTGTTGGAGACTAAAGGGATCGATTCAGCCGTCAGATACTTTGCAACGGCTTCGTCAAGTGGAGCTCCAAGCCTTGCATACGGCGCTACTATCTTCTCCAGTTTCTTATCTTCATCGAGGCGGACCAGGGCATTTGATAGTTCCATCAGGGTGGTACTACGCACCGTTAACACGCGGCTCCCCGACCGCCACCGCGATATTAGCGAGTTTGATATTTCGCACTCTTTCGATAAACCCAGGGCGGAAAGTCCCATTTCGCTCATCAAAAGATCAAGATGCGTTCGTCTGCCCACATCTCCCTCCCCACAAGAAGACATATGTTTACGAACTCTAACATAACTGCATTTTGAAACACTATTCGAAAACTACACGTGCATACTGTTCAAACTTGAACTGCTTGGACAACTACGTGTTCTACACACGTTATGTCGCACTATTTCGTGCGGGGAGTTGACAGAGGCGGCTAAGACTAAAGGATCAAATCGACAGTTGGGTCAGGTAGGTAACCATTAATGACCCCTGTCTGATTTTGTGTTGGACCAGTACTGGCTGTATCTGGGGAGGCTCCTTACAAAACGGACAGATAGGTTAGGCGCTTGCAGACAAAACGAAAACACCAAATAGGCACTGAACGATCTGATCGTTCTATGCCCGCAGTTCCCCCCAAACCAACTGATTCCAAACTTTTGTGGAGTCGGTTGGCAATATTGGCAACAGTCATTTTCTGGCTAGCGTACGTTGTCACCACTATCATTCGGCAGTTCCTAAATGCACAAATGCAAGGTTTTCGCGTCACAATGGAAGCCATTGGATACGTTGTGATCGTCACGCTGCTTGCCACGTCAGCACTTGCATACTTGATTGCCAGAGAAGGAGCGCTGCGGCGGTTTAGTAAACATGAGCGCGCACCGCGCGCCGCAATCGACCATTTATTTGAAGAAGAATGCCCTTCAATCACTGTACTTATTCCCTCATACGCTGAGGAACCCCGGGTAATCAGACAAACAATGATTTCTGTGGCACTTCAAGAGTATGAGAATATGCGTATTGTCCTTGCAATTGATGACCCACCCAATCCAAGCAGCGATGCTGCTAAAGAACGTTTAGAACAAGCACGGGCCATGCCTATTGTCATAACTGAATTGTTTGCCGAACCGTTTGAATACGTGCTTGGCAGGAAAAACGCTTGGGAGAACAACGAAAAACCCAACGATAAAGATGCACTTCAAGGCCTTGCGCAAACCTTTGAGTGGTCAGCATCATGGCTGCGGCAGCGCGCCTCAATGGAGCCACAAGAAGACCACGTGGACGATTTCCTTGTAAATCATGTCATTTTGGAACTTGCCAGCGACTTCCAAAAAACAGCAATGGCAATTCGCATGTCGGCAAATGAACAATCAAATCCGTTATCCCCTTCCCGAATCGGGCAACTCTATTCCCGCCTTACGGCAACATTTCACGTTCAGGCTGACTCCTTTGAACGTAAAGCATTCATTTCTACTTCTCATGAAGCCAACAAAGCAATGAATCTTAACTCATACATTGCTTTAATGGGGGGCTCATATAAGTTCCTAGATACAGGTGCCGGAACAATACTGGAACCATGCGATGATGCGGACCTGGCGGATTTGGTGATCCCAGACTCAGACTTCCTTCTCACTCTGGACGCGGATTCAGTACTATTGCGTGAATACTGCCTTCGCCTCGTCTACCTAATGAAACAACCCGAAAATGCACGGGTTGCAGTGGCACAAACGCCGTATTCTTCATTTCGCGGGGCAGCCACGCGGATTGAAAGACTTGCAGGCGCAACCACTGATTTACAGCACATTCAGCACCAAGGGATGACAGCCCACGGGGCAACATTTTGGGTTGGCGCAAATGCAGTCATTCGTAAAAGCGCTATTGACGAAATCGCAGAAGTAGACACAGAGCGCGGTTTCACGGTCAAAAGATACATTCAGGACCGGACAGTCATTGAAGACACCGAATCCAGTATTGACATGGTAAATCATGGGTGGACTTTGGTGAACTATCCAGAACGACTATCATATTCGGCTACTCCCCCAGACTTCGGGTCTTTGGTAGTTCAGCGCCAGCGGTGGGCAAATGGTGGGCTTTTGATTTTGCCGAAGATGCTCAGCAAAACTCGCAAAGACAATGACCCCACGAACCGACTGACGTTTGGGGAGGCCACGCTTCGTTTCAACTATATGGCTTCTATCGGTTGGGCTAGTTTCTCTTTAGTTTTATTGTTAGCGTATCCCTATGACGGAAGGCTACTTAGTCCTCTCGTGGTTCTGCTAGCTGCGCCCTATTTTCTGGCAATGGCAAGTGACCTTCACGCTTGCGGATACAAACGGACAGACGTGTTTCGCATTTATGGCTTCAACCTGATTCTTTTGCCAGTAAACCTGGCCGGAGTACTAACTTCACTTCGTCAAGGACTAAGTGGCAGGAAAATTCCTTTCGCACGCACACCGAAAGTCAAAAATCGAACGGTAACGCCTGTCAAATTCATTGTTTTGCCAGTTGCAATCATTGTGTTTTCATTTCTTACATTGGTGTCCGATTATTCGGCCGAAAACTGGGGAAATGCGGCCTTTGCTCTTTTCAATGGTGTTTTAGCTTCTTGGGCATTCATTAGTTACATCGGAATAAAAGACGCAATTGTTGATACCTGGATCGGCGCAATCAACTTTCTCTTTGTTGACGTGCCGGCTAAGACAGAAAACTCTTCTTCCGCCTCTGCCACACGCCAATGGCGTGAAGTATTAGACGTGGGCCCAGAACTACCAAGGCGCGTGACCAAATGACCCAAAAACGCAGGCTGTCTGCCACCAGAATCTTTATTGCGCTAACGTCAACAGCGTTAATCGCTTATGGATGCGTAGCTCTTTGGCAAAAATATGACCCATTATCTTTGAATGAAGACATTGATCCCCCATGGTTTGCCTCATATGTTGATGTGACAGCGACACCAACATATGTGTTTGAAGAAACCAGGGGGCGAACCGCAAAAGATGTTGTACTCTCATTCGTTGTGGCTGATCCCGAAAACCCCTGCAAGCCCACGTGGGGCACCTACTATGATATGGACGAGGCCAACGAATCGTTAGAACTTGACCGTCGCATCGCCAGACTTAGGCTGGAAGAAGGCGACGTTGCCATATCATTCGGAGGCCAAGCCAACCAAGAACTGGCAACAACATGTAAAGATGCTTCAGACCTAGAAGACGCATATCGAAGCGTTGTTGAGCGGTATGAACTAACTACAATCGACCTTGATATTGAGGGAGAAGCACTAAGCGATAGGACCGCAAACGAACGACGGGCATTAGCCTTAGCGTCAATGCAGCGGTCGATGGAAAAAGACGGACACAAAATCGACATTTGGGTTACCCTACCTGTGAATACAGGTGGATTGACTGAAGATGGAAAAACAACTGTCCAGGAACTACTGGATGGCGGCGTTGAACTTCGCGGCGTGAATGCTATGACCATGAACTTCGGACAAGACGAAGTCCAAGGGGGCTCTCTTAGTCAAGCAATCTCTTCCTCGCTTCGAGCCCTCCATACCCAAATAAAAGAGACCTACACAGGGCAAAATGTGCAGTTGAGTGACGCTGCCGCGTGGCGCATGGTAGGCATGACGCCAATGATTGGGCAAAATGATGTCCCCAGACAAGTACTAACCATTACAGAAGCAGAATCCATTAGGTCATTTGCTTCCAGGTACGGCGTTGGACGAACATCCCTTTGGTCAGCCAACCGCGATCAAGCATGCGGGGTGAACTACATAGACACCACAAAAGTATCTGACTCATGCAGTGGCGTTGAACAAGAATCTGGTGACTTTGAGCGAATACTATCAACGTGGGTGATGGACGCTGCGCCACCAGTTGAAGAACCAACAAGCCTTCCAAGAGAAGTGCCTCAGTCAAAAGATGAAGAAGTTGACGATCCCGCACTCTCTCCATACCCAATCTGGACAGAAGACTCTGATTACGTCAAAGGGTTCAAGGTTGTTTGGAAACACAACGTGTATGAGGCAAAGTGGTGGACACAAAATCAGATACCCGACATGCCAGTCGAACGTGAAGGCGACACTCCGTGGCGTCTCATTGGGCCAGTTCTCCCAGATGACAAACCTCAAACTCAAGCAAGTGTGCCAGATGGAGTAGCGCCTGATTGGTCCGGCACCCCTTCATACGACGCTGGCGATGTGGTGTATTTTGACGGACAACTCTACCGGGCAAAATGGTGGACACAAGGCGATTCGCCTGCTGCCTCATCATTCAACCCCGGCGGAAGCCCCTGGGCTGTTCTCAGTCAAAAACAAATGCTGGAATATGTGGAGAACGCCGAAGATACCAAGTCTTCCTCAAAAGACGAAGAATAAATCTAATGCGGGGCTACTTCATTCAAGTTAGCTCCGCATTAGAACTTTTAGCGGATTCAATCTTTCAACGGTTTATTAGTGAGGACAGTAATATGCCCCATCTTTCGATCCGTCTTTGCTTCCTTTTTCCCATATAAGTGCAGCGACCAATCAGGATTATGAGGCAACTTTGACAAAGTATCATCCAGATCCTGACCAAGTACGTTGGTCATTTGAGACGGGGACAAAAGTCTTGGTTCTATGATCGGCAACCCACATATGGCGCGAATATGGAGATCAAACTGGCTGAAGTCACAAGCCTCTATTGTGTAATGTCCAGAGTTATGAGGACGTGGGGCAAGCTCATTTACGAAAAGCTTTCCGCCCTCAACAACAAACATTTCTACGCCCATCACGCCGACTAGACCGATCTTTTCAGCAATAGTCAACGCAAGACGCTTCGCCAAAGCCTCCGTTTGAGAATCTACCCTTGCTGGAACCGTCGTCGTATGCAAAATATTGTTTCTATGCTCATTTTCACCAACTGGAAAACAAACAAACGTACCAAATTGGTCGCCCGCAACAATCACAGATACTTCTTTTGTGAAAGGAATCCACGACTCTAAAACACAAGGTACAGCCAAAAGCGGTTCAGCCTTTGCAACGTCCTTCGCCGTATGAATTACGACTTGTCCCTTACCGTCATAGCCACCGCGGGTAGTTTTCAAAACAGCAGGTAGTCCAATACTGGCAATGGCCTCATGCAAGTCCTCTGAACTAGAAACCGCCGCATAAGGCGCAACTGGAACCCCAGCGTCACCCAAAAACGCCTTCTCAACCAACCGATCCTTACAGATCTCCAGGCTCCTTGTTCCCTGAGGCAAGTGCCCGCCAGCAGCTTTTATCGTCTCTGCTGACACATTTTCAAACTCATAAGTGAGCACTTCACAGTTATCCGCTAACTCATGAAGAGCCACAGGATCGTTGTATCCCGCAATAATTTGCTCACCAACTTTTGATGCCGGTGAATGCGGGGTTGGATCTAAAGAAATGACACTATAGCCCATTTCTACCGCTGATGAGCCAAGCATTTGCCCCAGTTGACCAGCCCCGACAATTCCAATAGTCTGCCCTGGCAAAATGGTACGTATTTTTTCAGTCAAGGTCAGCCGTACTTTCCTCAGCGGTCTTCGCGGCTTCAGCACGTCTGGCCTCCACGGATCCTGCAACCGCAGTGTCCGTGATACCAAGGATTTGCGCCGCAAGTAAACCGGCATTGATAGCCCCAGCTTTTCCAATAGACACAGTCGCAACTGGCACGCCGCCCGGCATTTGCACAATAGACAGCAACGAATCTAAACCATTCAATGCCCGACTTTGCACCGGAACACCAATTACAGGCAACGTTGTCTTTGCCGCAACCATTCCAGGCAGGTGCGCTGCGCCCCCCGCGCCCGCAATAATCACAGCAAAACCATTTTCACGCGCTTCTTCTGCGAACTTAAACATCAAGTCAGGCGTGCGATGCGCCGAAATCACTTTCTTTTCAAAAGGGACTCCAAGATCATCCAACACGGTACACGCGTGTTTCATGGTTTCCCAATCAGAGCTACTGCCCATAATGACTGCAACTTTCATTCTTCTCCTTTGAGAATCCGTTCTATTACTTCTGGATATAACCGGTGTTCACATTCATGAATCGCACTTTCCAGCTCAGACAAAGACTTTTGCATCATGACCTTTTCCTGGGCGATTATCGGACCCGTATCCACGCCCTCGTCAACAAAATGTACTGTAACACCAGTCTCCCGCACACCAGATTCGAATGCCCGTTGAATCGCATTTCTACCAGGAAACGCTGGCAACAACGACGGGTGCAGGTTCACGATTCTGCCAGGAAGTGCGCAAAGCAAAGCGTCCCCAACTACACGCATATAGCCCGCCAAAGCCACCAAACCAATGCGGTAGTCACGAACCATTTGCACCAATGCTTCTTCATATTCATTTCGGGAAGGAAAATCACGTGGCCTGAAAGTTACCTTCGGAACTTCAGGAAGCAACGTCAATGCCCTAGAGTTTGGATTATCAGAAAACACCAAGTCAACAGGCAGCTTCTTGGCAATCGCTTCTAGATTAGACCCAGTGCCCGAAGCGAACACAGCCAAGCGCATTGGTCAGTGTGTCCCAGTTTCGACAAAAACCACGGGTTCCGTATCCGTTAGGTCCGTAACAGAACCGATCTCAAAAAATTCCTCATTTCGCTTCGTAAGAGATTCTTTGACGGCCGCTACATTCTCTGGTGACACTGCAAGGACCATGCCAATACCCATATTAAAAATCTCAAACATTTCGAGCAAAGGAATATCTCCACGCTTAGAAATCTCATCAAATACAGGAAGAATAGGCCAAGATCCTAAATCGACTTTTACCCCGAGCCCATCTGGCAACATACGCGGCAAGTTCTCAACAAAACCGCCGCCAGTAACATGAGCAATACCGTTCACCAAGTGCGACTTCACGAGAGGCAGCAAAGCACTTACGTAAATCTTTGTCGGCACCAGCAAAGACTTGGTCCAAGGAGAATCTGCGGGCTCGTTCTCAAACACTTTTCGCACAAGAGAAAACCCATTAGAGTGCACTCCCGTTGAGGGAAGCCCAATTAGTACATCACCTGCAGCAACATTTTCCCCAGTCACAAGGTCCGTTTTCTCAGCAATTCCAACCGCGAAACCTGCCAAATCATACTCATCCGCGTCATACATTCCTGGCATTTCAGCAGTCTCACCGCCGATAAGTGCAGCCCCAGCTTGGACGCACCCTTCAGCCACGCCTGCAACTACCTGCTCTAAAACCTCAGGATCATTTGAACCACAGGCAATGTAGTCAAGGAAATACAAAGGCTCTGCGCCCTGCGCCACAATGTCATTCACACACATAGCCACACAATCAATGCCAATAGTGTCGTGAACGCCAGCGCTTTGAGCAAGCATCAACTTAGTGCCAACGCCATCTGTCCCAGAAACCAACACAGGCTCTTTCAAGTTATACCCAGACAGATCAAAACAGCCCCCAAACCCCCCAAGAGCCCCCATAACACCAAGGCGCTCAGTTCTGGCAGCATGTCCCTTTATGCGGCGAACTACCTCATAACCTGCTTCAACATCAACGCCAGCACGGGCGTAAGCGTTACCCAAAAGGTCCTCCTATACGGCAGTTTTAGCCAATGACTTACGGTACTCTTCTTCATAATCAAAAAGTGGCGTCGGATAATCGCCATTAAAATAGGCCATACAAAGCCCTTGATAAGGAGCATCAAGGTTTAGCCCAATGGCATCCACTAACCCCTCTTCAGAGAGAAAAGACAATGAATCTGCACCAATAATTTGGCGGATTTCATCGACAGAATGATTTGCGGCAATCAATTCTTCGCGGGTTTGAATATCAATCCCGTAAAAACATGGGTATTTCAGAGGCGGAGATGCAATTCGAACATGCACTTCAGCTGCGCCTGCATCCTTCAACAGGTCCACGATCCGACGGCTAGTTGTCCCACGAACAATCGAATCATCCACCATCACGACCCGTTTGCCTTCAATAACGCCTCTTACAGGCGAAAGCTTCATTCGAACGCCCTGTTCACGAAGTTCTTGGGTTGGTTGAATAAAGGTACGCGCCACATACTGGTTCTTGACCAAGCCCAGTTCATTTGGCAGTCCAGAAGCCTCCGAATACCCGGACGCAGCAGAAATAGAAGAGTTCGGCACGCCAATAACCATGTCGGCGTCAACAGGCGACTCAAGCGCCAACTTCGCACCCATTTGTTTACGCGCCGCGTGTACATTTACCCCAGCAATGTTTGAATCTGGGCGGGCGAAATAAATGAACTCCATTGAGCAAATGGCAGGCTGCGTATCCCAAGTGAAATGCTCCACACGGTAGCCTTTGTCGTTAATCACCACGAGCTCACCAGGCTTAATGTCCCTAATGAACTTCGCGCCGACAGTCTCAAGAGCGCAAGTCTCCGAAGAAACCACTATTGCCCCGCTACTGGTTTTGCCCATCGCAAGTGGCCTAAACCCATTAGGATCAAGCGCAGCATACATTGCATCGTTGGTCATAAGCACATAAGCAAACCCACCATGAACAGTGTTGAGGGCTTCCTTGAGCTGTTCTTCAAAGGTTTCACGATGGCTTCGCCGAATAAGGTGCATAAGGATTTCAGTATCGGAATCCGAATGGAAAATACCGCCTTGAGCTTCCAGTTTTCGGCGCAGTGTCCGCGCATTAGTGAGATTGCCATTGTGAGCAAGCCCTACTTGCTCACCATTAAACCGAAAGAGTAACGGCTGCACATTGTCAATATTGCTTGTCCCCGCAGTCGCATACCGCACGTGACCAACCGCGGATGTACCCGTCAAACGGTCCAACTGAGCTTCCTGCTTGAAAACTTGCGAAACCAAACCAAGCCCGCGGTGCCCTTTGATCTCACCACCATTGTTGGCAACGATTCCTGCGCCTTCCTGCCCGCGATGTTGCAGGGCGCGTAAACCAAAATAGGTTAGCCTGGATGCTTCAGAGTGTCCCCAGATTCCAAAAACACCGCATTCCTCATTCAGACTGCTACCTTCGAAGTCCAACTGAGTCACTGCTCTCCCCCTGTAGGGTCAAGCTTTTGTTCCAAACGGTCATGCACCTGCTGGTAGACAGACACCAAGTCCCCTAAGTCTCTGCGGTAAACGTCTTTATCAAGTTTTTCGTTTGTTTCCATATCCCAAAGGCGGCAGGTGTCCGGTGAAACCTCATCAGACAACAAAATCTTGCCGTCCGCGTCCCGCCCAAACTCAAGTTTGTAGTCAACAAGGCGTATTCCAAGTTCCCCGAACAGTAACTGCAAAGCTTCATTTACCTGGAGAGCTTGACGGCGGATCTCAGCTAGCTCTTCCTGCGTTGCAATAGCCATGATGGCAATGTGGTCTTCATTAATGAGAGGATCACCAAGTTCATCACTCTTGTAGTAGAACTCAACAATCGGTCGTGGAAGTTCTTCACCTTCAGGAATTCCGAGTCGCTTAGACAAGCTTCCCGCTGCTGTGTTTCTTACCACAACTTCAAGAGGTACGATATCTACCTTGTGAACAAGCTGTTCTGTAGGTGAAATGCGTTCAACCAGGTGGTTGGCGATTCCTTGAACGCTTAACCATTCAAAAATCAGTGAACTGATTTGATTGTTCAGAACGCCTTTGCCTTTGATTTGATCTTTCTTCTCACCGTTGAAGGCAGTTGCCTGATCCATGTATTCAACCCAGAGCACACGATCACAATCGGTCTTGAAGAGGCGCTTTGCTTTGCCTTCGTAAAGAAGGTCTCCCTTTATAGCCACAAGAGTGAGCGTAGTCGGCTGGGCGCTCCCCGGCAATATCGCCCACGCTTCGGCTGTTGACATCGAAGTTATTCGCTACACACGCGAAACATGGTCTTCAGTGCTGTGAATCCCCGTAGGGGTGTCTTAGAGTGACACTGTGGTTGGCCGTAAACAAAAGATCGCGTCACGCAGACGCGCAAGGCGCGTCAAAGCTGCTGACAATGATCTACTTCCTGAGCAGTGGGATTGGATCAAAATCACTTGGGGTCAAGCTTGCGCATATTGCAGGACCAGGGATGAGAATCTTCAGAAGGATTGCGTTTTGCCAATCTCAAGAGGCGGCAGATACACGCTGCAAAATGTAGTGCCCGCATGTCAGTCTTGCAACGCTTCAAAATGTAACTCAGAAGTCACGTCTTGGATGCGCCGCAAGCGCCTGGACGAAAAAGGATTTTTAGAGGCATGGGTGCGGGTGAACGCGCTTTGGAATGTTCACCTTCATGATCAAGACACGGCACCTGAGCTTTCTTAAAGTATTGGCCGGTAATATGCAAGCCCACTTGGCGTTAGTGATAAGCCTGCTTCACAAAATGCTTGAGCCCACGGTGATGCGTCGGCCCGCTTCCCATCTATTGTTTCGATTAGGAAGTCTGCCAGTTTGCCCCTCTTGCAAACTTCAACCAAAGTGTCTGCGACTTCGTTCATCTTGACGTCTAAGTCTTCCAAGTTCCATGTGCAGGCTGTCTTTCCGCCGCGCTCAAGATAGAAAACTGGGTGCCCTTTTGCGAGGACGATGATGGCCCCGGCAGCCCTTCTGGGCCTCACATCACTTTGCGGTATTGGCCATGAGATTGCTGCCCCATACGGGTTGGCGGGGTCAGCCGCAGATAGGGCAATGATCCCCTCTGATGCGGCCTCGCGAAGACGATCAATGGTCCCAGCTGCTGCAAATTGTGCCCCGCCAAGCCCTTCGATAAAGTTGCCGCGCCGACAATATCCTGCTGCTTCAAAGTCTGCTAGCACTTGATATGCTGCCGCGAATCCTCCGGGGAAGTTCCTTGCTGTGACGGTGCCGCGCGACAAAACACCGTAAAGGTCTAACATCAAGGACAAGCTAACTGATGCTTGTTCGGACTGGGTGGCATGGCTTCTGGGGGCAATGGACCATCTTCCAGCTAACCGGGGATCAGAAAATGTATTTGCTTTTGCAATGGCGCGAAATGCTGTGCGTCTTGAAACTCTTGCGCGGGGCGTCCGCGGTTTTGTCTTTTGAGAGGCCCGTCCACCTGCCACGACATATCGAAGAGCCGCAAGAGAATCAGACGTGACTTCCCCAGCCCATGCGAGTTTCCAAAGGGCTGCACCAACATCTCCCGTCAGTCCTTCGGCCAACCGTGAACCGAACTGAGCCCCACCTTCTTGAAGTTTGGCGAGTATTTCGCCTTCCAAACCACCCCAAGCCCGATCCTCACGCACAGGAAGAGTAAGTTCCAGGGTTTCTGGCAAATGGAAACTGATTCTGCCTTCCGCACTGCCAAGATCCCCTTCCCCTATCCAGATGACTTCACCCGAAGTTACCAGTTCTTCCAAATGAGAGGGCTCATACTCATGAATGCGCGCGGGAAGTATAAGGGTTTCTAATGTAGAAGCCGCAAGCGGGCACCCAACCAACGTTTCAACGATTGTCAGTGCGAAGTCACGGCCGGTTTTGACGTTGCGTTTTTCACCGTGTCCTATGCAGCCTTGCCATTCAGTTAAGAACTGCGCGTATTTAGCAGAAGAGACAGGTTTTACTGAGGAGCGCAAGAGCGCTGCAGACATGCGCCGCATCTGTTTTAGGATATTTGGCTCTACCCACTGAGTTACTCCGGGTTCCCCAAACTCACCACGCAGAAGTTTTTTGTCTTCTACTAAGGTATCAAGGCAAATCCTCAAGGTCGCTGTTTGGATCCCAAATCGCTGCGCAACCTGAGGCAAAGTAAAGGGTGCATGAGTTCTGGCATACCTAACTAGTAATCCTGCAAGTGGGTTTGCCTGCGTGGGGTAGGTCTTTACTAGTGGTTTTGGAACTTCGATGCCAAGTCCCGCAGCAAGAGTCCCTGCGTCTTCTACCGCGGCATAGTAGTTGGTGGCACCTAGCGAAAACTGGAAGATCCTTTGACTTTTTTCCAACTCTTCTAAACAAGGTTCACCCTCAACACGTTCATGAATCTCTTCTATCGTTAGGTGCCCGAGGTTTCGAAGGAGGTCCGCGGTCCCTTCCCGGCCAAAAACGTGATATCCAGATGCGACGCGCTGCAGTTCAGATTGAACCTTCTCTGCGACTCCAGGTTCCAGCAAATCCCGCACTGCCACTGTTCCAAGAAGCTGTCCCATGAGTCCGCTGTCCATTGACAGTGCAGCCAGTCGGCGCTCACTTTGCGGCATGTCACCTTGGTAGACCATTTCTGCCACATAACCAAAAAGCAGGTTTGAGGCGAATGGAGACGGGGACTGCGTCGTCACCTCGTGAAACAAAATCCGTCCCGACCTTATTTGAGCCGCAATGTCTACCAAAGCATCCATGTCATATACGTCTTGAAGGCATTCGCGTGCAGCTTCCATAATCATTGGAAACTCATCATATTTTGATGCGACTTCCAGAAGTCGACCAGCTTTTAGTCTTTGCTGCCAAAGCGGAGATCTTTTCCCAGGTTTTGACCCGCCAAGCAGCAAGGCCCGCGCGGCGCATTCACGAAATCTTGCTGCGAAAAGAGCAGAACCAGTGACTTCCCGTGTCACGATCTGCGCTATCTCATCTGGGTCAAAACGAAACAGCTCGGCTCCAGGTGGTTCTCCTTCAATATCAGGAAACCGCACAATGATCCCGTCATTGCTGGCCATAGTTTGCGCAGACTTCCCGTATTCGGCATCAAGACGCGCGGCAACGGCAAGTGCCCACGGCGCATGTACTGCCAAACCAAAAGGAGATTCCAAGAGGATTGACCATTCCCCAACCTGGTCCTTCGTTCGCTCTATCACGATTGCACTGTCAGTCGGCACTACACCTGTGCTCTCCATTTGGGCGGCAGTCCACTCTAAGGTATTAGAAATGGCGTTATCATCCATTCCAATCTTTCGAAGCTGCGGCATCATTTCGGCTAGCTCTGCGGTAAGTTTTCCGATCTTTTTTCCAAGAAGAAACGGGCGCTGCGCTGAATCTCCCTTCCAGAACGGCATCTTCCCCGCGCGCCCTGGTGCCGGAACTACTTTGACCCGATCTGGAGTAATCTCGCGAACGCGCCAAGAAGAAGTACCCAGCACGAAGATTTCGCCAACACGGGTTTCGTGGACCATTTCTTCATCCAACTCACCAATCTTGTGTGACGAGCCATCTTCGCTTCCCATTTCGACCCTGAAGAGGCCGCGATCGGGTATGGTTCCGCCGGACATTATTGCTAACTGTTTTGCCCCAGGACGCGCTTCGATTTGTCCAGATAATCTATCCCAAATGATGCGTGGTCGAAGTTCTGCAAAATCCGTTGAAGGATACTTCCCGGCCAACATATCTAATACTGCATCAAAAGAGCTACGGGGCAGCGTTTGAAATGGAGCCGCCCTCTGCACGGTCTTATACCACTCTTCCACATTCAACGGACACTGCGCAGCGGCTGCAACAGTGTGCTGCGCCAAGATATCCAGTGGCGAACGGGGAATCTTGATTGGTTCAATGTCGCGTTCATGAATACCAAGGGCCACTGCGGCTGTTTCCAGCAGCTTTGACCTATGAGTCGGATAAAAGATCCCCTTTGATACTGCCCCAACTTGGTGGCCAGCCCGTCCCATTCGCTGCAAACCTGAAGCAACCGAGGGCGGCGCATCCATCTGAATGATTTGGTCGACCTCCCCCATATCAATTCCAAGTTCCAAACTTGCAGTTGCGACCACACATTTCAGTGTGCCATTCTTCAAATCGTCTTCCACCTGCAGGCGTTGTTCTTTAGATACAGAACCGTGATGCGCCCGCGCCAGGTCTTCTGCCACGCCATCGAGACGCTTGTGAATCTCATTAAGTGCTCCCGTTAGCCGCTCGGCTAACCGGCGCCCATTAGTAAAGATGATTGTGGATTTTGCACCCATGACGCGGTGATACAAGGAATTTTCGATGCTGGGCCAAACTGATCCAAGACGGTGTTCGTCCCCATCTTCCGCCCCAACTCCCAAAGCACTATTCTCGCTCTCAGGATTCGTCATATCTTTCACGGGAACATCGATCGCTGTGTCTAGTTCTTTATTCGACTGCGGTGACACGATGCGCACAGGATTTTCGCCCGCAAGGAACCTACCCACCTCTGAAGCCGGACGAACCGTTGCAGATAAACCTATGCGTTGGGCTGGTGTTTCTAATAGGTTGTCGAGGCGTTCCAGCGACAATGCCATGTGCGCCCCACGCTTGTTTCCTGCTAGCGCATGGACCTCATCAACAATCACGGTTGTCACCGACTTTAGAGTGCTTGCGGCGCCTGACGTTAGCATCAAATAAAGGGACTCTGGGGTAGTGATCAGTATGTTTGGCGGGTTCTTCACCAGTTGGCGCCGCTGCGCAGGCGGAGTGTCTCCAGATCGCACGCCGACTGTGACCACACTTTTTAGCCCAGCTAAGGGGACGCGCAGGTTCTTTTGAACATCAACACCTAGGGCTTTGAGAGGGGAAATATAGAGAACACTAGTTCCCTCTGCCGGATTCTCGGTCAACCTATCCAACGCCCACAAGAATGCGGCCAAAGTTTTACCCGAACCAGTTGGGGCAATAATCAGAGCATTCGTGCCTGAAGATATGGTTTCCCAAGCTTGTTCCTGAGCGGGCGTTGGCGTGCCAAACTGAGATCTGAACCATTCGCGGGTTGCTTCGGCAAACTGTCGCATTGTGCCTTCTGTGTCTCCCAATTTTTCACCCATTACGTCGCTGACCACCACAAAACAAGCCTATAGGCAGCCTCCGACAAGTGTTATGAGATGTTATAGTGCTATCGCTAAAACAGACAAGGAAACCGCATGAGTACTTATAACGAAGCCAGGCCTCCTATCCAAAACACTCAACCGATAGCTGAGCGAAAAGCTTGGTCCATCTCAGGTGCAGCTACTTACCTCACGTTGATCCTCACTGTCGCCATATTTGTCCTGTCTACGTTAGTTTTCATCGTTGGCATAGCGGCACAGAGTGAAAGCTATGCCCCATCAAACAAGCCGATTCTCATAACTGTCGGGATTATTGGCTGGATACTTTCAGTCCTAGCATGGCGTTCACTAGTGATCGTAAGTCCTGGAATGACTTCAGTTAGACAATTTTTCGGAACATACATTGGAACGGTTCGCCGTACAGGATTATCTTTGGTCATACCGTTTTCATCAGGTATGAAGGTATCTGCGCGCGTTCATAACTTTGAGACACATGAACTAAAAGTCAATGACTCCGACGGTAACCCCGTCAATATTGCCGCGATCGTTGTGTGGCGCGTAGCCGACAGCGCCAAAGCAGCATTTGCCGTCGAAGATTACGTTACGTTTGTGCATTCTCAGTCGGAGGCAGCGCTTCGACACGTGGCCTCAACTCATCCTTATGACGAGGCCGGACCAGGCGAAACGTCTTTGCGTGGGGGGACGGAGATTGTTTCGCATGAACTTGCCCGTGAGGTAGCCGAGAGAATCGCAATTGCAGGGCTAGAAATTATTGAGGTACGTATTTCTTCCCTCGCTTATGCCCCAGAGATCGCCCAAGCAATGCTCCGCCGTCAACAAGCTACTGCGGTCCTTGCAGCGCGCGAGAAAATAGTGGAAGGTTCCGTTTCAATGGTTCAAGAAGCACTTGCGCGTTTGGAGCGCGATCACGTGGTTGAAATGGATGATGACCGTAAGGCACAAATGGTGTCTAATCTTTTAGTAGTCCTTTGCTCAGAGCAGCCAGCGACACCCGTAGTAAACTCCAGCACACTCTATGAAGGCTAATAATCGTAAAGACGCAAGGACTTCTGCGCCATAAAAACTGCGTGGGAATGAACTAGCGTTATCAG
>DAIOFF010000017.1:0-4617 GCA_036745855.1 Scrofimicrobium sp. | reverse complement strand
GCGACAAGTGTGTGCGAATCGCGTAAAGGCAAGAAACTCAACTCGGGTCCTAGGGAGAAGTTGGGGGAACAAAGTCTTTTGGCCAGCCCGTTATCCTTTCAGGTTCTATCCCGATCAAGAGAAGTGGGCATTCACCGCCGACCCCCACATCAATCATGGGAATAAGTTTGTCCCAGTGGGTGGTTGACTTGCCATATTTGTCTTTCGAAATCATCCCTTGATTTGCAAGAGCCTCTAACCAACGTTGCAGTGTGGGGCCCCTTGTCACAATGACTCCAACTGCAACTACACCTTCGCGGTGAAGGATGGAGAAATTGTTCAAATCACGGTGATAAAACGGATCCTTGTTATTCCATTCCATTTCTACGGCAATACCTGGATATTCGTCGTCATCCCCCAGGCAGTACACATCTATCTCATGGTTTTTGACCCGGTAAATTGGTTTCCCATCAATAAACTTTTCAATTGTGACATTGTGTTTTGACCAACCCCGGCTATGTAAACCTTCGTCATGTCTTGCTGTGTGGCGCGCCCGCCCTCCGCCGCCTTTCAAGATTTCACTGGCTGCATCTATCCAGAAAGACTCTAGGTTTGCGATGATGTCTGCAAAACGCAGCGGGAAGGCAGAGCGCAAAATAGCATCCGCATATCTGGTTACACCGTATTTGTATCCCTCCGGTAACTCCAATATGCGCGGCTGAGAGACCATCCCTGCCAATGGCACCCTTTTTCCTTTTCCTGACCTTTCGACCTGAATGCGAAGCCCTTGCTCGGGAAATAACGTGGCGTCATCCATCGGCAGGTTCCATGATCTTGTTTGAGGTGCGCCCCCGTGGGCGACGTTCAACCCCCGCCCTGCTAAGCAAGGAGTTTACTCTTTGGATCGAATATCCAGATGCCGCAGCTATCTGCCGCCCACTCATGCCATCAATCTCATAGCATTGCGCCAAAATACCAGCGATCTCATCGGCTTGTTCATCCGATAAACGCGCTGAGGGAAGCAGTTGGGGCAGTCCAGAAGTCCTATCGATAGCCCCGCCCTCATAACCACGATGGACTATGCCGCGAGGCTCCACTTCAGCCCCAGACTCATCGCCCCACGCCGTCCAACCTGGCCGAGCGTGCCTGGCAAACATCTCAAGATAAGGCCCCGGAGAGCATGCTTCAATCAAGTCATACTGTTCATCAGGTTTTCGAGAATGCTCCCGCTTTCGCGTCTCAATCATGTTTACCTGAGACCGGGCAGGCCCAAGCGTCCTCATTGATCCCCTAACGCCAAAAAGAATTAACTCAGTGACATTGCGAAAATAGAAGCCAACCCCACGCCCATCTGGCCCACCATCTTTCCTGCGTTTGGCCCAAACAAGGTTAGAAACGTAGCGGAAACCCCATGCCTCCATCACCTGAAGTCCCTCAGGCAACAAGGCATTTGGCACCCAAAGATAAAGATGCGCATTCTTGGCTGCCGCCCCCGCCACCGGAATCTCCTTTATCGCTTCCAAAGACATAGTGGAATACCGGTCAAGCCGTCGATGTTCAGGTGCCACTTTTCCAGTCCGGTTCGCAAAACGCCAAGGAGGATCCGCAAGAATCGTAGAAAAACCCCCTACCACATCTGGCAGTGGGGGCGCGGCGCTTTCTGGACGAAGCGCGTCTGCTTTTTTCATTTCGCAACCTCACATCAATTGGATCTATATTTAGATCTTAGCCGAGCACATTGCTTCTATGCTCTCAGAAGGCTCCGACAAGTGATGTGGCCAGTAAGAATCACATTTTCACAAAACTTAGAGACTACTCCCACGGCATCAACCAAATACCCCAGAAAACAAACTGCCCTGACCTATTCCTTTGAAGTCCAGATTCTTTGAACCCATTTCCTAGAAGAAGATTCCAAGACTTCACCCTGTTCTTCCCACGACAGTTGCAGCAAAGTTTTTTGTTTTCTGACGGCCGCATCAGACTCAAAGAAAGAGACTCCCAAACCAAGTCTGCCCTTTTTGACGTCCCCACCCATGATCTCAAGAATCGTTGGAGCCAAATCAAGCTGCGAACCGTGATTCCGCCCAAACTGGACGCCATCTGGTGAATAGAACCGGTTAAAAAGTGGCACGCTATCTGGAGGAATATCAAGCTTTTTGCGGTACTCTGTTGGCGAGTATGAACCAGGCATTGAGTGGTCTGCCACCAACGCAACTACCGTGTCCTCCAAGTATCCCTTGTCATCCATGTACGAAATGAACTCTTGAAGAAGATCAGACTGACATTTGACGGCCGACAAGACCTTGTCAGAAAAATACTGTGGACAATATGGAAAATCAGGAACTGGCCTATGGTCATCCAAAGTAGCAAAAGAAAGCACAAAAGGTTCGTCACTTTCATGCAAAGCATCTAGTTCCTCACGGACATAGCTGAGCAGTCTTCGATCCGATAAACCCCAATCCCCCATTTCAGTTTCGCCATTTTCACGCCATTCGTCTATTTCACGAATCTTCCCAAAACCGTGGCTTTGCAAGAAATTCCTGGAGTTTGCAAAACCCATGTCTGCCCCGGACATATACACCTGCGTGTAACCGGCCTCGTCCAAGATATCTGTCAAACAGGTGACTCCGGGCATGTACGGTTCATCTCCGGAACCAATATCCCAGTGGTGTTCAACATCACGTTCGTCTGCTGCCCGTATTGGTACACCACAAAGCGATGCGACCATTCCAGCCTGACTCCACCCCCCACTGGCATACTGCGTCATGTTCTCAATACTGCTCCATGTCTCAGTAGCGCCTTGAAGACTTTCTAACGCATTTCCCTCAACCAAATCTGGGTCACCCAAGCCATCATCCATCGCCTCAAGAAAAATGAGCACGAGGTTCTTATCACCAGACGGCAGTTTTGTTACATCTGGCTCCACATAGTAGTCTGCGATATCGGTTCTATTTGGCTGCTGAGTAAACCATTTCCGAAGGCTCAGTGCCTGATCAAGGGACGTTACCCCAATACATGTGACAACCATTGAAACAACTGTTCCGCCCCATAAGAACGTTCTTCCTAATGCTACTAATCCATGCCGTCTAAAGTACCGGGCACCAAATAAAACGAGGGATGTCAAAAGCACGGCGACAACTACTGGAATCAATGTCCACAATATAAGGCTTTGATAGAAGGAATCGGGAATATCACTTCCGGCTTCGCCACCCGATAGATTGTCGAGGGCACGCGGCACTGTAATCGGCCCGAACTCTCTGAAAATCCATTCAGAGCCGCCCCAAAAGAAAGCACCAACAATGGCAAGCAACATAATGCCTATGCCACCAAGGACCCTTCCGATCGAAAAGCGGCCTTTACTTTTTGGGTTTGGGGGCACAGGTGCCTCACGTTCTTGCCCCTTTTTCATTACGAGTGCCCACTCCATCACAGACGACATGGGGCCGACCAGCATATTCGGCCCGCGGTTCCTCACCTATACTACCGGTACTTGACCAGTACCAAGTTCCAAGCGAAAGCCCGCATACTAGGTACTGTGCTGATGACACCCCTCTCACCGACGAAGTAGCGCCCTTTACCAGACAAAGTGAGAAGAGAACCACAAATACCGTCCTTGGCCAATCTGTCTCACTGAAAACATTTTGGTCTTGAAGAACCTTGTTGACCACTTTCACCTGCAAGAAAGCAAAACGCTATGCAACTATCTTCATAAGATTGTTTTGCGCAGGTGCTCTATCTTACTGCGCGGATAACGTCTTCAGGCGTACTCCAGTTCGCCGCATCATCGTCAGCGATCTTCCTCCCCAAGCGTCGCTCAAGTTCAGCAACCAACCCCCATAATGCAACGCCCGTCAACCCAAGGTCAGCAAGTGTTGCCCCTCTCCAATCAATCTCTACGTCCTCGGTAACCTCAGAATGCTCCATGATCACAGCCATCGCCGCCTCATCCGAAGCGCTCTCACCAATCGGGATCTCTCCTAAAAGCCCCTGGAGCTCATCGCTGCTATCCAACTCGGTGCAACCACCTGACGGACACGCCCGCCCCTGCATACCGGAATGGCTCCAGTTCCTCATCCCAAGCCTGACCCAACGCCAAGTCGAGTGCTTCGCGAAGCCCGTTCAAATCATTTGAGCGTTCCAAAGCTCCCCTGATCCGATCCTCTGGGACAACCGTGTTTCCAATCGAATCCATTTGAGAATGGAAAATGCCAAGGCTCGGAGTGTGAGCCCACCGGCCGCCGTCATTTCCAGGAGCTGATTCTTCCGTCACTTCATAACGCAAGTGCTCCCAGCCTCGCAAAGCCGATGCAAGGCGCGCGCCAGTGCCAACTGGACCAACCCAAGAGTATTCAGTCCGAACCATACCGGGTTCGGCCTCTTGCTTCGTCCAGCGAAGATCCACATCCTGCCCAAGGGCCGCGCCAACGGCCCACTCGATATGTGGCCCAAGCGCGGGGGGCGCTGTGTGCACAAAAAGTACACCGCGGGTGACATTCCTGCTCATCGCTTCCTCCAGTTTTCTTTCCAAGGGTCGTCTTCCCCTACGTCCTTGGGATTTCAAACTGATGTGAAACTCGCGGTGTAAAAACAGTATAGCTCTTTACGCAGATGTTTCCCCTTTAAAATTGACAATCTTGG
>DAIOFF010000016.1:0-21991 GCA_036745855.1 Scrofimicrobium sp. | reverse complement strand
TGGCAGTCTCATTGCTGGCCGAACGCTAGGCAAAACTAAATAGAGTATTCGGCGAGGTAAAGCCCTTTTTATAGTTCCATCTTGGTTGCATGTGATCTGGTGTCCGTGGCGAAGCAAGTGGTAGTGGTGTGAACTGATGTCATGAGTATTCAATTTTGGAATCAGGTCCGCTCTGAAAGCTTGGATATGGACACATCACTTACTGTGGTTGGCAAAGGCGGCGGAAAATCACGGTTATTGATATTGCTTCACGGGTTGACGGGGAATCACATGCAATGGCTTCGCATGGACCTTCGACGTATTAGTGAAGACTTCAATCTGACGATAGTTTTGCCGGATGGGCAGCGGTCATTTTGGATTGACCAAGAGTTCGGGTTGAAGTGGGGAACGTGGGTTGGTGATGAACTGCCATCGTTGTTGGAGTCTTCCTTGAAGCTGGTGGGGAAACCAATAATTGGTGGATTATCGATGGGCGGTTATGGAGCACTTCGTGCGGCCACTGACTACCCTGTGAACTTTGGCGCAGCGTTTTCACTTTCAGGCACATTGGATGTTTCTGAGCCTGCATTCAAAGGCCGCCATCTTGACCTGTACCGTATTGGCTTTGGCAATGAAAACAATCCGCGCCCGCAAGATGACCTGATCAACCGGCCTGCACCGCCTCTGCCGATCTTTACATGCTGCGGCACAGAAGACCGCTTATACAATCAAAACCTGCGTTACGCAGAAGCACATCCCGAAATTAAGTGGAAATATGGGCCTGGCGCACACAATTTCACGTTCTGGTCTATTTGGCTGCCCATAATACTCAAAACAATGTCAGAATAGATAACAACCATCGTTTTGTTTATTACAGGGAGCCATCATGACAGAAGCAAAACACCGTGTCGAACCTTCGAAAACTTCAAGTCGCTTAGGCATATCAGTAGTAGGCATTCTTGCAATCATTGCTGGAATCTTGGTCCTTGTTAGGCCGGGCGGGTTCGTCTTAGTAGGCACAATTGCCATTGCTGTCTATGCGATTATCGCCGGACTGGTGTATTTCTTCCGCGCAATTTTTGCCAGCTATAGATCTGGATGGAGCCGACTTGCCGGGGTAATTGTAGGCATTGTTTACGTTGCGGCGGGAATTATTGCTTTGATGAATCTGGTGCCCTCTGCAGTCGCCCTAGCAGCAATTTTGGTGATTTTCATTGGTGTCGTTTGGGTGATCGAAGGCATTACAGCGATTGTTGCTTTTGTCACTAAAGATGTGTCGGGATGGAGTCTTTTCTTCGGAATAGTGTCAATATTTGCTGGCCTCTTCCTTATCTTTGATGTTATTTGGGGCATGATCGCTTTGGTCATTTACATTGGGGTTGCACTAATTGTTCTTGGCATCATTCAAGTTGCCCGCGCTTTCGCGTCCAGTAAGCAGCCACAAGAATGAGGTAAATGTCGAAAAGCCTCATAAAATCAAAAGCGAAAGCTTGAGATTTGTTTTTGGAGTCACTGAAGCAGTTGTCTTCCAATTGATACTTTTTCCCATAGCCCCTAGAGCGTAATGTGATTTTTCGCCAATGCTCTAGGGGTTATGGGGACATCCACCGGCGGCATGCACCCGTGCGTTCTTTGAGGAACGGCATCGGTGCTGTCATCCATCGTGACTTTCGCAGGAGCCCTGCAGACTTACATCCCCTTTGGTCATTCTTCGCGTTTGTCTTGTAACTGGGTATAGTACTTAATGTCCTGGAAGTGATTCGCTGCTGCCGGGCATTTGTTCTAGTCACTTAGACCAAAGGATGCCATGGAGCACCTCAATGCGGCTCCTGAAAGTGCCGACACCCCAGCTGGTGATCATTCGCCCCGTTCACACAAGTCCCCTTCCGTCAACTGGGCAGTGCTGCTTCCATCTGCGACTTTCATCATTATCTTGACGATTTGGGGCTGCCTTGCCCCGGAATCAGCCAAAACCGTCCTAGGCGCAATCGCCTCTTGGATTGCAGATGGTTTCGGTTGGTTTTATGTCCTGCTCGGCGCTGTGGTCCTTTTTTTCATGATTGGTTTAGCTGCGTCCAAGTATGGACACATACGGCTGGGTCCAAACGACAGTAAACCAGAGTTCAAAACGGTCACGTGGACGGCCATGCTGTTTGCTGTCGGAATCGGCACTGACCTCATGTATTTCGCGGTCGCGGAGCCGGTTACACAGTATATGAGCCCGCCATCGACGGAGCCACAAACTGTTGACGCCGCCCGTGAGGGCATCGTATGGACAATGTTCCACTACGGAATCGTCGGTTGGGCCATGTATGCACTTATGGGTGTCACCCTTGGCATCGTCGCTTACCGCCTTGGACGCCCCCTGATTGTCCGGTCATCGCTTTACCCGGTACTCGGCGACAAAGTGAATGGGAAACTGGGGGACGCAGTTGATATCGCAGCTGTGCTAGCAACAATTTTCGGGGTTGCGACAACACTGGGAATTGGCGTGTCAATGGTTAGCGTCAGTCTGGACGTTATTTTTGGGATCCCGAGGTCGTTGCCGATTCAGTTGACGATTGTCGCCTTAGGCGTTCTAGTGGCAACACTGTCTGCAGTAAGTGGCGTAAAACGTGGGATAAGACGGTTATCAGAAGCAAATGTCATTGCCGCAGTTATCCTCACAGCTTGGATAGTTGTCACAGGTAAAACTCAATATCTTCTTGAGGGGCTTATCCTCAATGTTGGAGATTTTTTCCGCCTTTTTCCGAACATGATCTTTCAAACTTTCGCTTACGAAGATACCGGTTCTTGGATGCAAGACTGGACTTTATTCTTCTGGGCGTGGTGGGTGGCTTGGGCCGCCTTTGTTGGTCTTTTTGTTGCTCGTATTTCGAGGGGACGGACAGTCCGCCAAGTTGTGGCTGGCACACTGATTATTCCTTTTTGCTACATCGTCATGTGGGTGTCGATTTATGGGAACTCCGCCCTGGACCTTATTCGTAGCGGTAATAGTGATTTTGCTGAAACTACAGTAAATGACCCGCCTGCCGGTTTTTTTCTGCTTCTCACGCAATACCCGGGCTTTCTTTTTATCGCGGGCGCAGCCACCATTACAGCATTGCTGTTTTATGTCACGTCCGCTGATTCTGCTGCCTTGGTTATGGCGAACCTAACCAGCAAGTTACCTGATGAGAATTCCGAGGCCGGCACGGGTACCAGAATCTTCTGGGCACTTGTCACTGGCGCACTGACTTTGGCAATGCTGGGCGTGGGCGGCATTGAAGCTTTACAAAGCGCGACTGTGATTATGGGCCTTCCGTTTTCGATTGTTCTGATTTTTGTCATGATTGGTCTGCGCAAAATACTAAGACAAGAACACGAAAAAACTACTGAGATTCAAGCGGCCGTTGAACCCCACACTATAGTCTGACAGGAAATGGTTTTCACGCCGTTTTGTTTCTTCGGCTTCTATCGCTTTCAAGCACTTCATAAAATGTGCACGTTTACGCCGAAGTTGAAGATTCAGAGGAATCAAGATTCTATTTGGCGACCAACTTTTGTCTAGCTGAAAAACTCACATTTGTTGCCAGATGGCATTATGCACGAGCGGCGCGCAATAATAGATCCCTAGGAATAGCCACATGCGCTAAGGACGTACAGAGACTTTGCCTTAGGAAAAATCAAATACCCGAAAACAATGAGGGGATACTATGACAGCCACTGGTCCGTTCTTACTTGGTAAACAAGCCCAAGCCATAGCTCAGTTGATGCGAGATAAACGCAGTGTTTGCGTGGAGGGCGGATGGGGCTCAGGGCGCACTACTGTACTAAACGACGTTGCAAGAGAACTAGAACTGACCGGTATCAATGTGCTCCATATGAAGTGCCAAAAATCGTTGCAGGAATATCCTTTTGCTGCTCTGAGTCAGGTAACCGACCTGTTAAAAATAAAGGGTCTCACTACTCCTGTAACAGCCGCTGATTCACTCTCACGTAGTCTCACTTCCAGCGGACCGCTTGCCGTCGTGATTGATAATGCAGAGCACATTGATAACGCCTCACTAACCACTGTGTCTCTAATAAAAGACCGCCTAGATATTGCTGTTGCTTATTCAGTGCCAAATGTTCCAATAGAGCGCACACATCTTGCAAAGCTTTCTCAGGAATGGCAAGCACAGCTTTTTTCACTTCTGCCCTTCAGGTTTGAACAGACAGCTGAGTTAGCGGAGTTGATGCTTCATGGGCCAGTGGAGAGGAATTTGCTTTCCCATTTATTTACTCAATCAGGTGGCAATCCACGTTTACTGGTGGCCCTTATTAGTTCAGCCAAAGAACACCAGCAAATCGAACTATGCAATGGACTTTGGGTCAGTAATACAAATAACTTTTGGCATGAAGATCTGCTTTTGACAATTGAATCATTGTTGGCTCCGTTATCAAAAGATCATCGCGAGGCTCTCTTCATCATTGGGCTCTTGGCACCGTGTGCAATCTCAGATGCAATGCGCCAAGTCGATGCACATATTTTGCGTGATTTGGAAACCGCACATCTGGCAGCACTCTCCTCAGCTGGCGGTTCGATTATCACATTGACGCCTCCAATACTGGTCGATTATGTGAGGCAGGAAGCCACGCCGGGTCAAAGGCTTGGCGCACGCCATAGGTTACTGCCAACTGTTGATCCGGTCGATGCCCGCTGGGAGAGAACTGAAAGTAGTGTTGCAGCAAAAAGTCACTTGGACATTGAGGTTGCAGAGGATGCCACGCTTGCACACCTTCTGGATGAACAAGCAGGACTCAGGACGCAAGCATTGTGGCGTTTATGGTGCCAAACCCACTTCGCGGGACAAGGCGTCGCTTATCTCCAAGCGGTTTGGAATACTCAAACGGACGCTGATCATACGTCTGAGGTGTTGTCTGAGTTAGATGAAACGGCTTTTGAAGACATGTGGCTAGGGTTACTTATTGCTACCATGCGCGCTCAATGGTACGCTCACCGTCTTGGTGATCTTCAAGCGGGTTTATCGGTTCTAGACTCGTTTAGCGAGGCCCGTCCGGAAATGTCAAAAGAAACGCAAGCATACGGCTTGTTTCTTCGTACTACTTACGGCGATTTCCCTAAAAATTACGTGAGTATTCTAAAACCAACAGGAAATGAGCCCACGGGATCAATTCAGGCCATTGTTTTAGCATTCTTGCATTTAGTTTCCATGAATACTGCAGATTCTTTGAAAGCACTTGATCTGGCTCCTGATGGAAAGCCCGCCCTCCTTGATGGTCTTGCTTCGGTGACCAGGATCATTGCCCTTTATCACGAAGGAAGGGAAACTGAAGCTCACGATTTTGCCTCCCATGCAATGAAGAATGCACGCCGCCATCTGGACAAGGAGGCAATACTTTCAATCGGATATGGGCTCAGCCTCATCTTGTTCAGGGAAGGCCGCTGGAGTGAAATGGAACAACTGGCAGGCTCTATATTCTCAGTGGGGCGGCCAGGCATGGCCACTGCTCCAATCTATGCAGCTTTGCTGCGACTCTGTGCTTTTTTGGCTGTACTCACGAAACGTAAGTTCCCGGCAAAGGCCCTTCTGCGTTCGGCCAACGACGTGTATCCAGGCCCGTCGGCCTTGCCTGGTACAGATTCTGCGCTTTCAAGAGCTGTGGATGCATTGATTGATGATGATGTTCTTCTGGCAGCGCAAGAAATGTTTGATAGCGCAAACTTACAAGTTGAAAGTAACCTCATTCTTTCAGCATTTACTTCAGCGCGAATTGCTTACAATCTTGACCCCACTGAAAAGTACCTTTGTTTGTTCGAGAAAATCGTCACAGACCATCCAGCACGTGACTACTCTAAGTCGATTGCGATTAGCAGGGCCGCGATAGCGCTTGATGGCCCGAAGACAAAAGAACTCATCATGAGCGGCATACCTGAAGACGATGTCCCATTTATAGTCGTGTTCCTTGAGCAAGTCATTGCTAAGTATGCTGATTCACCTAAAAGTGTTAAAACGCTATTGCCCGCACAGGAATATCTTCACAAACACTATTCGGCTGCGAACTTTCGCGTGGAACTCCTGCCAGACACCGTCGACACGGTACTTTCAGATCGCGAGTTTGAAATCGCCCTGCTTGTTGGTTCTCTGGATAACTCTGCAATTGCTGATCGATTAGGAATCAGTGCAAGGACTGTTGAAAATCACGTTTACAATGCGATGAAGAAAGCCAAAGTTACGGACCGAAGTAGTCTCTTTTCCTTTGCCTCAACCAGACTAAGGTCCAGCCAAAGTTGACGAAGCTATCCTCATCGGCCAAACATCAGCAGCATTGAGACGCTCTTGAACGCAACCACAATCATGGGACTCACGTTTTTGATAGTCCTAATCTTCGTATTGGCCTGTCTGCACAAGATCTTGAAACAGGGAAACGCGAAAACCCAGATTACTCAGGCAGCGGTTGAACCCCGTACCACAATCTGACACGAGACCACTTCGGTACCGTTTCGCGTCGTGCCGTCCATCGCCTCAAGCAAAATAGCTGCGGCCCGTTGGCCTAGATTTTCTAGACGCAAGTCAACACTGGTAAGAGGCGGCCTAGAACCTAAAGAGAAGGCTTCCCAATTGTCGCACCCCACTACGGCGACATCCTCTGGGATCTTCCTACCGTTTTCCCTCAGCGCATCAACTGCGCCACGAGCCACTTGATCCGATCCACAAAGCAACGCATCAAATTCCTCATTACTCGATATCAAACCCTGGGTTGCAGCGCGTCCCCATGACTCTGTCCATGAACCATATCGAGTACCGCCTGCAACGAACTCTAAACCGGCCTCGGACAGAACTTCCTCAGCACCTTCTGTCCGCTCAATAGCTGCCCCATACGTCACATCGCCCGACACGGCTGCTATCTTCTGCCTTCCCATGTCAAGGAGGTGGCGGGCAGCAAGCCTGCCTGCTTCGTGGTTGTCTGCAATGACCGACATATCTTCTGGATCATCTGACGGCGCATACGCATAGACAACGGGTACCGGCAGCTTTCCAAGCGACGGTCGAGGATCAGGCCTAGCGCCCACGATGATCAAGCCATCCACTTGACGGCCAAGAAGCGCGCCAATATGGTATTCCTCCCGCAGGGCATCTCCGCGGGCATCGCAAAGCATTACGGATACTTTGCCCACACCGAACGTGTCCTCTGCCCCAAGCATGATGGGAATAGAGAATCGTCCTTCTAAGTCGTGTGTAACAAGACCGACCGTGCCCGAGCGCCCTAGAGCCAAGTTTTGCGCTTGTCGATTCGGATGAAATGCAAGCTGATTGGCTGCGGCGAGTACCCTCTGCTTCGCCGACGGACTCACCTTCTGCCGCCCAGATAATGCCTTTGATGCTGTGGCTATGGAGACACCTGCTTCATTGGCGACGTCCGCAAGCGTCACTCGCCGGTCTGACACGTCGACTGCGCTTTGCGCCATGTGGGTTCTCCTCACGTAGTGGGAATCCAAATCCTCATCGTAGTTGGACCATTATTGGCCCACGACCAGTAAGGGGAGAAGACGATTTCCGTTTTCTCGCCCCTAACGGATTCAAAGTTCTGTCTATATCCTACGTTGATCCCGTGACCAGGTCCTTCTGTGAAGTTTAGGACTTCTCCAGAAACCAGTAGTTGGTGTACATTGACTTTGATTGGGCCATCTGGATCGACCGCAAAAAGGTTCGCGTCCGTATTCCCAGGTTGTTGAACCGATTCGACACACATCACCATCGGGCCCCATTCCACGGCCACGCAGCCGCGAACGCCGTCGACCCTTTGGTCGGCATACGTGAATCTGGGGTTCAGGGGAAGGTCTAGAGTAATCGTCTGTCCAGCTTTGGGGTTTTCCAAGGTGGCAACCGGTCCTGCGGTGTCTTGACCGTCGATGGTTGCGCCTTTAGCCCAGGACGGAATCCTAAGTGAGAGCTCCCAAGATTCCGGTGCCTCGTCGATATGGATGAGGACTCTGGAGTCAAACGGGTACTCAGTTTCGACGCGCATTTCCGCGCCGCCCATGTCTATTCTTCCGGGCATATATTGGATCAGTTGGACGCCCTTGTCGCTTGTAGTCGCGACGTACGCTGCCAACTGGGCAATAGTTCGGGAAACGTTTGGCGGACAGCAGGGAACCTCAAACCATGGGGCTCGAAGCGCGGATCCCGCTCTTAGTGAGATCTTGTCTGGATCAGACGGTGTTCCTTCCACCCTCTGGTGAAGAGTGTTCGCATAAAAGAATGCAGTCCCGTCTTCTGATGGCGAAGTAGCCAAAATATTGTAGAGGGTGCGCTCAATTATGTCGCCATAGCTCAGATCTCCCGTGGCCAGCAGTAGCCGCCAGGCGACCATGATTGAACCAATGCCTGCGCAAGTCTCACAGTAAGCCCGATCTGCGGGGAGTTCAAAGTCTTCCCCAAAAGCTTCATCCTGATGGTGGGAGCCCATTCCACCGGTTATGTACGTCCGACGACGAAGCGTAGTTTCATATTGCTTTTGAATGATGTCAAACAGCTCTTGGTCTTCCGTCTCAATGGCAATGTCTATGGCTGCCGCCGCTAAGTAGAGGGCACGTACGGAGTGCCCATGAAGAACCTTCGTTTCCCGGACGGGAATGTCATCCTGAAAATACTTTTGACCAAACTCGATCGGCTTCAGGATTCCCTTGCCCCTTCGGTCCACAAAGATCTGAGCCTGCTCAAGATAGCGTTTGTCTCCAGTTGCGCGGTAAAGCTCAACCAGTGCCACCTCAATTTCTGGATGACCGTCCACTAACTGCAGACCGTCTTTCCCGAATGTCTTGCAAACATGATTTGCAACTCGCAGGGCAATTGCAACCAATGGATCGGACTCATCATGACCTGTACGAAGCCGCGCTACGGCTGCTTGAATCAAGTGACCGTCACAGTAGAGTTCGTGCCCCCATTCCATGTCAGAGTATCTGGGCGCAAGACCTGGGTGCCCGAACTTTGTGTTCAGATATCCGTCCCTGTCCTGAACCGGCTTTATATGCCTTGTAAGGGCGAAGATGGCGGCTTCAAGTTCTGCGCTTGACTCCCGCGCGTCCTCCCATGAAAGTGCTTCCAACACTTTGTATGTATCAGAGTCAGAGAACTCTCTTCCGACCCGCTTTTCTGCGATATCGCCAGCAAGTACAGCATCAAAGTTGAAAAGGGTGCTATATTTGCTGAGCCATTTCACCTCATGAGGCAGACTTGCATTCCGGTTTCGTGTCTGTAGGTGTCCCCAAAAACCCCCGTCAAGACGCACTGAATCGATCGTTGCAGGCGACAGCGCCGTCGGGACACTTGGCTGAACCGGAGTTGGAAGATTTTTCATCATTAACCTTTCACCGCTCCAGACGTAAAGCCCTTCACGTAATACTTCTGAAGTGCGAGGAACAGAATCATCGCTGGGATAGTTAGCACGACGACGCCTGCCGTCGTCACGCCATAGTCAATTACGCCCATGACCTGCTGGCGCATATTAACCATGGCAAGTGGCAACGGCGCATTTTCCGTTGACAACAAATAGAGGGAAACCATGAAATCGTTCCATGCAAAAAGGAAAGTCAGTAAACCAACCGACACCAAAGCAGGTCTCACGGCGGGAATGAGAACTCCCCAGAACGCTCTTAGCGGTGAACAGCCATCAATGTATGCGGCCTCTTCAATTTCCCTGGGGACCGAGGCAAATGAGTTGCGCATCATGAAGGTCCCAAATGGCAGCTGAAATAGTGCCAAAACCAGTCCGACACCGATCAGCGAGTTTTGCATGTGGATATCTTTCATCCACACAATCAACGGAATAAGTAATGCGGCGTAAGGAACCATCATTACGGATAGCACCAACATGAACGAGGCATTGCGCCCTTTGAAATTGTAGCGTGCGAAAGCGTATCCACCGGTGGTCGTCGCAATTAGCGTTGCGAGAACGGCTGTCAGAGACACAATCACCGAGTTCCACACGTAGTGCCACAGACCCTGACCGTAGTTTAGGAGGGTCACGAAGTTCGCCCAACCAAAACCATCTACCTGAGCTGTCCCGGGATGCGGCGCAACAGAGTTGTACGCAGCCCAGATTAGTGGGGCCAAGAATATAAGAATGAGAAGCGTAGTCAGGAAGTAGTAAATGGCCTTTACGAAGATATTTTGTGTTTTCACTTTTCTTCCTCACCGACACCCATTGCCCGCAGTTGGAAGAAGTTGATCACCACAAGTGCAAGCAAGACAATCACTGATAATGCCGCCGCCATTCCAAGGTCTTTCTTGGTTTCGAAAGCGTATCTATAGATCAACTGAACAACCGTGACAGTCGAGTTATTTGGTCCTCCCTTTGTCAGTACATAGAACTGATCAAATGCCAACAAAGATCCAGTAATTGACATGATCCACGTCATTGCAATTGTCGGCTTGAGTAGTGGCAAAGTAACAGAAATGAATTGCTGCCACCGCGATGCACCATCGATCCGCGCGGCTTCATATAGATCGGACGGGATTGCCTGAAGTCCGACCATTGTAAGAAGCATGTAGTAGCCAACGAAGCGCCACACCACCAAAAATACGGTTCCCCAAAGTGCTCCGTTTGGCGTTCCAAGCACCGAAGCGTCTCTTTCCATAAACCCAAGCGCTGAGAGTAAGGGATTTAGTGGCCCAACTTGCGGCGAATAAAGCGCATAGAAAAGTAAGGAAGAAGAGGCGATACCTAGTGCCGACGGCAAAAGGATAGCCGTGCGCAAAATGTTGTTCCACCGCCGGGATTCTTGCACCAGCAGGGCAAGACCCAATGCGATCGGCATGAGAATCAGCGTTGTAATTATGGTGTATTTGATCGTAAACCAGGCCGAGTCAGCCAACATCGGGTCTGCAAAGACCTTTTCATAGTTCGTGGGGAAGTTAGTGCCCTGATCCCCACCCATCAATGTCCACTTTGACACTGACATTAGAACGACTATGACGATTGGAGCAATGAACAACACGGCAATGATGACCATTGACGGCGCCGCGAACATCCAACCGCGCTGATTTTCGATTCTTTGAGTTCTAGATGCCCGTTTCCGGATCTTCTTTTTTGGTGCCAGCGGATCATTCAATACTGGCGCGTTACGAGACATACAAAGTCCTTGAATAGTGATGGTGGTGGACGAGGCTCGGGAAACCTCGTCCACCACAAATATTTGCTACTGAGATAGCACTGCGGTAATGGCGTCGTTGTTTTCCGCTACCGTCTTGCCGCCTCCCCACACTGCGTCCTGGACTAGGAACTGCCAGGGGCTTCCGGGGGCGTTGAATGCCTCATTGAAGTAGACGGCTGCAGGTGTGCGACCGTATTCAACTGCCGCGTTGGCGATCTTTGTGCGCTCGTCAGCATCAGCGTATCCATTTGCAAGCACGCTGAGCGTACCAGCTGTGTCATTGTTGTCAGCGAAGACCTCCTGCTGAGCCTCATCGGTCATGAGCCACTGCATGAAGTCCCATGCTCCGTCAACATTTTGGCAAGAAGAGGTGACGCCAATAGCGTCGCCACCAAGGAATGTTGAGCCATTTCCGGCCTTCGTTCCAGGAATGGCTGAAACACCGACCTCAAAGTCGCCTTCTTCAAACATTCCAGTCACAGCCGTGAATGGGTACGGCATGACACCGATCTTGCCTTCAGCGAATGGAGCTGTCCATGTGGCACCGGTCTCTTCCTTCGAACCTGCACCCAAGCCATTTTCGGTCTTCTGCAGTTCTGCATATGCGTCGAACACTGCCTGAGCCGATGGATTCGTAAGCAGCGCTTCAGTTCCTTCCGCATTCATGACCTCTTCACCGTCTGCCCAAATGCTTGGGAACAGTGTGAAGACAAGGGCACCGCCCGATTGCCCCATCAGGTAAGTACCTGCGACGCCATCCTTTTTCAGGCCAGCAATCTTCTTGGCATGTTCTACAAACTCATCCATTGTCTGCGGACCTTTTTCGGGATCCAGACCCGCTTCTTTGTAGAGGTCCTTGTTCCACACAAGAACAGAAATATCGGTAACGAATGGCAGGGTGTGCTTTGCACCCTCATATGTTCCGGCCTCTACGTGTCCTGGCTGAAGGTTGGCAACATCCAGGGAGTCGATCTTTTCGGTCATATCCATAAAGACGCCCTGCTGGGTCCAGTATGGAATGCGCACGACGTCGCCCGCCAGAATACAAGGGAGAGAGTCGGTTTGGACTGCTGCCCCGACTTTTCCTTCGACGTCGTCGTTTGGCAGAATTTCTAATTGAATCTGATTGTCATGTGATGCGTTGTAAGCATCGACTGCATTTTTTGCCTGCCGCTCAAGGGGTGCGCGAGACCACATAGTGACCTCACCCCCACTGTCCTCGCCTTCAGGGGCTTCAGCTTCTGTGCTTTCAGTTGCCACTGGTTCAGCTGCGGACTGGTCGTCTGAACCTCCACCACAGGCAGCGAGGCTAGTCACCATGAGGGATGCGGCCGCTAGCCCCAGGACAGCCCTACCCGTGTAACGGATTGCTTTCATCGTTACTCCTAATCAACTTCATTGTTCGCTGTGAGAATTAAGCGTCTTTGCACCCAACTAACTCCGAAACCGCGTAAGCGCTTTCGTGTTTAGTGTACAGCATCGAGATATCTAGGTTGAGCCAAACAATCTTCTTTCAAAATCGTGACCTATTCGCAACCAGATCCAGCTTTCGACCCCAAACACAAAGCAAAGGACGCAAGTACCACCAAGGTCCTTGCGTCCTTCGACTTCTCTCAACTACAAATTAGGCATTTTCGCTACCCACAGCTACTTGCCTCGAACACCGCAGTTTGCTCAATTGCCACATCTTCTTCGCCCTCGACCGCCGCGAAGACTGTAACTTCGCCTCCGTCAATAGCTACTGCGCGCGTGCTAAATGCCTGTGCACCGGTCTTGCCGGGTTGCAACACAAAAGCCTTTTCGCCATACGGTGTTACAACCTTCGCCTCAACCACCGAATCAGTTACGTTCTCCACTGACACAGTCAACACGGTCTTCCCAGCAACACACCTTGAAGCTGTCGTGACCTTGACTGCATCCGTCGGTTCAGGCGTGACGACCTCTGCCGCGCGAACATGGAACTCACGCATACCAACGCTGCCAGTCTGCGCGTTTGCAGAGCCAGCTTCTGCATCACCATAAGCCTCTGCAACAATGCGCAACCTAGTTGTTGTCACGGTCTCAAACTCGACCGTGTTGAACACATCGCGTGCACGACTATATCCCTGACCATCAAGTGGCGTTACGTCTGCCCACTTACCATCGGCGTAATACTGGACCTTCCATTCCCTCGGCGGCTTCATTCCCGCAGTCGAGTTGTCGGTTCCATCGTGGTACCACCAGGCACCAACGGCATCGACATTGACCTCAAAGTCCCAAGTGAGTTCAGCCCATTGTTCACCAAGGTTCGGCCAGGTACCCCAGCTCATGCCACGATCTCCGACAACGCTGAAAAGGTCAAGCTTCCCATCATTCAAGCCATACCCGACGCTAGCGCCACCCTCCCAAGAGACGAATGATGACACCCTCGTCGTCGCAAATGGAGCAATGTTCCCACTTAGCGGCGCATTCTCATCCCGCGGAATGGTGACAGTCCCCTGCGCAATATTGCCAGCGACGTCACTTACCCGGTATCCGAATGCTTGTGGCGTTGACGCAGTAGCCAGAACGGCCTCGCCAAGAACACCTTCTGTCCACGCACCATCATCAAGCCGGTATTCGTACTTCGCGATGCCTGAAAGCGCATCGGTGGCGGTAACCGTCACAGCCCTCGCGGCCTCATCAAGCTGAGCCTGCACAACAGGCGCGGTCTTATCGATCTTGAAAGTCTTGGAAACAACTTCACTTTCATTGTCAGAGCTGTCCTTGGCCCGCCCTTCAACCTTGTGTTCTCCATCCCTAGATACAGCCGCAAGATCCACATACCGAACGCCTGACTCCGTCCGCCACTGCCCATCATCGACTCGTCCAGAGATTTCGAGTTCATAGTCGAGGTTGTCCATTGCGCGCACTCTTGGCGTCACGTTCGATGAATACCATTCATCGCCTCCAGAAGTACCAAGTAGCTCAATCGAAGCCACCGGCGCTTCGTCATCGTCTCCCGGGGGCACCAAGCCGTCAGCAGTCACCTTTACTGTTGCCTTGATCATTTCGTCGGTGTACCCGAGGGCGCGTCCAGTCGCAACAAACTCACCTTCCGCCGCGTAGCTCGCCGGATCAACTTCCAGCCAATTCACAGGGGCCCAAGCGGTAGCTCCATCCGGGTACGCGATGCGCACCGCCGCCGGCAGCTTCGGCGCAGTTCCAACCTTGGTCGTCACTTCAGGCACAGACACAACTCCGCCTGGCGCACCATAGACTTCCCATTCTGAAACTGAAACCGAGTGATACCGCCCATTGGCATTTTGACGTCCATCCAGCGTCATCCGCATGGCTGTCGCCTGCACGGTATCGAACGTGACATTGTGCCAGCTATTGACCGCCGTCGGCGTTCCGCTCAGCTCCAGTGGACGCCAGTCGCCATCAAGACCCAAGTATTCAACCCTCCAAGAATCAGGGGGTCTGATCCAGTTGCTATCTTGATGGAACATGATGCCAAGGCCGTTCACGGTCACTGCTTCATCCCACGTATACATGATCCAGTCAGATCGAACTGTGTTCGAGGTTCCGCGATAGTTACCCCACTGGTCAGGCGGCAGCATAGCCCCTGATGCGCGCCCATCGTTCAAAGCTCCAATCCGCATTGGCGGAGTTTCGGTAAATGAAGCTGTCGGCGTTGCCGCAAGCGCAACATTGTTCGTGAGCCTGTAGGCAGGGTCGTCAGCGCGAGTCTTCTTTACCTCGGCAATATTGTCGCCGTCCCACTCGAGCTTGTCGATCGCGACAGAGCGGCGGAAGTGCCCACCATCTACAGCGTCTTTCGTGTGGTAAGTGATGTACCACTGGTCTTCAAACTCGGTGATTGACGGATGTACCGTCGTAGCAGAGCTTCCACCCAAAATGATTCCCTTGTAAGTCCACGGCCCAAGGGGGTTTGGCGAGGTCGCATAGGCAATACATGCCTGGTAGTTGGACGGGGTACATGCGCTTCCCGCACTCTTCCAGTCATACGCCATGTAGTAAATGTTGTTCCGCTTGAAAACCCACGGGGCTTCAAAGAATCCATTGAGCGGGTTGGTGCCCCATCGCTGCACTTCACCCTTCAAAGTGATCATGTCGGTTTCGAGTTCAACGCCGCGCGCGTAGTACCACGAACCCCAATAGAGGTAAACGCGCCCATCGTCATCAATAAACGTATGCGGATCGATAACCTCTTGACCGTTCGTACTGTTTCCAAATATGTCAAGCCATGTGACAAGTGGTTTCCCGAGGGCGTCTTCCCACGGCCCAACGGGCGAGTCCGATACTGCTACACCAATAGCCATCTTGTTGGCTGGCCGGTTGTCATTCCATTCGACAGGCGCATACCAGTAGTAACGCCCATCAGTACCTTGCAGGGCCTGGCCTGCGTAGGCCGCGTTCCCGGTTGCCCAGCTAAAGACATTGCCTGGCTGGAAGTTTTCCTCGTAGATGTCCCATTTTCCCGAGGTCGGGTCATCGGTTGCCATGACCACGTAGTCGTTCATCCTGAACGTGCCAGTGGTTGTGCTCGCTTCATCATGTCCGGCGTGAATATAGAATCGGCCGTCGGCGCCAACCATTGACGCCGCATCGGCTGTATATAGAGAACCATCCATGATGATCGGATTGCCGGGTGAATCGATAGTCCTAGTTGGTTCAGGCGGCGTTTCCGCTGCCACGGCGCTCACGGTAACGGCCATCGGAAGCAGCATCGCCGCGGCTCCCAATATCGCACCTATCTTTCTTTGCAGCTTGTTCATTTTGTCCTTTTCTCTTTACCGATGAGATTTGGGTGGCCCCCAGGGCACGGAGGCCACCGCTGACTTGCTCTAATAGACTGGAGTTCGTTTTTTCCGAGGTCGCAGGACATACGCTGTTGCCCCATCAGACAAATGGGTCGGCATCCGCTTCGTCTGCATCACTTGTTGCACCGCGCCTTCGTCAGCCAACCGTTTGTTGAACTACGTCTTCGTATTGTTACAGTAAATCACATAGCAGCGAAAAGACGAAACCGCTTTCTGACGATTTCTACCCAAACTGAACTCAGCTTCCCTGCCTGACATGCCCATATTGGATTTTCACCGTCAGATACCTGCAAAATCTCCTTTCTCAAGCCGTTTCACTTGTCTACGCTCATGTATCGCCCCTATCCCGATTGCACCGAAATACAACACCAAAATCGGTAACGCCAGCCCAGACATGGTGAGGATATCTCCGCTTGGCGACGCCACGGCAGCAAAAAGGAATGCCAGCAATGTCGCCCACCGCCATCCTCGTAGCCAGGCCGAACTACTCACGATTCCCATGAACATGAGGCCGACCATGACAACAGGTAGCAAGAAAGAAAATCCGAAGGCCAACGCCATCTTCAACACAAAGTCGAAGTACACCTCAGCATTCACCATCGTGGCAGTAAAGTCAGGGGCAAATCCCGTCAAAATCCGAATAGACGGCGGCAAGAAATACCAAGCCAGCAGGATGCCCAGCAAAAACAGCGGCACAGAAACCACGCTGGCAATAATCAGTATCTTTCGTTCCCGTTTCAATAATCCCGGACCAACGAACGCTGCCAGTTGCCAAACCCACCAAGGACAAGTGACTACTACACCAATAAAGCACGCCACTTTTAGTTGCACTGTGAACGCAGTCCCAATACCTGCAAAGTTCACAGAAACCAGTCGGTTTCCGTCGGAGTTCGCAATGTCCAGCATGGGCTGCTGCAAGAACTGGAACACCGGTTCATAGACAATCCACCCGAATACAATACCTACAAGCAGACCAATGAGAATTTTAAAAAGCGCAGAGCGAAGCTCACGCAGGTGCCCAATCAGAGACTGGTCTACCCCGCGTTTTTTGCTTTTCTTTTTCGCTGTCGTATCCGTCAACTCACAGTATCCGCGCTAGTTGTCTTGACTTCTACTGCATCCTCCACTGCCGCTGACGCCGCTTCCTTCACGTCGTCAACTTCGGGCTTCACCTCTTTCTTGAAAATCTTCAAAGACTGACCTATGCCTTTAGCAAGCTCAGGCAGTTTTTTTGCCCCAAACAGCAGCACGATGATCAACAAGATTGCGATGATCTCAAGTGGTCTCAAATTCTGAAGTCCCATAACAAGTTCTCCTTTGCTGTCCTTTTTGAATATTGAAAGGTTTGTGCCTGGTGGAGAAAATACATCCTCCACCAGGCCATATAGGTATCATTTTGGGAAGTCCATCCTTCCCGAAGCGAATTATTCAGTTATGGATTATTTGGAGCAGCTAAAAGCATCAAAGGAGGTCTCAACGGTGGTTGGCATCTGTGCGCCCTCCACTGTTGTCTTCGCAGTTACCTTGCCCGCTTCGATCTCAACTGCCCGCGTACTAAACGCCTGCGCCGCTGTCTTTCCTGCTGCAACGGTGACGGTCTTCGACCCATATGGTGAGACCACCTCTACTTCCAGCGCAGCATCGGTCTTGTTCGCAACTGACGCCGTTAGGACGGTCTTGCCTGCAACACAGCGCATGGCAGTCGTGAGCTCAATCGGTTGTTCGACCGATTCGGCCTTGTCTACCTTCACAACAGCCCATTCTCCATCAAGGCCAGCCGCATCCTGCGCGTAGAAAATGACATAAGAATCCTCCACGCCGCGGTTCACGCTGATAGTACCTTCATACGTGGCCCACATGGTTGTTGGGTTGTCCGGCGCATCACCAGATGCCCAAAGAACACGGGTCACGCCGGAACCAAGTTCTCCGTCATCAGCGGTCAGTTCGACTGTCACACGGCTGTTGTCCTCACTGGGTGTCACTTTGGCATCAACGGTTGGTGCAATGGTGTCGATCTTGATCGCTCTGGCGGTCTCTCCAGAAACGCCATTTTCATCCGTGGCCCGGGCCGCAATTGTGACCTCTCCTTGAATGTCAATGGTCACTTCACCTTCGTAAGCCACCCACTCGGCGTCGCCCACCTTGTATTCGACTGAGGCCACACCCGCTGATCCTTCATCCACTTCCACAGTGAACTTCGGTGTCTCCGTGTACCACCCAGACGCTGCAGGCGCATCCATCACAATATTTGCAACCGGTGCCGCCTCGCCAGATGGCTCAACTACGACAACCGTACAAAGGACGTCACCGTCGTAACCTTCAACGGTTCCTGTGACGTCGAAGATCGACTCTGCCTCTGCATACAACGAGGCATCGGGAGTCTCCCAAGTCACCGGTATCTGGCTAGATGTGCTGGCATCTTCGAAGTCACCCAGGACTGTCTTTGGGCAAACCGGAGCCACCGTCGGCCGCGTGATTGTCGACGAATACTCGACAAAATCGATAGGTGCATCCAAGTCATCTACGTAGAAAATACGTGCGGTAACTGGTTCGTCAAAGTCTGGGAGTGTACCTGTCGCAGTCGTCGCGTTCGGCGCTACGTCATTCCACGTGACATCGTAGTACCGAAGCGGACCATCTTCGGGAATACCCCAAATATGATCCGGCAGGTCGGGAGCTTCGCCCTGTGCCGTGCGAACGTTTACTTCTTCCATCAGCAGCGGCAAGTTCGTGTTCGGCTCAGACGGATCGTAGTATCCGAATGCCTCCCATTCCGTGACGCCGATCGCGACATTGTTACGCATGTACGCCATCAACCGAAGTGAATTAGTCTTCACCGGTTCAAACGTCACACTGTAAGGGCCGCGCCAAAACTGCGTGGTACTCTCCTCTACAGTCTGATAATCCGCCTCGATGTCTTGCCAGCTGCCGGCACCGTCCTTGTACTGGATCTTCCAGCTTTGCGGAACCATGACGCCGCCGTCTCCAAGGGGACGCGGGTTTTGCCAGAACCAGACGTTGGATGAGGAAACTACAACTGGAACTTCCCAGTCATAGACGGCCCAATGCGCACCATTTTCGGCGCTGTTGGTACCACTCCACGTCCCCCAAACATTCGCGTTGAAGTCGCCAATCTCTTTAGCTCCGTCATTCAAGATGTCTTTGCTGTTCCAGGAAGGAACGAAGCTGACAGAGATATTCGGAGCATATTCCGCCCTGTTGGAGCTCACATTTTCGATTGGCTCGTCAGCAGCAACTGCAGCAGGGAGCGAGGTCACACTGAGCGCCAAAGCCGCACCAATAACACCAAAAGCACCGAAACGCCGTCCCCGGGACATACTTCTATTGTTTCTCATTTTCACTTCCCTTCAATTCGTGCTTGCGAGGCCGTGAGGAGTATCTTTTGCCGGTTACGCGGGGTCAGCAGACCCTCATTCACGTAAGACTCCGTGACAACGCGTACTGCCTCCAGGAACTCCGCTCGCGTTGCGAACGGCGCACTATCCCAGATTTCATCGACAAGTGACCGCCCGTTGCGCCTCGGGTTTGCCACTGCGGTGTCTTTCCCTGCAAAGACAACGGTCCTTTCGTCCACATCCATGTACATGTGATAAGTGTTGTGCTGCCCCGCATAGAGGGGGTCAAAGACGCGTCCAGCAAAGTTGACTCTGCGTCCGTGTCCGGTCAGCTCCTTATCCCATGTGAATCCCTTTTCAAAGCTGCCCGACAAGTCTTTTCCTCCGGCCAAACTGACTTTCGGGAAAGCACTTTCGGTTCCGAGCATCACAAATGCAGCGGGTCCATAGAAAAGCGTCGACAAGGTGTCACTATCGAGGGCCTTTTCGACTCGCAATACCAACGGAAGTTTCAGGGTAACAATGTCGCCCTTTTTCCATTCACGAGTAATAGAGGCATACGTGTTGGCCTTGGTTTCAACGCCTGCATCGTTTCCGTTGACCTGAAGTTCCACCGTGCCGGTTGCCCAAGCGGGAATCCGAAGGCTCAGCGTCATCGACTCAGATGGCGCTTCTTCAAAGGTAAACGTCGCCACGTTGTCACGCGGATAGTCAGTCGTTTGACGAAGCCTTAGACCCTTTTCTTCCCAGTTCAAAGTCGTTGCCATGTACTGATTGACATACACGATGTCACCAGTCTTTGCTCTGGCATAAACCGTTTCTTGGAATCGCACTGAGATCTCAAGACCTGAACCGCCGCAACAAGTACCAAGTTGTCCGCCACCGAACTCCTTCCTCGCTCCCGGATTTGTTGGGAACATGTACAAGTTGTAAGGCACCGTCGTGCTGTGATAATCACGCCGCCCACCCAACAGGTGGTTTAGGACCGTCCTTTCGCAGTATTCGATATACTTTTGTTCCCCAGTGATTAGGAACAAGTGCCAAGCCACCTTGGTCAGATTGAATGCTGCACATGACTCAGCATTTCGCTCACTCAGGTTAGTCGTTGTTGCTCCTGGAGGACCAAACATTTCACCCTTGCCGATTCCGCCGTGGGGATAAACGCGGCCCGGAACGCACATGTCGAAAAAGCCTTTGACTCCGTTGAGGTAGCGTTCGTCCTCTGTCGCCTCATAAAGCTTCGCATAACCAACATAGGTCGGAATGTACTGATTAGCGTGCTTTCCGTTTAGGGTGTCACGCCCTGCGGCACACGCATCAAGGAAGTTGTCAAAATCGAACAACTTTGCGGCATCCAAGAACACGTCTTTATCTGCTGACTTTGATTGCCAGTAAAGTTCGACAAGCACATCATTCATACCACCGCACTCACCGGCAATGTACGCGTCCCACATCTTCTGGCGTTGGTCGTTTGAAAGCTTACTAAGCCGCGAATGGACCCAACGACCGATACCTTCGGCCACCTCAAGCGCCGTCTCGTTACCCACAAACTTGTATGCGGCCAACAACCCATCAAGAATCTTGTGAAGTGTATAGTATGGTGCCCAAATTTCGCCATACCTCGCGATGCGCTCCAATGCGGAGAACTGCCACTCACCATACGCAGACAGGAAACCCGGGTGAGAATACCTAGGTTTTCCGTTATACGTCATCTTCGCCAAGGCATCCTGACATTCTTTGAGGCCGTCGACCATATAGTCGACTTTTTCTTTAAAGATTGCTTCGCCCGTACCCGCGTATCCCATCGCAAGCATCGACAAGAAATGTCCAGAATAGTGTCCGCGCAAAAGTCCATCGGCACTGCCCACTCGGCCATTTGCCTCGCACCAGTCGTCGTACTCTTCTGGTCCCCAATCCTGAGGTCCTTGCGCTGAAGGCTGGAACCCATCCCACCCTCCAGGTGGTCTCGCCCCTTTCTCATCCAAGCCGGCCGTTCGTCTGAACGTTGCAAGCATGGAGTCGATATTGCATGCCCGCCCCATTGAAAGCTGCTCCTGGAATGCACGGTCGTAGACGCCCTCCCCCATAGCAACATCACTCAGGCTAAAGGCGTGCTGCCTCATAATCTCAGGGAACACCCCTGGGGGCTGCGCTGCAGCAACCTCACGTAGTGGCTTCGTTGGCCCCCTTGCTGGGATTGGTGGTCGCGCAGCCGCTGGCGTTGGTGCTGCTTGCGCTTTAGGTACACGCGTCATCATCCCAGTGACACCTAAGAATGCAGCCGATAGCGCTGCCCCACCCAGGAATGTACGGCGGCTAATATTTTGTGCGTTCGACTCCTCTGTCGAAGCGTCAACTCTCTCTTTGTCTGACAAAGCACTCCTCCTTGGTAAAAAGTGGCGTCATCATTGAGCGCCACGAGGCACAAACTCGTCTTCTCCTCCTGTCTCTTCCAATAGGTCTTGTTCAGATCCGATCAAAGCCTCTTCGCCGCCATCGGCTTCGCCTCCCGGCGGCATAAGTGGAGGCATCGGATGCTCCGCCTTTTCGTCATCTGCTTCCCCTTCATCTAGTTGAAGAAGCCGATTTGGGTTCAGATCTTCTAGTCCGGTTCCCTCAAGCAACGTCGCGGTTTGGTTTGATGCTTCTTTCGCCAATTCCTTCCACATCTTCTTGAGGCGGGAAAACATTCGAACGGCTTTTCGGGATAT
>DAIOFF010000015.1:20488-22052 GCA_036745855.1 Scrofimicrobium sp. | reverse complement strand
TACGGGTCAATATGGTCTTCCCACTGCGGGAGGTCTGAAGTCCCGTCAGCCTTGGGGCACGAACAAAAGCTGCAAGATCAGCGAATATAGTCTCAGTCATACTGCAAGCATAGCCTTCTATAGCGAAAGACCTGGAGAAATATATGAGAACTGGTACAGAATGCTGAGGGGACCACCCGGGTCAGTCAGACCCGTCTGCGGCACGTATCTCTGCCAGTTTGTCCTGATATTCAGACTCTGACACGGCCATGGGATCATAAAATCCAAGATAGCTTCCAGGTGTACCTTGCACCGGATTAAGTAACGCCCATCCCTTTTCATACCGAATGAAGGATGGACCAACCAGCCAAGTAGTTCCATCGACGTCTATCAATGCCATTGCATGGGCAATTTCCAGTCCGCCAAGATATTCATAAGTAAGCTTAGCGTTCTCATTTATACGCGAATCTGGATCCCATTCGACTGTATCAAAACTGACCACGCTCAAAGACCCCATCGGCTCAAAACTCCATTGATCCCGCAGAGACTTACCATCATCAAGCGGAACGCTTACCGTTTTGTTGAAATCGGGAGCTAGCATTTGGGCTGTTGCAGACGAAATGGAAGATTGGCATCGGTCCCTGATATTCGATGCCGCATGTTCCTGCCAGAACCCAGGCTCATCAGACCAAACTGGAAGATTAGAGTTCCATTCAGTCAAACGCTTAATGTGAGCATCAAGGTCCACATTTTCCCCAGCAGTTTTCCCAACACACGCACTGGCAGCACCAAAGAAGTCGCCTTTCGCCCACTGCTCAATCATGTAGTTAAAAGCTTCCTCAGGAGAGGAAGAAAATGTCTCTGCAACGGCGGCTGACCTCTGGGTGCCAAGTTGCCACACGTTTACCCCAACACTTAACAGTAGTGCAAGGCCCAGGCCTAAAGCAGTGAACAACGTAGCTTTGTTTCGTTTTGGTTTTGGGGAATAGAACTGTTGAGCTGGGCCAGCGTCCTCTTGGGTCCAGTACTGTGCGACAGGCTGCGACTGCGATTGCTGCTGTGGCTGTGGTTGCGGCTGTGACTGTGGCTGCGGTTGCGACTGCGACTGCGACTGCGACTGCGACTGCGACGCCAGACTTTGTTGAACAATCCATTCTTGCAAGTCAGGATAGCAATTTGGGTGCGAGTAGATTTCGGCATGCAGATCTGGACGGACTTGCGCAATAATCGCTAAGCGTTCAGGCATTGTTGCTGGATTTTGAAGTTCTTCTTCGATACTCATAAAACCATCATAATAATGCACTGCATAGTCTGCGCCCTGTTGCCAAAACAGGAATATGAGAATTAGTGGTTCTTCTGCAAGCTCGTTATTGGCTGATTGCACTCAAGTTTTTGGCCATAGGTTTGTTTGGGCAGAAGGAGGCATATGAGGCTATGCCTATCTAAACAGCACTATGGCCAGAAAAAAGAAGACTCCTAACAGATCTTCTAGTCCCCATCAGATATAGAGAAGCCACAAGTCGAAGGTCCCATACCTAACCATCCCCGCACATCGCTCCCACAGAATTTAGCCAAAGACTTGTTT
>DAIOFF010000015.1:0-20388 GCA_036745855.1 Scrofimicrobium sp. | reverse complement strand
CATACCTAACCATCCCCGCACATCGCTCCCACAGAATTTAGCCAAAGACTTGTTTGGGCAGAAGGAGGAGTCTTCGGCTGATTGCACCCAAGTTTTGGCCATAGGCTTGTTTAGGCAGAAGGAGGAGTATAAGGCTATGCCCATTCGAACAATGCTATGGCTGGGAAGAACAGAGACTCTTGGCCGTAAGGTTGTTAGGGCACACTGGATTGAGTTAAGGGACGCGCTGAATTGGGTTAAAGGACACACTAGATTGGGTTTGGAGGCCCACTGGATTGGGTTTAGAAGTCCACAGGATCAGGTTAAATGCCCACTGGATCGGACTACGAAATCCACTGGATTGGGGTAAAGGGCATACAGGATTGGGTTAATTGGTTCTTTGTGGCATACCTAAGCATCGAACATGATTTGTGCAAGTCTTGCTGGGTCAAGCCTATTTCCTGAACAAACCTGAGTAGCTTCCAGTATCCACAAGAGTCAACACAAGTTGGTCGGTGCCGATTTTCTACACTTTTGGCAACCCAGAGCCTTATGCTTCGTTGGTCCCTGCTACGTCTTCATAAAGGGAAGTAAGGCTAGCAGCAATGGTCCCTGGAGCAAACTTTTCACGCAGAAGCCCAGAAATCTGCTCTGCACTGGCATCTGCGGTTTTATCGCGTAGCTTGATGATGCCGTGCGCATAGGCTTCCGGAGTTTGCTCTGCAACAATCTCAGAAAACTCAGCTGGAGCATATTCAACCTGCCCGCCGTTAGAGCTAACACAGATCGGCCTGCCATTGACCAGGGCTTCAGCAGCTGAAACAAAGAAGTTCTCGCCTTTTGTGGGTGCAAAGAAAATGTCGCAAGCTGCAAGTTCGCTCTCAACTACCTCAAAGGGTTGCGCCCCCAAAAATGTGGCATCCACGCCTAGTTCTTTTGTAAGTTCTTCTGCTCCTTGTCTAAGTGGCCCATCGCCAACCCACCTAAGTGAAGCATCAACATTCAAACTTCGAAGCTCTGCAAGCACGCGTACCGCCAAAAGTGGGTCTTTGCGGTCGATCAATCCTCCAGTGGACATCAGACGCAAAGTGTCGCCACGCCTTGGCATTTCGGTTAGATGCTGCGGGGACGGAACAACGCAGGGAACCAGTTCAACACGGCCTTTTCCCCTATAGCGTTTCACTGCATCCAGCAAACGCTCCGACTCACCCACAACTACATCTGGCAAACGTTCCAGTTGAGCAATGACTGAGACCCCTGGACGCATCCAACTGCGGATTGATTCAGGGGTGGTAAGGACGGACCAATGTTCACTGTGAATCCATGGACGCCCTTTTGTGACCAGCTGCGCTGCAGGAAGGGAGGATATTGCGTGAGTATGTATGACATCAGCAAAATCAACCAGTTCTTTCAGAATTGGCCCATATTCTGCCAGATGAAGAGGGTTACGAACATTCAACCCAACCTGAATCGTTGGTAGGTGTCCGAACCAAAGTTGCTTACTACTGCCAGGGACTGCCCGGTGATCAAGGTGAACAACACGAACGTCATGCCCGAAGGCTCGCAGGGCTTCAGCTTCCTTCAAGACAAAATGCCCAGTGCCAGTGCCATCACTGTCTGGGAACCACGGAGTCACGACAGCTATTTTCATGGTTCTTCCCCACTTATGACTTTGCCCTTGGCAACCACGCTTTGCGGGGTAAGGGCATCTGGCCAGAACTCGAACTGCACGAAGTCCGCTGGGGCACCGGGTGTAAGGGATGGCAGCCCTAGGAAGTCGCGGGCCTGCCAAGTGAGCGCATCAATGGCCCGGTCTTCTTTCATTCCCCATTGAAGCCATCTGTGGTGTTCCGAGGCGATACCGCCATGACGTTGATACCCCCCTGCATCAGTGCCAGGAAGTATAAGCGCGTCTTCTTCAAGTAATGCTTCAAACCATGCGGCGCGGCCCTTGTAGAGGTCAACCATAGTTTGCGCGTAGACGGGGTACTTTCTACCTGCAGCATCAGCGAACTTGGGGAACAACTCTATTTGGCCAAGTGTCGGGGTAATGCCTATCTTTTGCCCAACGGCTTCTTTGATTTGGTCACGGGTCATTCCAGATCCATGCTCAATGCTGTCAACGCCTGCTTCAAGTAAACCATCAATGGCTTTGGTGCCGAAAGTATGAACGGCCACCCTTGTCCCTGCCTCATGTGCCACTTGCACTGCATCTACCAAGACTTTGGTGTCCCAAAGTGGATCAAGATCCGATTCGGCCCCACCAGATCGGTCAATCCAATCGCCAACAAGTTTCACCCAGCCGTCACCCTTTGCGCCTTGCCTGGCGACTTCTGCAGGCAAATCTGCTTCGTCCTCCAACTCCACAGCCAGCCCAGGCAGGTAACGTTTAGTTCGGGCAATGTGCTGGCCAGAGCGAACAACAGTCAAAGGTTTCGTAAGTGGATACGCAACTGGAGAACCGGGCTCTCTTATGGCAAGTACTCCGCTGGCTAAGGTGTCACGTACGGCCTGCGTGGCTTCTTCTTTTGTTGCTAGACCGCCAGGCCCAATCCCCAAATGGGCATGAACATCAACAAGTCCTGGCAAAATCCAGGGCCCCTTCTCAAGGCCAGACCCAGGCAAAGCGTGAAATGAAAGCCCGTTGTTTTCTGACAGTTCGCCCCACGTGAATATCGGTTTTTCGGCCGGGTTTTCACGCCAGTAAACCCAGCCACGCCAGGTTTTCACCGCCGTCCCAACAACCGCTGTAGGTCTTCAGGAAGTTGATCAAACTGTTTACGTTCCACTTCAGGTTCCTGAGGAATACCAAACGCTGATCCTTGCACGGCACCGGCATCGCCGCGGTGTTCCTTTGGCAACATTGCTTGTAGCTCCTGTTGCCTACGTTTTGCAGGATTCCCAGATCGTGCTTTCTTCTTTATCTTCTGCTTCTTAGCTGCTGCAACCTTAGCTGCCTGGCGCTGCTGAGTTTTCTTTCCTGCACCACCCATTTGTGGGAAACCTTGGGACATGTCAGGCATTCCGCCATTTCCCATTTGTTTCATCATCTTTCGAGCGGCTTCAAAGCGCTTGACCAGCTGATTTACTTCTGTGACTGTGGTTCCAGAGCCTTTTGCGATGCGGGAGCGCCTTGAGCCGTTGAGGATGCTTACATCATCGCGTTCGGCCGGAGTCATTGAGTGCACAATAGCTTCAACCCGGTTCACCTCAGACTCATCAAAGTTGTCCAATTGATCCTTCATGGCACCAATACCTGGCATCATGCCCAAGATTTTCTTCATTGAACCAAGTTTGCGGACTTGTTGCAGCTGAGATAAAAAGTCTGAAAGCGTCAGTTCACCTGAAGCGGCTTTCTTCGCCATCCTCTCAGCTTCATCCTGATCAAACTTCTTTTCAGCCTGCTCAATAAGGGTGAGGATGTCCCCCATATCAAGAATGCGTCCAGCCATACGGTCGGCATGGAAACGCTCAAAGTCGTCTAGTCCTTCGCCGGTTGACGCAAAAAGAATGGGAGCACCAGTCACCCCACGAACAGATAGAGCCGCCCCGCCGCGGGCATCCCCATCTAGCTTCGACAAGACGACTCCGGTAAACCCGACTCCATCACGGAAAGCTGTCGAGGTCTGGACAGCGTCCTGACCAACCATCGCGTCCAAGACAAAAAGAATCTCATTGGGGTTCACGGCGTCACGGATGTCAACTGCCTGAGCCATCATCTCTTCATCAACACCCAGGCGGCCAGCCGTATCGACTATGACGACATCCACGCCGTTCTCAATCGCGAAGTTCAAGCCTGACCGGGCAACCTGCACTGGGTCGCCAACGCCATTTCCAGGCTCAGGTGCCCAAACGTCAACACCTGCGCGTTCACCAACTACCTGTAGTTGGTTTACTGCATTTGGCCGCTGCAGATCTGAGGCCACCAGCATGACGGATTTGCCATTTTCCCGAAGCCATTTCCCAAGTTTTCCCGCAAGCGTCGTCTTACCAGCGCCTTGCAAACCTGCAAGCATGAAGACTGTTGGCCCACGTGGGGCGAAGTGAAGTTCACGGGTTTCGCCCCCTAGCAGTTCAATGAGTTCGTCATGGACAACGCTTACTACCTGTTGACCTGGGTTTAGCGCTTGTGAACGCGCCGCCCCATAAGCTTTTTCGCGAACTGCTTTCGTGAAGTCACGAACGACAGGTAGCGCGACATCAGCATCAATAAGGGCTCTTCTAATTTCTGCAACTGTCGCATCAACGTCTGCGTCCGACAACATGCCCTTTGAGCGAAGTCGCTTGAAAGAGTCACGCAACCGGCCTGAGAGATTTTCGAACACGCCGTCTCCAAACTTGGGTTTATTATCCGCTAAATCTTACCCGACAATGGCGTCAACAAAACTTACTGCGTCAAATGGAGCAAGGTCGTCAGGTCCTTCACCTAACCCCACTAGTTTCACGGGGACGCCCAGTTCTTTCTGCACTGAAATGACGATTCCGCCCTTCGCGGATCCGTCAAGTTTGGTGAGTACAATGCCGGTTATCCCCACGACTTCACTGAAGACTTCGGCTTGCCGCATACCATTTTGTCCGGTTGTGGCGTCAAGGACCAAAAGCACTTCGGCAACTGGCCCGTGTTTCTCCATGACGCGTTTCACTTTCCCAAGTTCGTCCATAAGGGTCGATTTAGTTTGCAAGCGCCCGGCAGTGTCTACGATTACGACATCGGTGCCTTCTTCTTTTGCTTTCTTCACTGCATCAAATGCAACTGAGGCGGGATCGCCACCTTCTTTTTCCGAGGCAACAACGGGTACGCCCACGCGCTCACCCCAGGTGGTGAGTTGTTCTGCGGCGGCAGCGCGGAATGTGTCCGCTGCACCAAGTAGAACCGATTTGTCTTCTGCGCGAAGAATGCGGGCAATTTTCCCAACTGTCGTCGTCTTCCCTGTCCCATTTACGCCTACCACCAGCATTTGTGCTGGCGTTCCGTCTAAGTTCAAGGACCGGTCAAGGCTAGGATCAACTGCTTCAAGAAGTTCAGCTCTTAGAATCTCCTTGGCCTCATTGCTTGAGACATTTCCGCGTACTTTTACTTCTGTGCGAAGTTTGTTCATGATCTGATCGGTTGCCGCCAAACCTACGTCTGCCGCCAGTAAAGTGTCTTCGATTTCTTCCCAGTCTTCTTCACCTAGATCACCGCGAGAAAGAACGCTAAGTAATGCACCACCTAGTGCGCCGCCACGCGCAAGGCGTCCGCGAAGACGTTGCATGCGTGTCGAAGGTGCTTCAGGCTGGTCGAAGGTGGGTTCAGCGGGGGCGGTTTCTACTTCACTGACTGAAGGTGCATCAAGGCGAGTTAGCTCTTCATCTGGAATCGCTTCAGGAACATCAAGTGTTGTTTGTGTGTGAGCTTCTACGCTGTCATGTTTCCTGGCCCGTAGAATAAACCAGGCAATAAGGCCGATAACAAGAAGCGCGACAACAGCAATTATCGCGATCACGATGGGGCTGGACAGATCAATCATGACTCCATGATCCCATACATCTTTATAGGGCTTACAGTCCGCAAGCGCGCTTTAGCGTCCACAGGCGTTTGAGATGAAATCAAGCAAGGCCCGCCCAACACCCCTTGAAGCCCCGTATGTATTCAATGCCCTGATGTCGTCGCCGCTGCTAGATGGCCACCCCATCTCTACCACCAAAATGGAAGCCCCACGTTTTTGCCAGCGGCGAATAGCTTCCGTGACTTTTGGTTCCAGATGGAGCAGTCTGCCAACTATCAGTAAAGGTTTAGCCGTTGGTGGTTTTGATGGTAACTGACCTGGGGTGGTAGTTCGTGAGTCAATGAAAGGCCCACCCTTTTCTGGCTCAGCTGTTGCAGCCGCAAACGGACCCCACGGAACCTGCCCCACAGCAAGAGATGCAGGTGACTCAACACGAAGTACTTCAAAGTCAGGGTTCTCATGAAACCATTTTGCTGCCGCTTTCGAACCTGAAAATGCGCTTTGGATTTGCCCACTGGTTGGCAAAGAAGACGCATTCGGTTCGGCTTTTGTCGGTAGTTTGAAACGCTCCCTCATCGCAAAGATACGCCCCGCGCTTGCCTGCAAATCCTCTAAAAGTAGATCCCCATCAAGGACAGCTCGCTCAATCGCATCGACGCAAGCTTCAAGTAACTCAAAACTAGAGTCCGTTCCCAAACACAACAAGTCACAGCCAGCTTTCAAAGCTTTAACCGCGCCTGCGGGAATGCCGCCTTCAACGCGCGCACCTTCCATATCTAAAGCGTCACTGATCACTACTCCAGTGAATCCGAGATCACCTCGTAAAATATCCCTGAGCAGTGACTTTGAGTACGTTGCAGGCACTTCAGGGTCAACGGATTTTACGACAATATGCGATGACATTATTGCAGCTATTCCAGCTTTTGCAGCTGCCGCAAAAGGCACCAGCTCACGTTCACGAAGCATATTCAATGAAGCGTCGATGGTAGGCAGGGACAAATGGGAATCGTCTGCAGTATCACCGTGGCCCGGATAGTGCTTCACACATGCCCCAACGCCTTGACTTTGCAGACCCTCAGACCAAGCTACCCCATGATCAGCCACCTGGCGCGGGTCACTGCCAAAGCTACGCGTACCGATCACCGGATTATTTGGATTTGAGTTCACATCTATATCTGGAGCCAAATCCAGGTTAATCCCCAAACTAGTCAAAGCTTGGCCAACTTGAGCACCAACGTTCCTAGTGACATGCAGGTCATCTATCCGGCCAAGTACTGCATTGCCAGGATAAGGCGATCCCTCACGGTAATGAATCCTTGTTACGTCACCGCCTTCTTCATCAACTGCGATCAACGCACCTGGACTAACCAGGCGGATCTGCGCAACAAACTGCCTCAACTGGTCTGACGTCGACACGTTATCGCCATATAAACATACCGACGTCAGGCCAGCTTCAAAGCACCTCTTCGCCCAACTAGGAACACTTACACCTGGAAATCCTGGCATGAGTGTTGACCATGCAAGTTCCCTGAGCTCAGCATTGGACTTTGGGAGAATGTTCATCCTTTAACCGCTCCAGAGACGAGGCCTGAGGTCATACGACCTTGGACAAAGAGGAAGAATATGATGACTGGGATTGCGACCAAAGTGCTGGCCGCCATGACTTCGCCCCAATCGGTTTGACGTGAAGCTGATGAGGTCAAGAACGACCTCAGCCACAAAGGAAGCGTTCCCATTTCTCCCTTTTGCATGATAACTAAAGCAACCGTGAACTCATTCCACGCTTGCAAGAACGCATATACACCTGAGGCCACAAGGCCCGGAGCAAGGAGAGGGAACGTAATACGAAGGAACGCTTGCGTCCTGGTCAGCCCATCAACCATTGCGGCTTCCTCCAAATCGACTGGAATGCCAGCTACAAAACCCCGCAGCATCCAGATAGTAAATGGCACAACCGCAGCAATATAAATGATTGACAACCCTAAAATGGAGTTCAACCCGATAGCAGGACTAACGTTTTCTCCGAGTGTTTTGACCAACCTATACTGGGCAATAAATAGCCCTTCAGCAGGTAGCATTTGAATCAAGAGAACTGCCAAAATAAAAGTTTTGCGTCCACGGAAACGAAACCTGCTAATAGCTAATGCCGCTAGGAAAGCAAAAAGAAGACAGACCGTGACTGTAATCAAAGCCACCACCACAGAAATGCCAAGAGCGTGCTGAAATGTGCCTTTTGAAAACACCGAACTGAAGTTCTTAAATGAGCCACCAAATGGCACAAGCGTTGGTGTTGTTCGCTCCAGTGTCACAGTGGGCAAGAAGGCTGAGTTAACCATCCAATAAACGGGGAACGCCCATATCAGTGCGATTACAAGGCCAACAATGCCCCAGACGATTTTCCTGGGTTTGACCCGCTGATTTGACTTTACTTTTTTTAGCGAGGCGGTTTGGGTGCTCATGCCTCATCCTCCTCTTTCATCAGGTACCGCACATAAGTCCAACTGAGCAGAATTGTGAGAAGTAGGACGAATATTGACACCGCACTAGCGGTGCCAAAATCGCCTTTTCCAACACCAAGTTGATAAATATAAGTACCAAGTAAGTTCGTCTCTGATGAAGTCGAACCTTGGCCTTGTAACATATAAATTTGCGTGAATACGCGTAAATCCCAAATGATCTGAAGTAAAAACACGATCCCTAAGACTGGCTTTACCAGGGGAACAATAATCTTCCAAAGGATTTGGGTTGGGGTTGCCCCATCCATTTCGGCAGCTTCCAATACTTCCGGGGAAACCTGGGTTAATCCGGCGTAGACAGAGAATGCCACAAACGGAACGCTCATCCAAACAACAATGATTCCAGCAATCAAGAAAAAGGAAAGCGGGTTTTCCAGCCAATTATGGCCTTGCATTCCAAATAACCAGTTGACAAGTCCGCGCCGCCAATCAAACAGCCAGGACCAGACTGTCATTGCTGCAACAACTGGCATAGCCCATGCAAGCAACAATGCTATTTGCATGACAATGCGAACCCAGTTAGGTGCGGCCCGCATGAGTAACGCAAGCAATACACCAGTGACCATGGTTATGGCGGCAACAATCAAACAGAAGGCAACAGACCTTGCAACAACGACCCACATTTCTGAGTCAGTGAAAAGCGCAATGTAGTTACTGAAACCAACGAATTCCGGTGGTTGACCAAAGACTTGCGCTCTTCCAACTTTTTGCATGGACGTTATGAACTGCCAAACAATCGGATAACCAAGCGCTAAAAGAATAATCAAAATAGCCGGCAAGATAAGCACGTATGGCGCAATTTTCACGTGCTTTTTAAGTCTCGGCTTTTTTCCATCTGTCTTAGAAGGGATGTTCACGCCGGGCGTTTGCCCTTCGCTGACCTTTGAAATCGACATCGACTCTCCCATTGTTTAGTGTTCACGGGGTACCTTGGGGGCTAATGCGCTGCCAGCATTAGCCCCCAGAGGAATTTATTCATTCAAGAGTGCATCCAGCTTTGCGTTGTACTCTTTGGCAAGTGCTGACAAATCTTTTGCGTCACGAATCTTTGAGAAGAACTCCTCCATGACATTTGCAGATTCAACGCCTGCCCATCCAGGAGCGGCAGGGGTCAGCTTCGAGTTCGATGCTGACTCAATCAGAGCCTGTGCAAACTGATCATCACCAAGGGAACTGGCATACCGGGAATCTCCAGGTCCCAAGCCATTTTCTCCAAGCATGTTTTGGTATTCCTCTGAGAAGATGATCCGCATCAACTCTTTAGAAAGCTCTGGTTCCTGAGTCTTGGCTGAGATTCCAATATTCGATCCACCGGCAAATACGGGCGCTGGCTTTCCATCATTTCCAGGCAGAACCATTGTCCCGAAAATGTCATCGTTCCAAACGCGCACGTCCTTGCCTTCATCGTCCTTATCTAGGTCACCGATTGACCAGTGAGCCCAGCCGGGTGCCATGATTGTGGCTGCTGCAATGGAGATATCTGTTGTAGATTTATCTTCGCTTTCAACCGAATCCGTGTCATTGATGTACTGGTATTGGTTGGCATCTTTCATGTCATTTGGCGCATTTGATGCATTTTGGTATAGGTCCTGCAACTGTTCAAGGCCCTTCAAGGACTCTGGACTGTCAAGTGTTGCTTTCCATTCACCGCCCTCTTCAACAGCTATTTCGCCGCCATTTGCAAAGATCCAGGAGATCCCATCACGCCAGTCTTGGCCACCGAGGAAGAATCCTGAGAAATCATTGATGTTTTCTGGATTCTTCTTTGTAATCTCAATAACGGCTTTATTGAACTCATCAAGGGTTGTTGGCATTTTTTGGCCAGCCGCATCCCATATGTCTTTGCGGTAGAACATGTAGCGTGAGCCGAAATAGTAGGGCAAAGTAAAGTTTTGGTCGCCCACTTTTCCAACTTCAACAAAAGACTGAAGCAGGTTTTCCCCGCCCAGTTCTTCATACATGTCTGTGAGATCCAAGAATGCACCAACATTTGTAAATGTGGGTGATTGAGTGTTTCCGATCTCTGTAACGTCAGGCGTATTCGCCTCATCAGGCATTGCGGTTGTCAGCTTTGTGACTACGTCACCCCAGCTTTGTTCTTCAATTTTGAGGTCTGCACCAGTTTTCTTGTTGAACTCTGTTTTCAGATAGGTACGAAGCTCATCAGGGGTGTCTCCCCCAATGAGCCAAAGCGTGATTTCTTTTCCTTCTCCGTTTGCGGCACTTGATTGGTTACTGTCTGTGGACGGTCCTTCATCAGTGTCAGTGGGGGTGGTTCCACCACAACCCGCAAGCGCCACTATTGCAGCTATTCCAGCCGCAAAAGACGCAATTAATCTACGCTTCATGGTTTTTCCTCTCATCATTTTTTCTGATTTCCTCATTTGTTATTGTGGTTTTCTAAGAACTGTCCGAGGGCAAGCCAGGCACAGCCGATCAGTACGACGTCTTCGCCGTGCTGGGAAGGAATGACGCGAAGGGATGCGGTCGAAAAGTTCATCATCTGTGCTTTTAGTGATGATGCGGTTGATTCGATGAATGGGCCTTCGGTGATGTTGGGGGGGCCGCTGAGTACAACGACGTTTAGGTTTAGCATGGCGACAATGGGCGCAAGGGCTGACGCGAGTTTTTCGCCTGCGTTTGTTAGGGTTTCGTTTTCGTCGTCGCTGTTTGCGAGGCGTTTTTGGAGTTCGGGGAAGGAAATCCATTTTTCGAGTGTGGTGTCTCCTGGACCGACTGTTAGTCGCCCGATCTCACCTGAGGCGTAGGTTTTTCCTTTGAGTAGTTGTCCGCTGAGTAGCAAACCGGCACCGATACCAGACCAGATGGAGACAAAAAGGAGGTCTTCGCCCTCGGCGTCCATTGAACTTTCTGCAATGGTTGCAGCGTTGGCATCGTTTTCAACTGTGGCGGGAAGTCCGGTTTCTGCTTCCACGATTGCTTTGAGTGGTAGGTCCGTCCAACCTAGGCTCATTGATGCTTTCACTACCCCGTCGTCAGTGACGACTCCGGGACTTCCAATAGTTATCCCGACTAGTGGGATTTCGGCTGCGCTTATAAGTGCACCTAACAATGACATTGTTTGGGCGAGGGCTTCTTCGCCGCGTTTTCCGTCGCGCGACACTGTGAGCCGGTGGAGTTCATTGAAATCTAGGTCTAGGACTACCCCTGTTAGGGTTTTTCCGCCTGATAGGTCTAGGCAGACTATTCCAAGGCTTTTTCGCGGTAGGTCAACTAATACTGCGGGTTTACCTGGACGTGTTTGTACTTCTAGGCCTAGTTCGATGACCAGGTTTTCGCTGATTAGGCTAGAGATTACGTCTGACACTGTCACTTTGGTTAGGCCAGTTGCGCGCGCTAGGTCGGCTCTGCTTATGGGGCCTTCCCTGTAGATCAGCTGCAAAATGAGTCTGACGTTGCTTTCGCGTATGTGGGATGGCTGTGCTTTTGTTTTTTTCGAGGCGAAGGAGTCACGCCACGCCACGGGTATGGCACGAGTGCCGTTCGGGTTTGTAAGTCGCCTTCGCATATAGTTAGTAAAGTGTACTAACTCTTAAAACGCAATTAAAACCTAGGAAAATTTCTGATTCGATACCAAATCGTTACATTTCGTTTCGGTGTTATGACTGACTTAACTCACGCACATACTGGTCAAGCGGGACAAACGTTGGAAACCGCCTTCCGGCAGGAGTTCGCGTTGGCACGGTTGGAGGCTCTTCTTTTTCAGGAACCGCGCTTGACTCTTCGTCCCATATTTGATCGAAATGGACTTGTTCGACTGGAACTGGCCCCGGGGCCAGTGTCTTCTTTATGTCTTCGATTCCTTTGGGGGCAATGCGCAGCATTTGAATCCATTCATGCACAGAGTGCCAGCTAAGCGCAACGATCACTATTATGGCCGCTGCCAAGAGCACAATTCCCAAAAACAAAGCGGTAACCATGAAGCTAATGATCTACCACCACACCCCCGGTGTCGCGCCCAACACAGAGGTTTTATCATACTGTTACAAAACAGGGTTTTCTGGCGACATTCTGTGTGATACCGCCACAGAAGTCCCATCACGCATTGAGACCCCATAGAGAGTCCCAGCAATCTCCATCGTCCTTTTTTGGTGAGTAATCAAGATCAGCTGACTGGACTCACGAAGTTCCCCCAGGGCACCAAGGACCCTGCCTAAGTTTGTATCATCAAGCGCCGCCTCTACCTCATCCATCACATAAAACGGAGACGGACAAGCACGGAAAATCGCAATCAAGTATGCCAGCGCCGCAAGGGAGCGCTCTCCCCCAGACAAGAGCGACAACTGTGTTACACGTTTGCCAGCCGGACGGGCATAAATCTCAACACCCGTTCGCAGGGGATCATCAGGGTCAGTAAGTGTCAGGTGGCCAGTTCCATTTGGAAACAACGAAGAAAAAACGTGCTCAAACTGCTTTGCTGTCTCAGAAAATGCAGACTCAAATGTAGTTCGAATCTTGCTGTCCACGTCTTTGATAATGGTAAGAAGACCAGTTTTACTGCTTTGGAGGTCATCAACTTGTTCCTGCAAATAATCGTGGCGTTCAAGTAGTGCTTGATGTTCCTGAACAGCGAGGGGATTCACAACGCCGAGCCGTGCCAGTTTCCGTTCCGCGGCCTCCAACCGCGCAGTCATCTGCGCCCTTGAGTAAGGAATGTGCTCTTCGCCATCCATTTGAGTCTCATCTACGATCGGCACATGAGGACCATAAGTTGTGATCAGCTCATCTAAGTCATCATCCAAATCAAGACCGCGCTTCTCAGCCTCATCCAAAACCATTTGTTGCTGAGCAAGTGCAACTTCCGCCTGCTGCCTTTGCTCCATAACCTGTGCGTGTGAGCCACGCGCTTGATCAATCTTTTGTTGTTCGCTGCCAAGGCGCTGCGCCAATTCTTTCGCGATCGCCTCAGACTTGTCACGTACTTGCATAGCCCGCTCCCGCAACACTGTGGCACTGTCTTGTCCACCTTGTGCACGATCACGAATCCTTGACAAAGTATCACGCCGCTTTGATCGCAACTCTTCTGCCGCGAGGCCCGCCCGGCGCTGATCAGTGAGCAGCCGAACTCGATCAGCCGTGCCTTTAGACACTCGCCTTGCGTTTTGCTCAGCCATTTCTGCTTGCCGAAGACGCAACTGCGCTGCCACCTCAGCATCACGCGCAATCCGGGAATCCTCTCTTGCCCTCGCTACACCGGCCCTCGGCGCTGCAAGATACTCCTGCGCCTGAATATCTGGAACATCCTTCAGGTTGGTTTCAGCTTCCCGCACTTGGGCCTCGGCAACCGCAGCAGCATGCAAATTGTCCTTCACAGCTGCATCTGCCCGCGAAGCGCGCGCCAATGCAGCACTTCTTGCGGCCTCAGCAACAGCGCGTTTCTTTGAAGCCGCAGCCAAATCAGCATCACGTTGCCGAAGCTTCTTCAGCGCAGTGGCCACCGCTTCGCTTGCATTTACGAGGTTTCGCTCAGCAATCTTCACAGCTGCAGTTTGCGCGCCAAGCTCATTTGCAGCCCGCTCTTCCTGCCTTATCGCTTCCTTCCACTTTGCCCGGGCCAGTAACGCCGGACTTTCTTGGTTTCCAAGTCCTGCCACAGTATGCCTAGACATTACGACGCCCTCACGGGTTGCCACACGCTCAACAGTGCCTTTGTCCAAAACCTCCAGGCCCTCATCAATCCCCTCAACCAATGACGCCGCCGACAAAAACTCATGAAGAGCGCCTTCAAGCCTGGCCGGAAACGTCACATGGGAAAGCGCGTCTCCAGTCACCTCAGTCAAGCTCTCCCCCTCAATGACAGCCCTCAACTGGATGTTCTCTTTTGCCGCCTGGGCCAATCCGGCCCGAATAGAATCCCCCTTTGAAACAACAACGGCAGTATCAAAAGAATCTAGCAACGCACCAATTGCGCACTCCCACCCAGCCTCCACTTCCAACTGTGCATCCACTGTTCCACGCGGCTTCCACTCTCCATCATCCCCAAGAGGCATTGCGCGCGGTTCCAATGTTGCGCGGCGCGCCTTCCAAGACGCCAAGTCAGCTGTAGCAGACGTCAAAAGTTCACGTACTTCTTCAAGTTCTACGCGCGCTTTTTGCTCTGCCAAAACACTACTTTGGTGTTCCTCAGCCAAAACGTTGTCCACGATTCCATCATCATCGCTTGGCTCCGGGGTACTCTCCAGAGCCTCCTGAGCTTCCTTTTGCTCATGAACCGAGGCTTTCAGTGCCTCTTTTACACCCGCAAGCCGCGTCTGCGCAGTCACCAGCGCCCTGTTAGATTCAGCTGCCACGCGTTGTTCCAAAGCCAATCTTGCCTCTGCTTCTTGAAGCTCGCTTCCACGCACGCGCTCAGCTTCTTCAGCACTTCGCCTAGCTTGCTCAGTTTCAGCGGCAAGCTTTTGTGCCTCCGCCAACTCCAAGCCAGCTTTTGCCGCATTTTGTTCTGCTTCTGAAGCCGCGTTCACAGCAAGTTCAATCTGCGCTTGCGGTGTCACCTCACGCGGGGCTGCAACCCCTAAACGCTCCGTTGCAACGGACCGCAAAGAACTAAGCCTTTCACGAACCGAATCAAACTGGTGAACAAGCTCCGTGTAACTGCGTACCTCCATACTTTGAACATCAATCTTCTGTTGCAGATCCCGAATGGCACCCGCCATAGACTGCAAGCGACCATCAACATCACCAAGCTCATTGCGCAGCTTCGTGGCCTCTGCGTCAGCGCGGTCAAAACGCTCTCTTGCCAAAACCAAATCCTCAGCAGCAAGGCGTCTATGCGCAAAATCAATTTCTGCCTGCACGCCACCAGCAGCTTTTGCGGCCTTTGCCTGCCTAGCTAAAGGCTTTAGTTGCCGCTTTATTTCTTCGATAAGATCTAAAACTCGAACCAAGTTTTGGTCCATGGATTCCAGTTTTCGAAGCGCCCGTTCTTTCCGGCGACGATGCTTCAAAACCCCAGCTGCTTCATCTATAAAAGCACGCCGCTCTTCCGCCGTAGCGCGCAAAACAGCATCAAGTTGCCCCTGGCCAACAATGACATGCATCTGCTTGCCCATGCCCGTATCTGAAAGCAACTCTTGAACGTCAAGTAACCTGACCGATGTCCCATTAATTGCATATTCAGACCCACCACCACGAAACAGCGTACGCGAAATAGTGACTTCCGAATACTCAATAGGCAGTTGACCATCTGCATTATCAATTGTGAGTTCAACGAATGCCCGCCCAAGGCCTGACCGATCCGCAGAACCTGCAAAAATCACGTCTGACATGCTTGAACCACGCAGGTTCTTCGCGCCTTGTTCCCCCATAACCCAGGACAGGGCATCAACTACATTAGATTTACCCGACCCGTTCGGCCCGACAATACAGGTAATGCCGGGCTCGAACTTGAATGTAGTCGGTTTTGCGAATGACTTGAAGCCACGAAGCGTTAGCGACTTCAGGTGCATGTATTAGACCTCCGGGTCATACTCCAGCTCTGGGAACCACAGCGTTATCTCACGAATAGCTGATGTGGTGGAATCAGAACCATGAACTAAGTTCTCAACGTTGCCTGTTCCCCAGTCACGCCCAAGATCCCCCCTAATGGTTCCAGGAGCCGCAACGGTCGGATTTGTGGCTCCCATCAAATTACGAACTCCCTCAATGACCCGGTCGCCCTCAACAACGGCAGCCACAAGTGGGCCCCCACTCATGTAGTCAATAAGAGCCGGGAAAAACGGACGCCCCGCGTGTTCAAAGTAATGTTCCTCAAGTAGCTCCCGCGAAGCGCGCTTGATTTTTAGGCCTTTGAGTACATATCCCTTTGCCTCAATGCGCCGCAAAATCTCACCTGTGAGGCCACGTTCAAACCCATCAGGTTTTACCAGAATCAATGAGTGCTCTTTATTGGGGTCAAGAAGGTCTGGAGTTGGCATGTCTTCCTTTCAGTTATCGAAACCAGCTTCGATTCCGTCGCCGATTTCACGCATAGCCTTTTGAGCCTCAGTTCCACTGGTCTTGATGACAACAGTGTCCCCTTGGTTCTTACCCAGAGACATTAGTCCTAGAACTGATCTTGCGTCGGTATCGTCCACCAAAATCTCAGCATCGAAAGTACCCGCTAAAGTAGCAAGCTTGGCCGCGGGACGTGCATGAAGACCTGCAGCATCTGCGATAACAACTTCGCGAATGAGCATTCCAGGTTCAGCCTTGGCTTGTTCACCCCTTGAGGCATCCCAAATAGCCGCCGCTTCTTCCACCGCCCCTTTGACCTCACCCATGTCTTGGTTTTGTTGCGCGGCCACCCCTGCCGCAATCGCGCCTTCAACCAGCGGGCCGTCAGCTAACATAACCCTTTGTGGTTCTTCAAGCATTTCAATAACAGATTCACTGGTCATTGTTGCTGACCCCAAATCTGTCAACACAACGGCGCTCTGCGAAGAGTTCAGCGCGTCAAGTATCGCTTTCTCAATCTTGTCAAAAGAAGTCCCAAGTCCTCCGTCATCCATACCACCAGCTGGAAAAAAATCCACGTCAGGTGCCATTTGGCTAGAGAGTTCTACCACGCCTTGGGCCAGCTTCGCACTGTGAGACACGATAACCAACGCTACTGCCCGGCTCATTCGGCAACTCCAAACACCTCATCAGAGGCCTCGGCAGCAGCTTCTAGCAGCAGGGATGACGACACGGCCCCGGGGTCTAAATGACCGATAGAGCGCTCACCCAAATATGATGCACGTCCTTTGGTGGCTTGCATTGGTTCTGTTGAATCAGCCCCTTCACGGGCGGCATTTGCTGAAGCCGAAATTGCCTCAGCAGCCGTTCCCCCCGCGTCTGCGACTTCACGTGCTGCATGAGCTGCTGGGATCAATGCATCAATCATAGTTTTTTCCCCAGGCTCAGCTTTACCCCGCGCTTGCACGCCGCCTGCGGCAGCCTCCAAAACGTCTGCATAAGCGCCGGCCGTCAGTTCGCTTTCTGGAAACTTAGCTGAGCCACGCAAAAAAGCAGTACCAAATAAGGGACCCGCGGCGCCGCCCACAGTAGACATGAGAGTCCGCGCAACATGTTTCATCACGTCCGCGCCTGAGGCCGCATTGTCCAAGACTTCGCCACGGATAACCGCAGTGAAACCACGATCCATGTTTTCGCCGTGATCGCCGTCCCCGATTTGCCGGTCCAGATCTATCAGGTATTCCCTATTTTCTGCGATTGCTTTAGCCCCTTTTTTAATCCAGAGCCGCGCCCATTCAACACTTTTTGTCACTGGTTTATGCCTTCTTCCATGCTGGAGTATTTGCTGGAGCATCAAACAAAGATTCCATTTCATCATCCAGGCGCAATAATGTAATCGACATACCTGGCATTTCCAGACTTGTCACAAAATTGCCAACTAATGGTTTAACCAAAACAAGACCATCAGCAGCCAAAAGCTCTGCGACTTTCCGAAATACAATGAATAGCTCTGATTCTGGGGTGCCCCCCATCCCATTTACAAGGGCCAAAACCCGCTCACCGCGCGAAAGCCCAAGATCATCCCGGACCCTCTCATAAAGCTCTTCAGTAAGTTTGTCCGCGCTTTCCATCTTTCCGCGTCGGTATCCAGGTTCACCATGAATCCCAATACCTAACTCAACTTCATCATCACCAAGTTCGAACGATGGCTTCCCAGCATGGGGAACCGTGCACGGACCAAGAGCTAGTCCCATAGAACGCATATTTTCATTTACCCTGCGGCCAATCCCTGCAACCGTGGCAAGATCGTCGCCGCGTTCAGCAGCAGCGCCTGCAATCTTTTCCACCAAGACAGTGCCAGCAACGCCGCGGCGTCCCGCCGTCCAAGTGGAGTTTTCGACCGCACAGTCATCATCTACCAGCACTGTCTCAATCTGGATGTCATCCATCCCAGCTAGCTCAGCTGCTGTCTCAAAGTTCAGCACGTCACCCGTGTAGTTCTTGACAATGTGAACAACGCCAGCGCCGCGATCTACGGCCTTGGTGGCCTCCACTATTGGGTCAGGGGTTGGCGAGGTGAAAACAGGGCCGGGAACAGCAGCATCCAGCATCCCCGCACCAACGTATCCCGCGTGAAGCGGCTCATGACCAGAGCCTCCACCAGATACTATTCCGACCTTCCCTGTGGCCTTTGGACTCTTCCGTTCTACCCAGTCTGGCTCCAAGTGAACTGTCACCAAATCCGGGTATGCCAGGGCAAAGCCCTCTAGAGTCTCTTTCACTACTGCCTGTGGGTCATTTATTAGCTTTTTCATGAGGCCTCCTCGCGCAATCTTCGTAGCTTCAATACTGCCATTTATTCACCCAATTTGTCGGTCAGGACGCAAAAGTGTTGTGACATCACCTGCAAGAACAACAGAGCCAAACACGATGATGCCCTTCGACTCTGCTGGATCACTAACCTGATCAACCAGGCCTGCAGCGCGTTCAATGGCATCTTCTAAATGTTCCTCAGCAAAAACATCATCAAAAATGTCGTTCGCAATCCCTTCAAGTTCTTCAAGCCCCGCCGCGCGCTCCCCGCCCATTTGAGTTACCACAATGGCGTCCAAATGCGGTTCCATTTCGGTAAGAACTGCCTCAATGTTCTTATCTGCCATTGACGAATAGATGCCCACCGTATAGCCAAAAGCGAAAGACTCTTCTAAAGCCGCTGCCAATGCGCGCGCTCCATCTGGATTGTGCGCAGAATCAGCCACAATAGTTGGGGATGTCCGAAGTACTTCAAGGCGGCCTGGGGACCGCGCCGCTTGGAACCCTGCATCCACAATTTCCGGTTTCAAGGCATTGCCACCTAACATCGCTTCAACAGCTACCAACGCTGCGCCAGCATTGGATGCCTGATGGGCCCCAAGAAGGGGAACAAACAAATCTTCATACACGCCCCCAGGGGTTCGAACAGTAATAAGCTGTCCGCCAACGCCCACCTGGCGGTCAAGGACCTCCCAATCTTCGCCCTCCATCCGCAGCACTGAATCCGTGTCTTCTACGCGCTGGCGCACTACTGCCTCAACCTCTGCATCCTGGCGCTGACAAATCACAATTGACTTGTCCTTGATGATTCCAGCCTTCTCACCAGCAATCTGCGTTAGATCATTCCCCAACCATTTTTCATGGTCACGGCTGATATGAGTTATCACCTGAATACCAGAGTTATTCGCATTAGTGGCATCCCACGTTCCGCCCATTCCGGTCTCAATCACGGCCACGTCAACGGGATAATCCGCGAACGCCGCATAGGCCATTGCAGTAAGCACTTCAAAAAAAGACATGTGCGGCGAACCCTTGGCATCAACCATTGCAACATAAGGAGCAATATCCGCCCATGCAGCAAGGAAGCGTTCATTTGAAATTGGCTCCCCTTCAAACGTGATTCGCTCACGCACATCACGCAAATGCGGACTGGTAAAACGGCCCACTTTCAAATCGAATGCACCAAGCAATGCGTCTGCAATACGCGCCGTCGAAGTCTTCCCATTCGTGCCCGCCACATGAATAATCGGATACGCGTTTTGCGGAGAACCAAGGATATCCAAAAGCTCAACAATCCGATCCAAACTGGGATCAAAATCGTGCTCAGGAGCGCGCGCAAACAATTGCTTTGCTAACGTCCGCACCTCTGCACGCAAATCAGTCTCTGATTTAGCGCTTTCCAATACATCCTCATGTGAATCATCTGGCTCAAAAGCCTCATCCTCAAAGTCACCCAGCAACTCAGCAACCAAGGCAGGATCAGGCCCATTTTCGCCTTCCAAACGAGCCTGATCATCTCCAAGTAAATATGGAATCAACTCTGGATCGATTCCACGCGGCTCTGTCATTCTGTTTTCTCCAAATCAATGCCCAACTCACTGCCCTCAGACACGGTCAAATCCAAGCAGAGAGTCTCTGCAGCAATCATTTCCCCATGTTTTTTAGCTGCCTCTAGCCTATCTGCAGGCACCGACAAGTTCAGTTTGATGCGATCAGAAATATGCAAACCTGACTCTTTACGCGCATCCTGAATGGCCCTAACCAAATCACGTGCATACCCCTCAGCCTCAAGTTCCTCAGTAAGCGCAGTCGCTATCACCACAAACGCGCCAGAATCAAGCACTTGCGCCGCCTCATCACCCGAAGCGTCAACGCGGGTAGACAAAGAAATCTGGTCACCAGAAAGTTCAACTCCAAGCTCCGGGAACCACACGGTTCCATCCGCGCGGACCTCCCATTGCCCGCTCTTTTGCGCGGCAAACAACTTCGAAGTCAGTTTGCGGGTCTCTGGGTCAAACTCACGTGGATTCAGCGCTAACTCTTGACGAACCTTGAAACCAGAATCAGCAGGCTGCTCAATCCGCACTATATGAACGTCCAATTGCCCAATACGTGTCTGTTGAAAGCCACTTATG
>DAIOFF010000014.1:0-22052 GCA_036745855.1 Scrofimicrobium sp. | reverse complement strand
TCACCGACCTATAGTCAGGTCAGTTGCCACCGCAATCGCTTAGATAAACCACCAATGTAATCTTCAAACATCCATTCTTCTCCCGTTAGTTCTTTATAGGCAGCAGCTAAGTCTTCTAAGCTAACTTCGCGCGCCTTTGTACCACCCAAAAACACTAGTTTTGCCTTAACTTTTTGTTTGCTACCCCGCTTCCATGCCATGTCGTAAGCCGACAATTGCGCCAGATAACCTGTGAGCTGTTCTTTATCCCATTTCCTTGAGGGGAAACTCCCAGTCTTCCAATCAATGAGCCATTCTTCACCGGACTCTTCATGCCACAGCACAGCGTCTATTCGTCCTCTAACTAGAAGGCCTGAAACCTCCACCGCAAAAGGCGTCTCTAGTGCAACAGGATCAACCTTGTCTTTCCACGAAATATCCGCAAACCGCCTCCTCATCTCATCAAAGTCTGCTGCTTCCTTGTCTGACAACCGGCTTGCAAACTGCGCAGTATCTGGCTCTTCAGTTCTTACCCCAGCGGAAACAGTCCTGAACCTTTGCTCTACCCACTGGTGAAATGCAGTTCCTAACCCACTTCCACCTATTGGTTCATCAGGCACAGGGCGACGAAGATTCATCCAAGTGCCATTTTCCTCAGCCAACGTCGCTATCTGCGTGACACGCAACGACCAGTTCTTCCCCAATGAAGCCTGGCGTACATCCTCTTCTGCCCGTTGTTCAGGTGTCCAATGCGCTTTCGCCTGCGACTCAGATAACTCAGCTAGTTGAACCAACAAGGTCTCACGCAATCCACTTGGAAGCTCAGCAAGCGAACTGCTGTCCGTCAGTGCTGAGTTTTCCATTTCAGCCCTAACTAAATGGGCAGACATTTGAAGTTCTTTTTGAATCTTCGTTGCAGGTGGCGGAAAAACTGCCTCAAAAGCGTGTTCATGTATTTGATCGATTTCCTCTTGAGCGGGCATGCTTTCTTCATCCACCGTCACTCCAGTGAGGCTTGCCAGTTCTGTCAGGAAAACTGAGGGGAATCTGGGCTTTACACTAGTTCCCATCCATGACCCAAAAAGTCCGAGCCTAAACCGCGGGCGAGTGAAAGCAACATAAGCCAATCTACGTTCTTCGCTCTGCAAATATTCACCAACCGCATCCTCAAAAAGGTCTTTGGCCTCCTTCATTTTTAGGTCAGAACGCCACACTTGTGGACAAGGCAAATGTTCAGAATCCCTGCGCGATGGATAAGGAAGAGCCCCAACTGTTGCCCACCACCCAGACTGAGGCAGCACACCGGAATCGTTTAGAGGAGACACGATTTCGCCTTTTACCGTCCTTGACCCAGCCCCACGGCGTTTGTTTGGAAATGCAGCTAACTCAAGATCAACTACGGCTACTGCGTCCCATTCCAAACCCTTTGATGCGTGCACCGTCATTACTTGAACGGCCTCTGGATCAGGTTGAACAGTAGGAAGCTGAAGGCCTCTTTCTTTCTTTTCTGCAACATCAAGCCACGCCAAAAAGTCGCCAATAGAGGGCGATAATGCAGAAGATTGATATGACGCTGCAGCATCCGCGAGGGCGTCCAATACTTCAAAGACCTGCTGATATTGACCTGTAACCAGAGCCTCACGCTCAATCCCCAGAACCTGCCTGGCATTAGCAATCTGATCCACAATAGACCAGCTTGATGCGACTGCAATCTGGCGGACCTGTTTAGTCAATCTCGTAACCCGGCTAAGTCCTTGTACGCTGAGCCCCGCCTCGTCAGCACGGTTCATAGCCTCTACCAACAAAGGTACCCGGTCATTTTCACCGCCCTTTTCTCGCGCGATTTTTGACGCCAGACGTCCAAGTTGCCAAAGATCTTTTGTCCCAAGTCCGGCTCTGACCAATAACCTAACAGCCGACGGAGAAGCACCGATGTCACTTGCAAGCCGTATTGCTTCCTTCACGTCTACGACCGCGGGATGAAACAGAAGTCCTTGAGCACTTGTTGTTTCGGCGGGAATGCCAGTGGCACGTAGCGCATCCAAAATGGGTTCTATCATCGCCGTGCGGCGACACAAAACGGCCACAGTGGGCGGATTGCCATCTAGCTCTTCCCGGCTCTGACGAACAAAATCAACAACACTTTGGATCTGTTCTTCTTCGCTACGTACATAAGCCCCAGTCAACGCCCCTTTGGCGGCGCCAGGCGCGGCTTTCAAGATGGGCGATGAGACTCCGCGTTGGCCAACTAACTCCCTTAGAGGACCCGCCGTAATATTTGCACCTGCCAGGATTTGAGATCCATTGCGCCACGATGTCGATAAGGACAAGACAATTTTCTCTGCCTCATCATCGGTAGTGAACAGCCTGTGGAAGTCATCAAGCGAAGCAGCGGAAGCACCCCTCCAACCGTAAATCGCCTGATTTGGGTCACCAACTGCCGTAACTGGGTGATCGTGGAATAACAGTGACAAGAACTCCATTTGTGCCACTGATGTGTCCTGGAACTCATCCAGAAAAACTACCTTGTGCCTTTCCCGAAGTGTCTGTCTAGCACGGGGAACTTCTTTGATGACCTGTGTTGCTATCAGAACTTGGTCAGCGAAGTCTGTCCTTCCTAGCTCCGCCTTTCTGCGATCAAACTCTGCTATCACGTCAAGCAGCAACTGACGGGCTTTATTTACGCTTGCCCCTTTTTCCCAAAAAGATTTTCCAGACTTTCGATCAGCAAGAGCCATATCAAAATTGCGTTGCAGTTTTGCCAGCTCAGCTCTAGTTGCGTCCAAGTCCATGCCTTGACCTGCCATGTCATCACGCAACGACAGGGCATCGTCAGCTATTGACATAACGCTCTTATCAGGAAGCTCACCTGTCCATTCGGTGACTATTTGATGCATCAGTTGCCATGAGGCTGCAGCGTCCATATGCGCCATGTCTGGCGACACGCCAACTAATGGACCAAACTCTTGAACCACTGACAAAGCAAATGAATTGTATGTTGTAGCTAAAGGACCAGTACCCAAATCAAGTGCAACACGTTCATCAAAACTGCGGATGCTGAGACGCTCATCAAGTTCAGCTGCTGCCTTTCTGGTAAATGTCAGACCCAAAATTTCATGAGGTAATACTGCCTTTGTGGCACCAAGGAATGCGGCCCTTACAGACATGGTCTCTGTCTTCCCTGAACCAGCGCCTGCCACTACCAACAGTGGAGCTGGAACGCCATTCATGAAAAGTGGGTGCGTAATTATCGACATCTGCTCAGGCGTCGGCTCATAAGTCAAACCAAGTAACTCACGCACCCCCATTGACTCACTCACCCGTGCCTCCATTCAAAGGACAAATCCCAACGAACTGACAATGTGCACACCGGGTTGGATTAGGCACAAACGTTGGTCCTCTCATCGAATCAGTTATTCGCGACAGCCTGCTTGTCAAACGTTCCTTGCTTTCATCGTCAAGGGGTGGCTGAAGCATTTCTGGGCCTGCTGCTGGCGGCGCACCCAAGTTCAAGTAGACGGCACCTTGTAGGTGAGACAGGCGGCCTTCTTCGCCAAGTCCGCCTTCTTCAGCGGCCAACTGATAAGTGGCTAACTGCAAGTTGCCCTCCACCGCCGCCCGGCTCATAGAAGTCTTACCTGTCTTGATGTCAACGATTCGTTTTTCTCCGTTTGCCGCGGTCTCTAGTCTGTCAATCCGCCCATGCACAACTGCTGGTCCAAGGTCAAGGCGCAGTGGAACCTCAACTTGCACATCAGCTACCGGTTTTGCCAAGTATGAAGCCAAAAGGTCAAGAAGTTCTTGGGCGCGTTCCTTTTCCTTTTGTCCAATCCAGGTGTTCGTATCAATACCAAGCAGTTCAAAGCGCTCATCAAATAGAGCTTGAAGCTCTTCACGTGATCCAGTTGGGCATTTTTCTGCTATCTCGTGAATCATGGTTCCAAGCCCTGCAGCGCTGGCGGCAGGGACAAAAATGCCGTCCCGCCTGCCCCCTTGTATGCCCTCAAAAAACCAACTCAATGCACAGTCTTCTGCCACCTGCAGGCGTGATGGACTGAGGTGAAGTTGACCATCTTCAATCTCGGACTCCGTCGAAAGATCCTGCGCTCCAACCCAATTGTCAGGGTTCGCTGCTTCAACACCATTTCGCGCTAAATATGCAAGGGCAGATGCAGCAATCGAGGCCGATTCCTCACTACCTCCACCCGGCATTGTCGCGCGCCGCAGTAAAGAGACAGTTGCTTCAATATCAAAAGGAGCCCCCGGATCTCTAACCAACGGCCCGCCTTTATCATCTGTTGGCCAAGTTGCTGCTCCCATCGAACGAAGCATTACCAAGAACGGCGACAAAGCTTGTTCGTTGTCAACGATGCCAACCACGTGTTGTGTCCGCCGCGCGCGGGTGGCTGCACTCACAAGAAGACGCGCTTCAGATCGAACCCACAAACGACGCTGATCGGAAAACTGAGGTGAAGTCACCAAAATAGAATGGTCAAGATACTTCTCTGGATCCTCACCAGACTTCCAACCTGCACTCTCTAACTGCTCAATGAGCATGACCAGACGGGATTCTTCCAGCAAAAAACCTTGATTAGGAACGCCTGGCCATCTGCCGTCTTGCAGGTCTACCAAGAACACATGGTCCCACTCACGTCCAGCCGCTTGGGCGACAGTTAATACTTCTACCCCCGGTGGCCTGATTCCGGTGTCTGCCAATGAGTCCGTTTCAATCTGTTGCGACAGTTGCTCCCGCGCAAACTCCCTGGCAGTTACATCCGTCAGCAAAGCGTCACTTTGCTCCCACAAGTCCGCAGCGCGAAATGCGGCCATGACAGCGTCAAGCCTAGAATCAGCTTCATTACCTTGAGTTCCATCCTTCAGGGCTTGCAGCCGCCATTCCTCGGCCTTTCCCGCAGCGTTCCATACCTGCCAAAGCCCCTCACGCGCCCCCTTTGATGCTCCTGATATTCCAGCCTCGACTAACAAACGCGCATGCGTAATCGATTGCACTGCCCCTTCATGCCTTTTTGCAAAATCCTCTGGGATGTCTTGATGCATCCAATAAGAAATATTTCCAGCTTCAACGCCAAAAGTTGCAGAAGCATCTCTTAGAAACTGGAATAGCCGAAGCTGGTCCGTATCTATCAAAGGGGAAGTAAAAAGCCACAGCGGATCCCGAATATCTTCTTCATTGTCTTCAATCAATAAGCACCGAAATATCGCCTGACAGGTGGGAATCTGTGAAAGCTGAGTAGGTCTTTGGCTATCAGCAACAGGAACGCCATGCATGGTCAAGGCCCGCCGCAATGGCTCAATGCCGCCACTATGACGAACAATCACTGCGTGCGATTGCCACGCCTTCCCCTGCATTAAATGGTTTCGTCTGATCGTTGAAGCAATAGCTTGCGCCTGTCGTCCATCCGAAGACACTACCTCTACTAGTGTTGGCTGCGCCGTCCTTGGCTGCACGGTCTTCAAGCTTGGCTCTAGTAACTCTGATACTGCCCCTCCCAGATCCTGAGCCAACCCTTGTCTACGCATTTGGCTATGCAGTTCTATGGTTTCCAAAGAACATTTCGCGGCTATCTTTTTGCCTAGCTCTTCATCACCACCACGAAAACTTGCTGTGGCAGATAAAGGCGAACTTGAGACCACAATCTGCGCACCAAGTTCTTGTGCTGCTTGAAGCAAATTTGCTGCCTGAGGCGTGCAATCTTGTGCATCATCTAATAACAGAAAACGCGGCACCGGCGGTACCTCATTGTTCTGATTGTCCCATGACCGCAAGATCCGCGCAGCAATGGCCTCAGCCCTTGCAGAGTTAATATTGGGCGAATCAGGAGCAAATGGATCAGCGCCAGCTAAACCCTCATACAAGTCTGCGACGCGGCCCCACACTTGAACCCCAGAAGCCATCCCCAACGATCGAAGATCGCTTGGTGCTACACCACCCCCACAAGCCCGCGCAATCAAATTACGAAGCTCTGTCCTAAACCAGTCGCTGTTTACCGCGACATCAGGGATTACCCCCTCAAAAGTCTTGGGATGTTGTTTGAGGAAATCTGCAATCCACGCATCCTCTTCCGCACCCTTCATCAGACCAACAGCGGCCTCATCTGGAATATTTTGGCTTCGCCACCTGGCCAATATCAGATACGCATACGAAGCAATCGACCTAACCAACCGATGCCCACCTGGCGCAGCCACCTGCCCCAGTTCTTTAGCAGATATTCCGCTTTCCACATAAACTGCCCGCCGCCTGTCCGGTGTCAGATAAAGCGCAGGCACCCACATATCTGTCTTCTGCTTCAGCGCATCGCGAAACACTGTTTGTAGTGCATGTGACTTACCAACCCCAGGAGCCCCTGTGATCAGTATATTTCGCCTGGCAAACACCGCTGCAGACAACGTTTCTTCGTTCATGTCTCCAAGTATCTCTTGCCCCTCCGACAGGTACTCTGAGTTTAGACAAATAAGGAGGCACTATGAAGGTACTAGTAGGACTAACTCAAGGGGCTGGACAGCACGGATTTGACCTAGATATGTCTGAAACTGAGTTCCTTTCGGCGCTGAGCGCCGCCCGAAACAAAACAAATGTTCTCGACATCACAGACACAAAAGGGGATCGCATTCTCATCACTGCGGAATCGATAGCTTTCGTGCAAATCCGGGCCGAAAAGGACCACAAAGTCGGATTCGGACGGGAACTGTAAACCTACGTGTCAGGCCTTCAGATTGACTGATGCCAAACGCGACTTATGGGCTTCAGTCGAAGCCTCAACCACAGCGTCCATTGTGTCAGGGGCACCGGTGAGCTCTGGGTAGCTAAAAAGCGTCGCCCGCAGCAAGGCAAAGGCCTCACCGGCCACCCTGCGCGCCCAAAGAGAAAGCCTTGCTGCTAGCTGCTCATCTTCAGCCGTCAGCTCACCAAGAGTTTCCCTTTCCCACGCGCCCTGCCCAAAATCCCCAGACCAATCAGTCTCAGGAAAAGCATGGTGTCGACGGTTCAGTTCCTGCATCGCATCTGCGAAGATACCAATAGTTACGTACGTCTTCACGGTGCGCTCTAACCAGTTTGATGGACGCGTACGTTGATCTAACTCGTCAAACAAACCACGAAACTGCCCCGCCACCTCATCAAGATTGATGCCTTTTTCTTCAGCAAAATTCTCAAGGTGTCTAAACTCACGAAACGCTGCGGCAGACATGCGCATCAGCTCCACTTGATACTCCCAAGTTGGTGCTTGATCACCGTCCTTTGCAAGCCGCGTCATTGCAGCTAAAGAGCAGTATGCAAACAGCCCTACTAGATCGCCTAGGTTCCCACTAGAATCGGTCATTTTTTCTTCTGGACTCATGAATCCAGTCTAACCACGTTGTCGCCGGACCGTTACACTGTCTTTATCAAGGATGCCCGGTCTCAGAAGAGAAGCAAAACCAAAGATATGCGCGATCGGCTCCAAAGTAGCCGGTGCTATCGGAACTCCTGCAGCATCGGACACCCCAGTCGAACTGGGGAAACAGAAAGCTGATTGTGGAAGAAAACGAAAAAACCTTTGCTGACTTTGGCGTACGCGCCCCCTTCGTGGAAGCCCTCGCAGAAAATGGAATTACCCATCCATTTCCAATCCAAGCATTGACATTACCGGTTGCATTAGAACGTCATGACATCATTGGACAGGCAAAAACAGGTACCGGAAAGACGCTTGGATTTGGGCTACCCCTTCTAGAAAATGTCGTCGCGCCAACCGATCCAAGCTTTGATAAACTGCCGCGTCCTGGCTTTCCCCAAGCACTTGTTATTCTGCCGACCCGTGAACTGTGTAGGCAGGTGGGCGATGACCTACGGGCCGCAGCGAAAAAGACGTCAATACGGATTACCGACATTTATGGGGGCGTCGCCTTTGAGCCGCAAACCGCGGCGCTTGTGCGCGGCACAGAAGTTGTAGTTGGGACGCCTGGGCGCTTACTAGACCTTTCAAACCGAAAGGTCCTCAATCTCTCTCAAGTGCGGACTGTTGTGCTTGACGAGGCCGATGAAATGCTTGACCTAGGATTCCTGCCTGACGTAGAAAAACTGTTGTCACGCGTTGACCCTAGACGTCACTCAATGTTGTTCTCAGCGACAATGCCTGGTCCCGTTATTGCCCTTGCCCGCAGGTTCATGACGCAGCCTACACACATTCGAACGCAAGACCCGTTGGATCAAGGTGCCACAGTGAAGGCGGTAAACCAGCTGATCTACCGCTGTCATGCTATGAACAAGGCCGAAGTGGTCGCCAGGATCCTTCAAGCCGAAGGCCGCGGGCGGTCGATCATTTTCGTTCGCACCAAGCGCACGGCAGCACAGCTTACTGAAGACCTAAGCAAACGTGGATTCGCAGTTGCTCCCTTGCACGGAGATCTGGGGCAAGGCGCGCGTGAACGTGCACTTCGTGCATTCCGGGCTGGAAAAGTTGATGTGCTGGTTGCCACAGACGTCGCAGCCCGCGGAATCGACGTTGACGATGTCACGCATGTCATCAACTACCAATGCCCCGAAGATGACAAGATCTATCTTCACCGTACAGGACGAACTGGACGTGCAGGTAACTCAGGTACAGCAGTCACATTCGTCGATTGGGATGACGTGCCACGTTGGGGGTTAATCGCAAAGTCTTTGGAACTTCCAACGACAGAACCAGTTGAGACCTACCATACGTCCGCTCACCTCTATTCTGACCTCAACATTCCAACGAATGTCACAGATAGGCTTCCAAGAAGTAAACGGACGCTGCCTGGGCTCAAGGCTGAAACCCTGGAAGACGTTGAAGGCAAACGAAACAGTATAAAGCCTGCTAGAAAACGAAGCAGAAAAACGTCAAATAAAGCAAATAACTCTGGTTCATCGCGATCCAAGCAAGGGCAGCAGACCATCAAAGTCGGGGCAGATAAGCCCAAACGAAATCGGTACAGGGTCGCCCAAAAAGATTCTTAGCGCGGAGGCCGCACTGCCAAAATCACAGCGGCCAATAGTGCAAGTAATCCAACAATCCCAATTAGTGGCTGCAAGGCAGGCAACCCGGCTTCCTTGGGCCAAAACCTTGTATTCAAAAGTGGCCCAATGAATGACAAGATTGTTGCGCCAAATAGCGCAGTACAAATGGTGGCCACTTTCACACGCCACCCACCTTTGGAGTAGGCCGCGCTAAGAAGACCAATCAAGATCGAGCCCATGACAATCACGAAGACTATCCAAGCCGAAGTTTTCTCACGTACTGGGACTATCCCGGTTGGAATGATGCCCGCTCCAATGGTCATCGCGATACCCGCAGCAACCGCACAACCTGCCCCAACTAGCCACTGATCTGGAGACCATCCGCGGCCTTCTATCTCCCCGGATTCCCCCATGTTGTCTTCGCTCTCAGTAGTGGCTCAAAACCTTTGTCCCCATATCTGACCACGAATAGATGAAGTACGCATCATCTACGGGCATATTGACGCATCCGTGAGATCCCCCTGGCCCATTCCAACCAAAAGAATCCCGCCAATATGCGCCATGCAAGGCATATCCCCCTTCAAAATATGTCACCCACGGAACATCCGGAGTTTCATATTCTGAGCCGTCGGCATTTTCGCCCTTCATTGTTTGAGTCTCATATTTCAAGTAAACGTTGAACTCGCCTTCAATGGTTGGTGTCTCTGGTGCACCCGGAACCATCAAATACGGACCGCCAACCACTTTGGCACCTTCATAGGCAGTTACCGTGGCCTCAGCCAAATTTATGTCAATCCACTTTTCCCCAGGCGCCGCCCTGTAAAGCAACCCTTCAGTTGCGGGATCAGCTTCACGCTTTTCCCATTCACCTTCTTTTTCAACGAATGTCAGAGTAGCTTTCACAGGTGTGCCAGCAGCAACACCGGACACAACTGAGTCTGTAACTGGCTTCAGGTTCGAAGCAATCCAACCCGAAGCAGGTCCATGTACTGTTGCCACAACTTTCCCTGCCCCGTCAACATTTTCAATTCCTGGGCGCGGAGGAGTGCCCATTTCACCTGCAACCTCTTCAAGCCACTTTGCCACTTTTTCTTTATCGGGCTTAGGCGTCCGTTCACCGCCTTCCCCTTCAAAAGTTATCCAGGAACCTATCTGTGCGGCATCTGCATTGACCGTAATGCCATCACCATCATCGATGGTGATTTGAGTTTTAAGCATCTTTGATGCTTTTTCTGCCGCGGCCTCAGCAGCCTTCGTTGTCAATACTGGGGAATCTTGTATGGTCTTGGCCTTGATGGGGTCAAAAGAGAGATCTTGTACGTCTTTTTTGATTGAAGACACAAGTCGTTCTTCATCGATTCGAAGACCGTCCACGGACGGCGTCACGTGAAAGGCCCCGTCTGAGAACGCAATATTTGCGTCTACAGCCTTCTTGTCCTCAGGTATAGGCAGTGAGTTCGCAAACTCATGGAGGGCGTCTTCGTCCACGGTAATGTCGGGTTTCACGGTGAGCCCATTAAAGATGCCTCCCATGGTCCCAATGAAAGTCTGATTGGGTGAAAACGCATCCGCGACGGCAGCATCTATATCAACAGTTATTCCCGCTTGGGCAAGTTCAACCTCGGTGGTCTTTCCTTCTACATCAATGGATAAAGGCACATCCACTGCCGCTTCAATGGCTTTCTTTGCTTCAGTCTCAGTCATGCCGGAAACATTCAGAGAGCCCACATATGTGTCTGGAAGAGCCTTTCCAACAAATGCAAAGTAGACCCCTACAAGCACGCCAATCATAATTAACATGATTGCGCTAACGATCATAAAGACCCGGTTACGCGTTTTTGCCCACAGTTTTGACATATCGAGGCTAGTTTACCTTCAACACAACACGTAGGTAGTGTGGCATGCACGATACTTAGCATGGTTTAGTTATGAGGTGCCATCTCAATATGAAATCGATGCCCTTTACGAAACAGTTTTGGAACGAATGAACTCTTCCACCCCTGATCCGTTGGTGTTCACTGATCGTGTGCTTCCAGAGTCTGGTTTCACTTCTGACGTGGTTTTGTCAACGTCTGGGTCTGCCACGGGTGCAGGCCGGTTGGTTGGGCTCTCATGGGATGCTTTGAAGACGTCGGCTGCCTTGACGCTCGATTATTTGGGTGGGCCGGGACGTTGGTGGTTGCGTTTGCCTACTGATCGTATTGCTGGGTTTCAGATTATTGTCCGGTCTGCTTTGGCGGGTGTTGCCCCATCTTTGCGGCCAGATGGCTGCGATTACGCGTCCGTGGTGCCGACCCAATTGGAGCGCGATCCTGACGTACTTCGGGGTTTGAAGGCTATTTTGGTTGGCGGGGCACCTACATCGGCGTTGCCTAAAGGTTTGCCCTTGACCCGAACTTATGGGATGACAGAGACCGCTGGCGGGTGTGTTTATGATGGCAAGGCCTTGCCTGGCGTTGGGATTAGTGTTCGCGGCGGGCGCGTTTTCGTATCGGGCCCAACGCTAATGGACGGGTATCTTGACGGCCCTTCTCCTTTTGTGCATTCGCAAGGCGCTAAGTGGCTCAAGACGGGAGATCTGGGGTTTTTTGAAGGGGGCGTTCTTCAAATACTTGGCAGGGCCGATGACGTGATTATTTCAGGTGGCGTCAATGTTTTGCCCGAGGCCGTTCGTCAAGAAATACTGACAGCCTTTCCTAGCATTGGGGTCGCGGTTGTTGGAGTTCCTGATCCACTTTGGGGTGAAGTAGTGTGCGCCGTATACGCTGGGCAGGCGGATCCTCATGCAATAAGTTCTGCAGCCACCGGAGCGCTGTCGCCGCGCGTGGTTGTCCAGGTAGAAAGTTTGCCTGAGCTTCCAGGCGGAAAAGTCGACCGGAACAGGATCAAGGAACTTGTGATTACTGCCAGGAGCGCTGGCAGCGCATGGGAAAAGTGACGAACTTAAATAAGGGCAAAAGCCGTTCCAATAATGACCCCGTAGGCCAGGGCGTATAGTCCAGTGTTTCGAAGTGCTGGGAGGAGCTCTTTACCGGTTTGTCCCCGCACGACCCCAAGGATCCCTGGAATGGCGCATGCAAGCAGGATCAGTGTAATCCACCAAAGTGAGGCAAGACCCCCAAGTGGGGCTGACACTATAGTCACCAGAACATAAAGGATGCGGGACCAAGAGTCCCCCATGCGAACACAAAGAGTGATCTTCCCAGACTGTTTGTCTGTAGGAATGTCCCTAATGTTGTTTACCAGCAGTAATGCAGTGCTGACTAGGCCTATGCCGCATGCCGCAGCCCACAGCCACCAGGGCGCTGAATGGGCTTGCACCCACGCAGTACCGACAGTTGCAAACAAGCCAAAGAAAACGAACACCATTAGTTCAGATAATCCAACACCTGCGTACCCGTAGGGGCGTTTACCTCCGGTATAAAACCATGCGGCAATCACGGCTGCCATTCCGATTACCAACAGCCACCATGAACCAGACCAGGCCACCAGAATGAGACCTGCCAGGCCCGCCACCGCAAAACATGCAAGCGCCAACATGAGTACGGTTCGATGGGACAGGGCACCTGACGCGGTAAGGCGTTTTGGCCCTACCCGATGTTCGTCCGTGCCGCGAATACCATCTGAGTAGTCGTTGGAGAAGTTCACGCCTACTTGAAGAGCCAGCCCAACCAGCATGGCTAACAGCGACATTCCCCATGAGAAACTGTCTAGTTTTATGGCTGCACCGATTCCAAGAAGCACTGGCGCTGCCGCAGCTGGAAGGGTGCGCACGCGCGCCCCTTCCAACCAAAGCCTTAGATTCATGTTTACATTCTTTTTCACGAGGCCATTTGGCGCTCAGTCATGCGTCTTGTCCTGGCAATGTGCTGTCTTGATCCTTTTTGCCAGTGTCACGTTTGCGTTTTAAGTATGGTTCATTTTCCAGTTCTGATCCGCCAGGAGCAGATGCGGGCGAGGCCGCTTCTAGGTTTGTTCCCCTAAGGTTCGATATGCCCCTCATGACATGGTAAAAAACCAGGGCTGCTCCGCTTCCAAGGGCAATGCCGCCAAACTCCATTCCACCTGGTGCCCACACGAATCCACCGACAGCGACAATCATCGAGACCGCAGCCGTATTGAGATTGACCGGATCAGAGAAGTCAACGCGGTTTTGAACCCAGATACGTACGCCAAGCATTCCGATCATCCCGTAAAGGACGGTCCCTGCTCCACCAAGTACTCCTGCTGGAATCGTACTAACAATTGCCCCAAACTTGGGTAATAACGACAGAGCGAAGGCAAACATGGCAGCAATAACGTATGCGGCAGATGAGTAGACTTTAGTCGCAGCCATCACGCCAATATTTTCAGCGTACGTGGTAGTTCCAGAGCCACCGCCAGCGCCAGCAAGCATGGTTGACACGCCGTCTGCAAAGAGAGCTCGCCCAGTCATGTCATCCAGGTTTTCCCCTGTCATTGCTGCCACAGACTTCACGTGACCAACGTTTTCAGCAATAAGAACAAACACCACGGGAACAAACAATCCCAGCGTCGAAAAATCGAAGGCTGGCGAATGAAACTCAGGGAGCCCAAACCACGGCGCAGCCGCCACCTCGGAAAAATCTACCTCATGACGGATGACTGCGACAGCGTAGCCAATCAAAACGCCAAAAAGAATGGATAGCCGTCCAATCAACCCTTTGAAAAGAACTGTGATCAGCAAGATTGATATAACAGTCACCAAAGCAGTTACGGGTGCACTCTCAAACCATTTCCAAGCAGAAGGAGCCAGGTTGAAACCAATCAAAGCAACAATCGTGCCAGTCACAACTGGCGGCATCACTTTGTCGATCCATTTTGCCCCTGCGAAGTGAACAATGATCCCGATCACTGCCAGCGTGAACCCAACCGAAATGATGCCACCTAGGGCGTACCCAACACCCAACTTTTCTGACACTGCCAAAATCGGGGCAATGAGCGCAAACGACGAACCGATATAGGAAGGAACCCTTCCTGCCGTTATCAAAAAGAACAGCAAAGTCCCTATTGCCGTGAAAAAGAGCGTGGTGTTCGGCGGAAAACCAACCAAAAGCGGCACCAAAAATGTGGCACCAAACATTGCGACAACATGCTGCGCCCCAATGCTTATGGTCCGTGGCCAGCTGAGCCTTTCATGTGGCATAACCACTTCCCCAGGTGGAATGCTTTTACCGTCTCCATGCAGATCCCATTTAAATCTAAGCGCGTTACTCATTTTGATCCGTTCCGTTGATGGCGGGCGGCGTCAATCCTAACTAAAGATCTGAACAAACCTGCGCAGAATCTGACCGGCATCGTGCTGACCGTCAGTGTGACGCCCGGTCCCAATTAGGAAATCGGCTTCGCTCACACCAAAACTACCTGCATCCGCATAAGCCTGCAGTTGTCGGGAGATCGCTTCTGCGTCTAGTTCGGGACTAAATTGAGTGGCATAAATAGAAGTCCTAAACCGGAACATTTGGATTGGGCAGTTCAAAGACCATGCTAAACGTACTGCTCCCTCGGGAAGTTTTTCGCATGACTCCGTGTGGCTGACGTATGCGACAAAACTCTCAGGACTGCCACTAAGTAATGGGTCAGATCGTCCATCCGGAGTGATCGTTATCTCGGCAATATTTGTTAGCTCAGCATGTTCCTCAGCAACTTCCGCGCCAATCATTCGGGCCAAGATGGTCATAGCCGTGCCCGTAGCAAGACATGGCGTTTCCGTATCCAGAATCTGTTGGAACAACGTCTCTAGTTCGTCACCAACCCAGCGTTGGGTTTTGGAAACATGACCTTCAACTGTCGCATTTCCATAAGGTGAACCTGCAACAAAAACACCTTTGTACAAGGACAGATCGATAGGCGGAAGCCCAATCAGGTCGAACTCAGCTAAGTCGAGTTCGTCGGCATTCAATCCAGTGGCTCGAACGTATGTTTGGAACTCGCTATCAAGCGCTTCCTCATCAGGGCGTGTAGAAACAAGCAAAAATTGGCTCATATCGCAATCTTAGTTCTAGCCGCGTCATCTTACGGCGATCCACTCAAAGTTAAAACCGGAAAGTGCATCATGGGCCTCACGGTCTTCCCATGTTGGTTTCCCATCGATAGCCTGAAGCGCAAACCGTTTTACACCGCGTTTTGCGCACCACGCTGCCACCTGCCGCGCATACTCCAGTCCACCTTTCCAAAGAGTAAGCCGAACTTCATAGTCGACTTCGGGGTGAGCCAGAAGCATCTCTAGTGACTCTTCGGCCCGCGTAGCACCAACAGGGCTTCCTGTCAGCTGCCCGTAATCCCCTGGTAGCGCTTTGACATCAAAACCGACCCAATCCAGTGTGCCCGCATCAAGTAACGCCTTGAACCTTTTTGGATAGGCACCCCCAGTGTGCAGGCCGACTTGGAATCCCATGTCTTTCACCGCGGCGGCGGCAGCGGGCAGTGAAGCCTGCCGTGTGGCCTCGCCCCCCGAAAAAACCAAGCCGTCTAAAAGCCCCTTACGTCTGCCTAAGAGACTGACAACTTCGTCCCATTCGACGACTCCTGGAAGAAGCGGATCAAGAATCGATTTATTGTGACAGTAATCACATGTCCAGGGGCAGCCTTGCAAGAACGCGACCGCAGCAAGCTTCCCCGGCCAATCAACCGAGGAAAGCTTCTGCAATCCTGCTATCTGCAAGTCAAACGGCATTAATCCACTTTCGGGAACGCCGAAACCAACTCACCATGGGCACCAGCAGCATCCTCTGTGAACATAGTCCGCTCCGCATACTCGCCCTTCTTTCCAATATTGAAGGACTGAACCGGACGGAAGTAACCCATGACGCGGGTCCAAACCTCACACTCTTGAGTGCGCCCCGCAGCCTCACAGGTTGGACACTCAAAATGCTCCCCAACCAAGTAACCATGCACGGGACATACTGAGAAAGTCGGAGTGATCGTAATGTAAGGAACTTTGAAGGCAGTCAAAGACCTGCGCACCATCTGCTTACAGGCCTCGCCATTCGAAATCCGCTCTCCCATATATAAGTGAAGAACCGTTCCACCCGTGTACTTACTTTGCAGAACCTCTTGATCCTCAAGCGCCTCAAACGGATCATCCGTGTACCCCACAGGCAGCTGAGACGAGTTCGTGTAGAACGGCTGTTCTTTCGTTCCCGCCTGCAAGATATCTGGGAATGCCTTCGCATCCTCTTTCGCAAACCTGTATGTAGTCCCCTCAGCTGGCGTGGCCTCAAGATTGTAGAGATGCCCAGTAGATTCTTGAAGTTCCACCATGCGGTCACGCACATGATCAAGAATGGTCACGCACATGTCAAAACCAAAATCATCAGTTAAGTCATGCTCATCATTCGTGAAGTTACGGACCATCTCATTCATCCCATTTACTCCGATAGTAGAGAAATGATTTTCGAGGGTACCCAGATAACGCTTGGTGAATGGGAACAATCCCGTATCAATGTGATGCTGGATCGTCTCACGTTTACGCTCCAGGCTTCCCGAAGAGATGTCAATGAGGCGGTCAAGTTCACCAATCAGTCCCTTCATGTCACCCTTGAATCGGTATCCAAGACGGGCCATATTAAGTGTGACAACACCCACAGAACCGGTAAGTTCAGCTGATCCAAACAAACCGTTTCCGCGCTTTAGCAGTTCACGCAAATCCAGCTGAAGCCTGCAACACATCGAACGAATCATGTGTGGATCAAGATCAGAGTTTATGAAGTTTTGAAAGTACGGCAACCCGTATTTCGCAGTCATTTCGAAAAGGCGGTCAACATTTTCTGTATCCCAATCAAAATCCGGGGTGATGTTGTAAGTGGGAATCGGGAACGTGAAGACACGACCATTTGAGTCCCCACCCATCATCACCTCAATAAACGCCCTATTGACCATGTCCATCTCTGCCTGCAACTCACCATAAGTAAAGTCGCAAACATCCTCACCGATCATCGGATATTCATCACGCAAATCATCTGGGCAAACCCAATCAAAAGTCAGGTTTGTGAATGGACACTGACTGCCCCAGCGGCTTGGCACATTCAGATTGAAAATCAGCTCTTGCATAGCCTGCACAACATCTTCGTATTTCATGTTGTCGGCCCGAACAAACGGTGCCATGTAGGTGTCAAAGCTTGAGAATGCTTGCGCGCCTGCCCACTCATTTTGCAGTGTGCCAAGGAAGTTTACGATTTGCCCACATGCCGAAGAAAAATGCCGCGGGGGCATCGACGCAATCGAACCGGTCACCCCATTGAAGCCTTCTTGGAGAAGGCGCTTTAGCGACCAGCCTGCACAGTAGCCAGAGAACATATCCAAATCATGAATGTGAATATCGCCACTACGGTGCGCCTGTCCCGCACGCGGTGAGTAAACCTTCTCAAGCCAATAGTTGGCAATCATCTTCCCAGCGGAGTTCAAGATCAGACCTCCAAGAGAATAACCCTGGTTGGCGTTGGCATTGACACGCCAGTCAGACCTTTCTAAATATTCATCGATTGTTCCGATTGCATCGACGTCATAGCGCGACATTTGACTCCTCGTTGACACCTATTGAAGTTGCTCCGGTGGTAACGCCACCAAGAACCTATTGTTACCCCAACCCCTACATATTGGGGTACTGAGACCAGGCGTGTCCCATATGTAGTGGTGCGAATAATTACAACCATGTATTTCTTTGGGACCTTAGTCCCGTTTGTCTTTGAGACTAAGTGCATCCAACCCAGCCATCATAAGTCCCTGAAAACCAGTTGGCACAAGCACAGCAGCAACCGCGAACACTTGCCCAGCAAGCGCACCCTTTTCTGTCACGCCAGCCAACTCATCAAAAGCCATCGGGGTGCCCAAGTGCGAAAACGTGATCCCGATTCCCAACACCATGGCAGCCACACCTACCGACAGGACAGTAATGACCAAAATAATTCCCACAGCGTACGGTTTAGTCGACCTTCCAGTCTCCACAGGAGCCAACAAAAACGCCCAAATTGCCACCGCAAGAATCGCCCCCACAGTGTCGGATGGACGATGCCACCCCTGGGCGACCACAACAGCAACCATCAAAGCAGTCCAAACCGTGCCAAACACAGCAGCATGTGAGCGAAATCTCTTTGGAACAACCACAACCAGAGCAGCCGAAATTGATGCCGCAAAAGCTGTATGCCCAGACGGAAACGAGTTCGGCAAATCCCACCCCACCTGAAGTTCAGGCCTAGACAATCCCGCTTTTACTAGCTGTACCAACAGATTCGCCCCTGCAACGATCACAATCGCCCTCAAACCCAAAGCCGGACGTTTTCGAACGATCGTGATCCCCAGCACAAATAACCCCACAATTGCAAGCGCAGGAGCAGAAACGAAATGTGTCAAAAGTGACAATCCTGCTGGAATAAGTGACGCCCTGCCCCTGAGAGCTTCCATTCCTAAGTTGTCAAGATTCTGCCCAGGCACTGTGAACAGGGCGCTCCACGTAAGAAACAAGAGAAGCGCAACGGAAACTAGCGCTCCAAAAACTCGCGCCCGGACGGCCCAGTAATACTTGGGATCTGATACCACAGGCAAGGCCTCCTTCCAATTGGTAAGCTTCAAGACATACTCGGCGAGCGCAACTGCACCGACCGCCCTAGTCTAGGGAACAGTTCGATCGTTTCGAGCGAGGGAGGATGACTTGGAGCGTCAGACTACGCCAGTAAGTTTTGGCAGTGTTATCGCTACTCTTCGCGCCCAGGGACGGGATCTGGTCAAAACTAAGAACAATCTCGTGACCGTGGAACATAGTTCTGCCACTTTCTTTTGGAGTACCGAAAATCCCCAAGTGTCACAATTACGCGCACAGTGGCGCGGAGCGTCAGCAACGACTGAGGATTTTAACGCGCTACGCGAAATTGTGAGTCATTACAATGCCACCTGTGCATTCCCTAAGACTTACATGGTTCCACTAGGGGGAAATGGGCGCTATACCGTTGCAGCTGAGTGCAACTTGATAACTTGTCACGATACAACTGACCTGCAAATATATGGGTTCCTTGACCGCGCAACAACTGCCCTTGGCACTTTCATTGCGGAGGTCTCTGGCCAAATGTCTCATCTTGAGATTTAGGAACAGAACGTGAAACCTAGTGTTTATGCAGTTCCCGATAATCCAAACGAGCCATTTCCTGTAGAACCAGTTCGCATCTGCGGTGCCCTCAAACGCCTTGGATACTTAGTTGAGGAGGCCGAAGGTGCTGTTGGCCTAGTAGTGGCAGACGGAGTGCCGTTTCGCGTCAGCCTAGATGGTGCTCGCCGTTTCATTTCGGTGCGGACCACCTGGGATCCTGCGCTGCCCTATGCGCTATCAGAAGGCCCACTTTTTGCCCTAGCTGATTCATGGAACAGAGAGCGTTATTTTCCAACCATGTATGTGGTCAAGGCTCCCTCTGGAAGCGCCACAGTGATCATTGACTATGTTGTCGATTGCCGGGATGGCTTCACAGACAGGCAGTTAGACGACGTCCTACGAATCGGATTCCAAACTTCACCTGATGCAGTGTTCTACATGCAAGACGCAGCTGAATCTATTCTCGGTTTAGGACGCGACACCCCAATACTTCCCGTATGACAGATTCCCTTCCAAACCAAATCCTAAGGCTTGCAGAGCGCGGCAAACGGGACGGAAGATTCATTCACCTAACAAAAATCCCAAAACGTGAGGCCAAAACATCGCAGTGGCCAGATCACATTCACCCTGAGGTAAAACAAGCATTTTTTAACGAGGGCGTACAAGCACTTTGGAGCCATCAAGCCCAGGCACTTTCCGCGCTAAAAAATGGAAACGACATAGTGGTATCCACCGGCACTGGTTCAGGTAAGTCCCTTACCGCTTGGGTTCCGATTCTTTCAGATCTTGGGTTTGCTGCGAACGCGCAGCGACTGTCGGACATGCGCCATCGCCCAACAGCCATTTACGTTTCGCCAACAAAAGCCCTAGCCGCCGACCAAGTTTCCCATTTACTAGCCCTCACAAAGTCACTTTCATTTCCTGTGCGTCTAAGTGCAGCCGATGGCGACACGGAACGTGAAGTCAAAGACTGGGCCCGCGCCCACGGCGACATTATTCTCACAAATCCTGACTATCTTCATCACGTTCTTTTACCAGGGAATGAACGATGGAGTCGCTTATTATCTGGACTCAAATACATAATTATTGACGAACTACATTATTGGCGCGGTCTCACAGGCACCCACATTTCTTTTGTTATGAAACGCCTAATGCGCCTTGCAAGACACTTTGGTGCCAATCCTCAGTTCATAATGCTTTCTGCAACTATCAAAGACCCGGTGCAAATAGGTCAACAAATGACAGGAAGCAACAATGTTATTGCGATTACTAATGACGGTTCTCCCTCCGGCAAACGCAATCTTGTGCTTTGGCAACCAAAGATAAAAGATGACCCCAATATTGAGACCTCTACGGTTGAGAACAGTGCGATCCCCTATATGGACGAGGCCCCACGGGTCTCAGCAAACACCGAAGCCGCCACACTAACAGCAGACCTTGTAGAGATTGGGGCCCGAGTCCTCACTTTTACCCGGTCACGGCGAGGGGCAGAAACCATCGCTTCCCAAGTTTCACAGCGAACCTCATTACGCGGACGTGAACCTGTTGCCGCCTACCGCGGTGGGTATTTGCCGGAAGAACGCCGCCGCCTCGAAAAAGAACTAAGAAGCGGCAACCTTCGCGCTGTCGCAACCACTAACGCTTTGGAACTTGGAATAGACATTTCTGGGCTGGACGCAACAATAACAGCAGGTTGGCCGGGTTCGCGGGCATCCCTTTGGCAGCAAGTTGGGCGCTCTGGGCGCGCGGGGGCTGAAGGCGTTAGTTTCCTGATTGCATCAGATAACCCCCTAGACGCTTACCTTGTATCTCACCCAGATGAGGTCTTGAGAGAAGTCGAACCAAATGTACTTGACACTGGAAACCCCTGGGTTTTGGCCCCTCATCTTTGCGCTGGGGCCGCAGAGCTTCCACTTACAGAGGAGGACTTCGCTCTTTTTGGTTTGAGTGACCAAAGAATGCTGGATGATTTAACGGCACAAAACTATTTGCGTAAACGAGGAAATCGCTGGTTTTGGAATGCAACCCTTCAGGAACGGGCCAGTGACATGACAGATCTTCGTGGCTCAGGTGGCGACGTTCAGGTTGTCGAAAAAGCCTCGGGAACCATCATCGGAACCGCCCCCAACGACCGTGCAGATGCAGAACTCCACCCAGATGCGATTTATATCCATCAAGGCAAAACCTACCACTGCCTGTATCTTGGCCCAATCGACACACAATCGACTGCCCGGATTGCGCTGGTAGAACCTATTTCGACGCCGCTGCGCACGGGGGCAAGCACCCACACCAGCGTCCGTATCCTTGGCACCCAGCAGGAATGGCACGCGCCAGATGGGACCGTCTCCTGGTTTGTCGGTCCAACCGAAGTGGGGCACCGGACCACAGACTATGATCTGCTTCGACTACCAGGCCTTGAGTTCATTTCAAACCATGAACTGAATATGCCTGAGAGGCTGATGCCCACGATCTCCGTGTGGTACACGTTAAACTCTGGGGCACTTTCAGAAATTGGTATTTCCGAGGCGGATCTACCAGGCGCTCTTCACGCCGCCGAACACGCGGCCATTGGCATGCTTCCTTTGCTTGCAAACTGTGACCGATGGGATCTTGGAGGACTCTCAACCGCCGAACACACCGACACTCACCTGCCAACAGTATTTGTTCACGACGCATTCCAAGGCGGCGCCGGGTATGCAGCATACGGCTTCAACCATGCGGCGCAGTGGTTAGAACTCACCTACCAGGCCGTAGCGAAATGCCCTTGCGAAGATGGGTGTCCTTCTTGCATCCAATCCCCAAAATGTGGCAACCGTAACCATCCCCTCTCAAAGACTGGGGCAATCGCCCTACTTGGCTTCTTAAAAGGTAAAGCTCCAACATAGATGGGGTTTGCCAACATGGGCGAGGCTTCACCCAGCGTCCCTGCCACATCCACTCATTGATCGCTGACTTGGTGACTGCCGATTTGAGCCGGTGGGTTTCGCCCTTAGCCGG
>DAIOFF010000013.1:13855-22200 GCA_036745855.1 Scrofimicrobium sp. | reverse complement strand
GAGACTTCGACCCAAGTGGAGCCGCCACTGGACTTTCCAAGTACCGCAGGTTCTATTGATTTTGGGTTTCTAGAGAAGGAAACTACAGCTGACAGTGCGCTTGAAATCAGCGGGCCTGGTTGTGTTTGGATTGATTCAAGTGGCACCGAGTTTACGGGGCTTCCAAATGGTGTCAGTGATCCCTCAGTTAGTTCATCGGCAGATTCGGCGGACAGTTGCGTGTCTGTCAAAGCTGATGAGAAGGGTGAGCTACCCCTTGTCTTGTCAACTGGGGCTAATGCGAGCGGGGCTTTGTCTGGTTCAATCACCGTGAACTTGGCAGCATTCGATCATCTAGATGACTACGAATCGGTTGTAGTCCCATTTGGCGCAGAGATGCAGAAGCCACTTGATGCTGGCGTTGCGTGGGCGACATTTACTGTTGCTTTATTGTTAGGTATTGGTATTCCACTTGGTGCCCTGTATCTTTTCAAGGCTGCCACTTCACGCCTTGCACCAGGACCATTAGCTTGCACAGTTGTGAATGCGCGCGTTCCAGAATCCCGAAATGAACAAGTGGATCTTGTTGTCAACCCGGCCTTGATGGATTTGAGAAGCATACCTAAGGGACGAAAATCGTTGAACATTGGCAAATACAAGATTCGAACAAGAATGGGATTATCACCTATGTCGGCGCCTTGGGCGGAACTTGTTAGCGATAGCCTGTCGGTGTCCAGCGCCTCCATGGGCACTAAAAATGGCAACGCACAACTTCCAGTGAGCCTCAGGGGACAATGGATTGCAGTGTTGGATCAAAATGCTCTTGATTCTGCCTCAGTGATAATCATGGCAAAATCAAATGCTCCATCTGAGATTGATGCAATTTTGAACGATGCTCGAAATGAAATGGCAGCAGCGATTTTTGCGCTTCGCGAGGCGAACCCTCGGCCAGAAGAAACCGTTAAGAAAGCAGATGGGGAAGAACTGGCGGTTTGGGATCAGCCCGCGTCGCCATTTGATGGAGGCGAAAGCAGTCCGTGGGCTCAAACAGATGAGGCCTACCCTGCACAGCAACCTAACGCAGCAAACCCGTTTGAGGCCGAAAGCTTTGGAACTGGTGGAAGTGATCTGGAAAATCCACCTAGCCCACCCCAGCATCCAGCACCTGGAAGTAATGATGACAATGCAGGTGTTCCACCAGCACCTGGTCCTTGGGGCTAAGGACGAAAGATCATGACGGCACGGCAACAACACGTTTTACAAAGCGTGGATCTAGATAATCAGGGAAAGGCAACAGTATGTACAAGGTCTTAGTCATTGGGTGTGGTGGGTCAGGAGCCAAGACTGTCGCGTTCATGATGGATCAATTGCGCGCAGACCTGTCACGGTATGGAATAAGTGAGATTCCACAGTGCTGGCAATTCTTGAACATTGATGTGCCTGTACAGGAAGAAGACAACACTTCAGCTGGCATCCCAAAAGTAAGTGATTTAGGCGGTAAATATGTCGCTTGCGGAGTTGCTGGTGGCACCGGTTATGGAGTTGTCGATGCAAGGATATCCAATTCTTTGTTGCAGGATGCGGGACTGCGCGATACTGCCACGTGGATGCCGCGGGAACCATCAGATGTTCATTTTCCTGTTGATTTGGGCGCGGGGCAGTATCGAGCAATTGGCAGACTATTATTCCTCAACAAACTATCCACAGTGAAGGACGCAATTTCTGAGGCCCTTGGCAAAATGAATGCGGCAGGTGGTCAGGCTCTGGTCCGGGAGGTGGCTGAGAAGCTGCCAGGGGCAGGGTCAGTTCCTTTGACTGGCACGGGTGGAGAGCCGATTGTTTTGGTTATTTCATCAATGGCAGGCGGGGCTGGGGCGTCAATGACCTTGGATGTGTGCCGTTTGGCTGCAGCGATGCCTGGAATAGATGCCAATAAGATTGCTGCGTACTTGTATACCGCTGATGTGTTCACTGGACTTACTGACGAACAAACGGGAGGAATGCAGGGGAACACGTTAGCCATGCTTGGCGAACTCATTGCGGCACAAATCGGCGGTGACGGCGAGGTGTCGCGTTTGGATTGCGATCTGTATGGCCGTTTGGGTGTCAGGATTCCTCAAAGAGCATCCTTGAAACGTGTTATTCCTATTGGGCGGCGCGTTGGTGGTGAAAATGGTGCCATTATCGGAGATGGTTCTGCTACGGGCGTCTTTCGCTCTATAGGTAGGGGACTGGCCAGGTTCATCTCAGGTTATGCACTAAGTCCTTTTGTGCAGTACAACGTCGCAAACAACATACAAGGTGTCATGAACAATGTGGTTGCTTGGGGATCTGGAGATCCTGGGGCTATTGCATGGTCATCTTTTGGGTATGCCTCATTATCTTTGGGGCGTGAGAGGTATTTAGAGTATTCCGCGCAGCGGATATCGCGCCGCGTTATTGACCACAGCGTTGCCGGACATAAGTTGGAAGGCGATACTCAAGGAACCCAAATGCAATTGACTACTTTGTGGAGTCAAAATCGTGTTCAGGATATTGAGGGGCTTGGCCTTCCAGTGGTAGGTCAGCTGACCATGGGAAACACTTCTAGCTTTGACAGCGCCGTTTCAAGCTGGGTTATTGAAGCGTTGGGCGGAAAGCAGACAATTCAAACTCATTTGCAGGGAATAGTAGATAACGTACTTGCTCAAATTGGCCGTATTGATCCTGGAACACCGGTGGATCAGTGGCAAAGGTGGGTCACTGAGCATTTAGCCCGCTCAAGTACGCGTATGAAAGATGATCTTCGGACAGTGGCTTTGCGAAAAGTTTGGAATTGGACTGAGAGAGTGTCCAAAGATTTGAATCGCGAGGTCGGCCGATGGGTTTCAAGACATGGTCTGGTTTACGCAGAAAGAGTTCTAGATGAACTTTCAAAGCCTAGTGGAGAGTTACTTTCGATACGGGAAAGGCTACTTAAACTAAACGCTTTCCCGGTTACCGAGCCCTGGGTGTTTCCGAGTTCTGTTGCAGGACAGATTTCTATAATGTCGAAAAACTCAACTATTTCTGGTGACGGTTTTGCTCATTTGGAAACCGAGTTGCGCCGCGCATTAAATACAAATATCTTCCAATGGTTCTTGGGTGCTGCTTGTGTTCCGTTGGCGGATGCGGTGGCAGACTTTGCTGATAACGGCGTGGTGCCCATGAAGATTGCTGTCAATAATGCGGTTGGGACTCTTTTTGAGGCAATGAAAACTGAGTCGAGCACTGTCGGTGTTGCCTATGTTGAGACTCAGAATTATCTTCAGTGGCCAACGGAACCAAAAGATAGTGACAGTTATGTTGAGGAGTCCATTCCTTTACGTTTCGGGGCTGCAGATAATGAAGTTGTTTTGATGAAGACAAGTGAATATCTGGAGAGGTTTGAAGAACATATTGTTGATTCGGTGGCTGCCGCGCGGGAAAAGGGTTCCATACGGGACCCTAAGAGCGTCAGCGATGCCTATAGGTGGGCTGTTAGTGAGGTTTTGACCGGAGAATGGGCAAGGGCAGCCGGAGACACTTCTGAGGAAGACGAAGGAATGAGTCTTGTCGAGGTGAATAGGACTTGGATTCCGAAAGGAATGCAAGAAATTGAACGTAATGTCACGGCAAGGTCTGCAATATTCCGGCTTCGGGTTCGCCCCGGTGAAGTCCTAGAACGTGCAAGAGCATTTGTGGGCAGAAAAGGTGAAGCTTTTGATAAGTTTGCAACAGAGTCCCTTTATGATTTTGTAAGTGCGCCTTTGCCAGATCACGAAACAGCAGCGCGTGTGCAAGCAATAAAAGGAGCCATTCATGAGGCTCTTTTGAAAGCTCAACCACTTAGTAGTGTAGATGCTGAGATTTTTAGGCAAGTAATGCCAGGCGAGCCAACACTTCAGTATAGTTTTTCGGCGTTCCCGTTCCCTCAGCCTATGGAGACAGGTGCAGTAAATACTGGTTCTGCTAATAGTGTTTACGCTGAGGTTGTAAAAGAAATTGAGAATAATTCTTCTATCAATCAGCAACAGACTCTAAAGGAGTTGCAATCTGCATCGCAAAATGGAGTAAACGCGAGAAACGTTACTCGTATTGATCTATTTGGTTCATATCCGCAGGCGCTGCCAGTTGCCTATACAGGGATTCTTGGAAGTGTAAAAGAGAAGTATGATGCTGTTTCCACAAATGCGGAAAGCATCATCAACTTCTGGCGGTGGAAACGGAGTCGTCCATTGCCTGGAGCTATTCCCTTTGGTGATGAAGAACGAAAGGCGATGATTCGCGGCTGGATGATAGCTATGGCATGCGGGGGAATTGAGGTGCCAAAAAGGCTTCCGGATAGTGACCGCCAGTCTGTGCGAATATGGGACCCTAGCGACCGTCAGTGGGTAGATTTTCCAGCTCCGCAGCTTACACCACCATCACGAATGCTAGTTTCTACTGAATGGCTCGCAGTAGTACTTGAGTCTTCAGTCCTTGCATATTTGAATACAAAAGATGGGGGATTGAATGCATTTTCTGCATATAATATTTTGCGGAAATACTCAGATCCCGGTAGCAATAATCCCACTGTTACGCTGAGTGAGGCACCATTTGCAGCAAATTTAATCAGCGATTTCTTGGTTGAAGGTTCATTAGGGACTGGTGCAAAACCTCCGAAAAAGAATATTGATCAGCTAGAGACTTTCACGGAACGCCGGGATCAACTGGTAGCGTGGTTTTCTGAGGCTAGACTCCAAATTCAAAATAGGTATCTTCCAAATGCTGGAGTCTTGGATGGTCCAGAAATGTTTACAAACTATTCGAAGCGAGACCGGGTTGCCAAGACGCCGAAGATAGTCGATTTTGCTGCAGAAATGCGCGATGCATTGGATTTTCTGATTGATGTTACAAGCCCCTTAGAAGACCCACGAATGCCTGGCGTTGCAGGTAACGATTTGGACATGGAGTTCTAAAATGAGTGCGGTTACCATTTTTGTTGCCCCACGAAGTCAGCGTTCGGTTCTTGCAGCGCTTGGTGACCTGTCGCAACTTGGCCTTGCTGGTCCTTTTGCGTGGATTGAGGCTCCAGAAAATCCAGATGCGGCGGCAGACAAAAATGATCCGCATGCGATTTGGATTCAAGAAGGAATTCCCTTTTTGACCTCAGTCGCTGGCATTGTGAATCGGCATGATGTGACTTTGGTCAGGCTAATTGTTGTGGTCCCAGTTGGCCACGAACAGGGTGATTCACTTAGTGAAGTAGCTGAATATTTTTATCAAGGAATTGCCGTTCCTGGTGGGACTGTCCTGCAACGCGTTCGCGTTGTGGTTCCTTGGACAGATTCTCCAGAAACATCAACAAACCTTGGACGCCAAGGGTGGCATAACGTCATGTTATCGCCTGAAGCCACTGGTGACCCCAAGTTTCAGGGGGTCCCATGGTGGACTGAACCTAGCAAGGTTCCGGGCGCAATAGCGGTTGCGCTGATGGCTCAGGGGGGAATTGCGGGGGTCGTTACGGAAGGTCCAAATGACACGCAACAAGTGACAAATGCGAGTTTCACTAGGGTATCAAAAACATATGTGCGGATTACTGATGCTGCAGGCGTTGAGGACAATCTTAGGGACAAAGTGCTGGATATGTCGGTTCAGTTCCCGTGTCCCACAAGAAATGACAGCGTGGGACAACCTATTATGCAGTTCTCCGACTACAAGTCAGTCTGTGTTCGCGCCGCTGATGAGTGGGCCGAAAAACATGAGAGAACACTGCGAAGACCAATAGTCATGGTGCCGCCGCATCCCGTGCAAAATGTTGGATTCTGGGCTGCGCTGAAAATGTTCTTTAGCTTCATTTGGGCCTCTCTAAAGTCGGCACCGCAAGAGTGGATTGCCAGAAAAGTCAATCAACTCAAAAGCGGAGTTGCTTCTTCTACGACTCGCGCCGTCTTTGGCGATGAGTCTGCCTACCAAGTCATTGTCGGAAAAGTTGACGGTTTGGGGCGTCCAGCACACTGGGAAGAAGTAATGTCCGGGCTTCAGTATGTGGGTGCTACTGGATCTCAGAGGGGGCCGAATGACCTGGGTCGTTCGACCAGAAACACTGCATCAATGTGGACAGATCTTTGTGGGTGTGGCATTTCTTTGCTTGATGGTTCACCGTATGGGGGCCTCGGTGTCAGCTCTGGAAATGGATACGTTCCTGATAGGACCCGCGTGATAGGCATAGGGGCTGGGATACAAACCGAGTACGTTATTCCCGAGCAAATTGGCAGGCTACCGGCCGGAACCAAGATGAAATCTTGGGATGACCGTGAGATTAGCTGGGTGCTTGATTGCTTGGATGAGACCATCAGTGAAGGAGGACCATCGAGGGCAGCTGCTGTTGAGCGGGTTCGCGAAATCATGAACTGGAGGCGTGAAAATGAGCAGTGTTTTCTTCCAAGAATCGGCAGGCATTTAGGGGCTTGGTGGGACCACACGCAAAACGAAATATCTGAAAGTGCCGCCGAACTTGACAGGCTAGATGGGGAATCTACAGATCCTGAAGTTGAACAAGCACAACGAAGCAATGCTGTGGTGCAAAGGATCCTTTTGGGATTGCTAACTTTGTTGCCCGTTGTTGCAGTGATTCTTGCAAGTTTTGGGGTAATCGACTGGAAAGTTGTCATTTGGATTGGCGTCATTGCAGTCGTTAGTTGGCTGATTGGTGCACTGGTTTCTTTCATCTCTTTGCGCAGAAAAGTATTTCTTTACTTACATAGGCGCGAACGGGAAAGCGAACGAGTTGAGCAGCTGAGGGAGCATTTGCATTTAGCATTGGATGATTTAGGCGCCATTGCAGATGCATATGCGCAGTTCACATGTTGGGCTAGTATTTTGTCTTCGTTTGTCGCTGACCCATTGGGCGATGACTTAGTATCTAGAGCGCATGTCCTGCAAAACGGTGAGCTACCAGACAATGTTGATGTGCAACAAGTTACGGCTGACGAAAAAGCGCTGGCAAACGTTGGGGCAATACTTAGGGCGCGTTCATTCCCCGTAGGTTGGCTAACCGAAGCATGGAAGGCATTCGAAGAAACGGTCACGAAATATTTGTCACCAGATCAACTTTATGCATGGCAGACTGCCCATACTCTAAAACTAGAAAATGACAGTGGGACGCACGGTTCTGCACTGAGCAACTGGGCTGAGGGGGTTCAGGAAACCGGGATTTTGAGTTCTAGAGGTCAAGAGATTTGGGATCACTGTCTTGATTTGATTGGTCAAGGCCAAATGCCAGAACTAGGCCTCAAAACTGTTGAAGGCAATCGTCCATTGTCAGATTTTCGACGTGACCTTGAAAGCCCATACATGGGGATGGTGGTTGGCAGTGTGCTTTCTGAAGCAGGTATTGCGAATGAGGGGCGAATTATTGATTCATCGAAAGATTGGTTTGCCGAAGAGGCCTCAGGACTAAGCACGACGATGGTTTTAATCCAGTCAACTAAAGCACTGGGACCAGAGGATTTCATATATCAGCGAGTCCAGGATGGTCCTACGCATCTTGAAACGGATGATGCCCTTGAGTTCTAAAGAGATCTGGAATGCAGTCATTTATTACAGGTTTGGGCTCGACAAGAAAGGTGGGTTAGCAACGTGTCATTTGTAGACCTTATGTTTGATTGGGTAAACCAGCAACCGGCGATTATTCAGGAATCTATTCGTCCGCGACAGTACTCTGCGATTCAACGCTTGGGAAAGGCAACAGAATCTGGAAGTATTTATTTTGATCCCGCTTTGATTTTTCGGGAAATTTTGGACTCAAAGCATCACCTTTGGGACAGTGTTGTGGTGCCTGTGACAGACTTTCTGAACCACCACTATGATCCATTAGGTGAGGCCAAAGCATTTTTCAGTCAGAAGGATGAACCTGGCGCCCCTGCCCCTAATGCTTCACACTTACGAAGAATCCTGACTAGTGGCTCTCAAGAAGAAAAAGAACAGGTGGTGTCTTATACGAAATCGATAGTAAACGACATAAGTTCTTCACCACAAACCTCGCAAACTTTCACGACAACACAGATTGAAAGCCTAATCACCGATGCGCTGCAGCATGGAACAGTCGACTCAACTGGGACCATTTCCTATGAAACAACAACGACATTTCCGCAGTTAGCTCAAAGCGGAAGTTTTGAAGATAAAACACCTGCTGAAACGATGGCTTGGGCACTAAACCAAATTTTTAACTCAGGTGAGAATCTGCGCCATGAGGAATCTGAAGATAGGGATACATCGAAGTTTAAACCAGTACCAGTAGAACTGGTGCCGGTAAAAACCGAGATAATCAAACCCACCACAACCGAGCCTGCGCTGGCCGACCCACTACCGGTTGATTCAGTACC
>DAIOFF010000013.1:0-13755 GCA_036745855.1 Scrofimicrobium sp. | reverse complement strand
AGTACCAAGCGAACCTATGCTAGCTGAACCAGTACAAGTTGGGTTTACACAAGTTGAACCGGTACACGCTTTACAGGTATTAGACGAATCAGTGTCACCTGAAACAGCGCCAGTTTCACCGTCCCAGTTAAGGCAGCCAGAACCCTTGGAATGGGATTTCCCGTCTTATGATTACAATCAGCCTGAGGTAGAAGGATGGGGGCAGGTACGCGTAACCCGCCGCGATGAGCGCCTTGAGTATGAGTGGCCGCGTGAAGAGGGAATGGTTTACCGGGTCGTTGTGTCGGATTATGAGGAGCCGTTCAATCCTGATGACAGCGAAGAGATTGCGGTCGTAGAAACCGGTGCGGCTATTGACAGGGCTGATCTTGAAACCCCTTTCCGTTTTGTCACGGTGTGGGCATATCCAAAACCACGCGATGGAAGTAAGTACCTTCAACAGGGAAGGAAAGTTGCGCGCACACTATATGTGCAACCCATCGAAGCTTTGAACCTGACGTTTAGTGATGGCTCTATCTTGGGGAAGTGGCCTGCTGTCGTGTCACCGCCTGGGTCAAACGTGCAAGTGAAAGTATCTAGGCTCCCGGAAGGCCAGTCGCGGGCAAAATACATGGGCGCGCAGCGTTGGTTAGCTCACCCTCTTCCAGATCGTGGTTTCGGGTTTTCTGGGGGGTTCCAAGATAGTGATGTTTTTGAAGGGCACACATACAGTTATGTTGCTGCCGTTTGTGTAGAAATTGATGGGCTAATGGAGTATTCGGCTCCTGAGGTCGACTCCATGACGGTAGTCGCTGAAACCCCTCACAAAGTTGATGATCTAGAAGCGACTCCAAAACAAGAAAATACTAACTTGTGGTCCTTGGAGTGGACGGCACCGACAACAGGTGAGGTTCTGATATTTCGGACACCAACGCCTCCAAGTCCTGAAGCGGCAGACAAAGAATTTATCGCTTTTGAAAGGCTTGAGGAAGCAGGTTTGGGCGAAAATTTCTTGCTGCAAAACCCGATTGGGCAGGCATATGAGGATGTCGATGGTGAACAGAGCCTTCGCAGTTCAATGGACTCGGTTGCGTGGCTCTCAGGTGAAGAATGGGACACCGTCTACCTCACACCAGTGACAGTAATAGGTACTGCGGCGGCGATTGGTCGCACTATCACGCAAGTGAGGACAAGAGAGATTGAGGGACTCACACTTGTAAACCGACTCCAGTGGCAGCTGGTGACTTTTGCATGGCCTGGTGATGCTGTCAGTGTGAACCTTCATGTGACGCCGCTGGGTCAAGTGGAAAAGAGCGCCGTAGCTGATAGGCACATTGAAAGTAAAGAATATGAGCGTAATGGTGGTTTCGTTTTGGACCCGCCGCTACCACCAGAGGGGGCAACGCTCCACCTGGTGGCTGTAAGCCATTATGCAGGTGTACAGATTGAGAGTCAGCCATCATCGATTGATGTTTTGCCGCTTTGGGGATACAACTATGCGATTAAACCGCCGATTCTTGGCAAGATTGGTAGATTTGCGGGGCAAAAGTATGCCTCAATAGACATTCAAGCAGTATCGGGTGTCTGCCCACCAGAGGCACTGCCTGCATTCGTATTGGTGCACAATCCCAACCGGTTGCCACTTAGTTGGCAAGATGGCGAGCACATACAAGTATTTAGAACGAAACCAAGTAAACAGGTTCAAGAACAACCAGTGTCTTGGTTTTATGCGCCCTCGGAGGGCGATCTTAGCGTGTATTTCGACTATGGAAACAAAACGGGCGGGTATTACCGCCTAATGGTTTATGCGAATCCTCAATCCAACCAAGATGCGGATCCCAATCGGAGTCTTGAACGGTATGCGTTAGTAGATCCGTCCTTAGATAACTTGAAAGTGGGGTAGATTTCGTGATTGAACAGCTCATTTACACGTCTGTCGATGAAGTTGTTGAGGGGGTACCTTTATCTGGTTGGCGCGTTAAAGAGCAAACAGAGGGGCTTAGTGAAGAGCAGGTTGCGGCCCTTTTGAGTAATCTTCGTGCGGAGCTTAAGCCAATTCGTGAGCTGGATGGTTTTCCGTCTATTGAAGAAATTGACGAGGCGGATCGAAGATTGGTACAACTGCCAACCAAGTGGGGCACGGCTCTTTTGCATACTGCGCCTGCTGGAAAAGACACGACTCGTAGGGTAAATACCTGTAATCATGTGGTTCTTGAGGTAGGTCATGATGCAGACGCGACGGGGTTTACGGTAGATTCCTGGAGGGCACCTTGGTGGCTCGCCCCATTTGGGCCGAATGCGGTCAGAGACAGTAAGTTGCCGCACCTGGAGAGCATTGTTGCAGGCACTGATGTGTCTAGCGCTCGAATACTCGACTTTTTGTCTGTGCCAGGGAATCTTTCAATGCTCTGCCAAATGGCTGAAATCGTTTTGGCGGGGCCTGATGCCCCCATGGTTATTGTTCCTGTGCAAAGCACCGATGAATCTGCACTTTGGATTGCTTCTCTTTGTAGATTAATGACGCCACTGGCTGCGCGGGGACTAGGCTGGTCGACGTTAGAGAGAGTAGCAAACCAAACAAACCTAAATGATATTCTCAGGCAAGGTTTTGACCTCATCTGTGTTCCTGAAGATGATGTGGTGAGCATCGACAACAATGAAGCGCGTGTTCACGTGGTGGCAAAGGTGCCGTTTCAGCCTTCTAGCCCACTTGGATTCTTACTTCAAGTGTTACTTACCAGTGAAGAGTCCTATTCGCAGGTGATAGACGTCATCGAAGACGTGACTGCGTTGATTTCTGACCAGACCGGGTTGACTCGCTCTTGGGCAGTGACGCTGTCAGCGGTTTACGATGATTCAATTTTGGGCTCAATGAATGAGCGAGAATCGGTGGGTGTAAGCCTTGCCATAAGCAGAGATCTTCTTGAATGCGACACTGACGCATGGTGTAAAAACCGGTTTTTTCAGCGATTGGCTGCGGATCATCTGTCTAAGGAAGAGAGAAGCCCTGAAGAATGGCAGCAGTTATTGCTGTCTTCAGTTCCAACAAACGTGACATTGCTGATGAAGTCGGTTGCCAAACAGTTCGCGTTCGCAGGTGCAAATGATTTCCTTTGGCTTAGTTCGCGCCGGCCTGAGCATCCAAATATCAAAATCATAATGGAACAGTGGAGTGCAAATGAGTCTGATGCTGTACTTAATGACCTTATCGAGGCCGCACTTTTAACGATAGAACGAAACGATAACTCTTTGGCACGGTCTTCGCATTATGTTTTGCAGAGCTTTTCAACAGATAATATTCGCTTTCCTCCCGATGGATACTGGACACTTATTGGCCAGTTCTTAGATCCAGAAATTCCAGAGAGAATTCAAGAAGATGCATTTACACTAACTGTTGCTTCAAAGTACAGGCAGTCGTTACTTACATATATCAGTAACCGTATCTTAAGTAACGTTTCATCGAACCGTAAGTTGGTTCTTCCAATTGGGTTTGAGGCCCGGGAATATGAATGGTTGATGTCAGGTGTTGATATAGATTCGGCACCTTTAGTTGCAGTGTCATATATATTGTCAAATTCGCACACTGTTAGTTCAATGGTAATGCCTAAAGTTGTTAGTATGCTTCAAAAAATTGAAGTACCGTTTAGTATTTCGCCGTCCCATGATGAACTGTTCAAGCGATGGTGTTCAGTTTCCGACCTCAATACTTTGAACAATCTAGAACCAGAGCAAAAAGACCTGTGGCTGGCCACTGTATTTTTGCGAGAGTTTGGCAGCCAGCAGGCAACAGAGGCGGCCAGAGAATATCTAGAACAGGCATCTGACACCGTGCTCAGTGGCTCATCCATGAGTGTTGGCAGCGGCGCAGCGCTCTTATCTAGTTGGGACAATTTCTTACAGGTTACATCCACTCCGCTTGATAAAGTGAGTCATTTAGAAGACGCAATTGAAGTCTTAGTCAGCGCGGCAGCATGTCAGAAAATTGATTCCGAAACCTTAGATGAGAAAACGGAAAGTATTAGAGCAAGAATTGCCGCGCTCAGAATAATACACGCGTGGGCAAATGATCAAAAAAATATCCCGATTAAGTTTCAGTGGGAATATGCTGATGTGACGCGGCTTTGTGCCATGTCGCCAGAAGAGATTGATAAGATTTTCTTTCCCGAAGAAACAGAAGTTGGCAACGCACTAATGAATGCAGTTGTAAATGTGTACAAGAATAGAAATGTAATCGAGCCCTCGACTTCCGCGCCGAATGATCCCATGACGCCTCGTAAATCTCTTTATGCTAAGTTTCCACAAGTCTCAGTTCAAAGCACCGCAGACACCGTGATTCGTATCCTTCAATCACGTTTTCGAGTTTTACGCAAGGAACAACAAGAATCGACAAGAGAACTTTTACTCAAACAAATAAAAGGAGAAGATGCAGCGGACTGGTTGCATGAGAATACGGCCGGATCATGGTCATTATTTCCAAGAAAACTCAGGATGTTTAGGAGATCAAACTGATGGTTATACAAAACCTTGCTTATGGCCAGTGGGATGATGTCCTACTTCAACGTAACGTGTCTGGCCACCTTGAGTTAGAACTTGCCGTATCAAACGATGTCGCTTGCGCGATTGAGATAAGCGGAGCCGAACACAAAACCAGAAGAATGGGGCATCAGCAAAGGGTAGCTTTGCCATTGACTGAGCTGCCAAACGGCGAGTACACGGTCTGTGCGTCCTTGTCTTCAACGCAGGAAGTATTCGCTGATGGGGTTTTGGCCAACATCCAAATCACCGTTGGCGGAACTCATAACTCATTTTTGGTTGCAGGAGTTCCTGTTGGGGGCAGGATGCGCGCCGAGCTAGCGCGCGTCCTAGTGGCAGCTGATCGCGGTGTCTTTCTTAGCCCAAGTGAAACCACAAGCGCAGATGGAATCGGTGGTTGGCATGCCAATCGATCGAAGGAGGTGCAAGGGGAAACCCCAGTTGTCACGGTCACAGATTTCTTTGTTGATACGTCCCCATCAATGCGGGGATTTGAAGATGTGGTGACAGGGCTGCGGGAATTTGTGACAGCTTTTTGTGAAGGAACGGCCTCGCACATTCCTGTTTGGAGGCCATTGGAAGCCGCAGACAGAAAACAAGGAGGAATCGAAGGAACAGTGCAAAACCTGCCAGGTGGTGGAAGCCGGGTTGTCCTTGTAACTGATATTCCCCCTTTTACTTCCAAAATCGAATCGCTATTAGTCAGTGGCGAAGAGATCGCAGAATACTTTGGTGGTGGCTGTTTTGGAATCTCGAATGCCGCCCGCGAACAACTCATAAACAAACAAGCGCAACATGATGGAACGGAAAACTTCTTAGAGCCCTTAATTAAATGGCTGTGCAAATCCGTTGAAAAAGAATCAGAGGTGACAATATGACGGCCTGTCCAGAATGTTTTAAGGAGCTTCCAAAAACTGAAATTGCCTTCCGGTGTACTTCAGGGCAGTGCCGTGAGCGGCCCGATGACTTTCATGGCAAGAACCGGGGTTTTGATATTTCGCTTCCACCAGTAATGGTTGCTCAAAGTACTGAAGGCCGCTTTCCAAGCGCAATCCCATGCAGCGGGTGCCATGAATATGCAAACCAAGAAGTCTGCCCTGAGTGTGCCTACGATTTACCTCAAGGCTGGAGGAGTGCGCGAACATTCACTATCGCAGTGGGTGGTGCACGCGGTGCCGGAAAAACTGTATATATCGGTGTGCTCATCGATGTATTGCGACGGTATGCGGAACGAAACGGGCGGATTATGAATGCGTACACGACCGGGACCAGAGACCAATACGACCTGAACTATTTCGAGCCACTTTTTAAACACAACCAACCTCCAATGGGTACGCCGCCTCAAGCAGATGGAGGTTCTGCCTACCAAAGGGATGCGCTGATTTGGCATGTCTCAGAAGGACAAGGCTCTCCTAATATCTTTATTTGTATTAGAGATATGGCTGGTGAAGATTTAGAAAGGGCTGTCGGGGTATCCAATGCTTTTGGTTATGTGCGTGAAGCCGATCTGGTTATCTTCATGTTTGATCCCACTGTGCTCCCGAACATTCCACGCGTTCTCAAAGGCATAACCCCAGACGTGGACGCCACCAGGCTTGGGAAGAGCGCTGCAGAAGTATTACCTACAGTTTTGCAGTTAATGAATGGTGGAAAAGGTGTTTTGGCATTAGCTGTGGGGAAGTTTGACGCTTTGCACCACCTGCCAAAAGGCAATAATTCTTATGCCGTAACTATGGCGAATCCCGCAGCTCATTTTTCCCGTGATGACACAATGTTCAGGCCAACAGGTAATCCGAAGGCAGCCATTCAAAGTTTTGAGGAAGACAGTCAGTTCTTGGACGCCGAAATATCTGGACTGCTTGAGCAACTAAACGAATCATCATTGTCCAATCAGGCAAGAGAAGCACAAAGTAACAACAGGATTCGCGCATACCGGCATTTTGCGGTCTCAGCTGTTGGAGAGCCCCCACAGCATTCAGATGAACTGACCGAAAGGGGTATATCTCCTTTCCGGGTTCTTGATCCACTGCTTTGGGGCTTGACTACCCGTGAGCTTTGGATATAGGGCTGCAAAACCCACGAATCAGTCAAGTTGCTCACTGAGCGTCAACCAGTGTTCTTCAAGTTCACTGGCCTCCGCCTTCAGGCTCCCGAGCTCAACCGTAAACTTTTGTAGCCCCTCGTAATCACTCTGATCGTGGTCAGCCATCTTGGTGTGGACGTCTGCAATATTCTTTTCGAGGCGCTCCATGCGCCGCTCTAAAGAGGACAGTTCCTTTTGAGCTGCCCGCAGTTCTGCGCCAACAAGGCCCATTGAGGGGCCATTGGGCGTGGAGGTCGTTTCTTGTTTGGAAGGTGTCTTTTTACTGTCAGCTTGCAGCTTCAAGTACTCATCTATGCCACCAGGAAGGTGCCGCAGCGTTTTGTCTAAAATGCCGTATTGGTGATCTGTGACGCGCTCCAACAAATACCGGTCGTGGGAAACCACCAATAACGTACCTGGCCAAGAATCAAGAAGATCTTCAAGGGCCGCCAACATATCTGTGTCTACATCATTTGTGGGCTCATCAAGAATCAAAACATTTGGCTCTTCAAGAAGTGTGAGCAACAGCTGAAGCCTGCGCTTTTGTCCGCCTGAAAGTTCATGTACACGGCTAGAGAGATGAGATTTTCGAAACCCAAGACGCTCAAGTAGTTGGGCAGGCGTCAAATCTTTGCCATCTACTTCAAATAAGGTCTTTGTCTCTGCAAGTACTTCGCGAACCCTTTTATCGCGAATATCTACAAGGATCCGAAACTCTTGATCAAGAACGCCAAGTTGAACAGTCTTTCCGCGCCTGACCCGGCCAGATGTTGGGGAAAGCTCTCCAGAAATAATGTTCAGCAACGTTGACTTACCAGCACCATTTGCGCCCAAAATACCAGCGCGCTCACCAGGTGCTATACGCCAAGTCACGTCCTCCAAAACTTGATTGCCATCAAAGCGCATCCCAACGTCCAGCAAATCAACAACATCTTTGCCCAAACGTGCAGTAGCAAGTCGTTGCAGCTCGATAGAGTTGCGCATTTCAGGAACATCTTCAATGAGAGCTGCAGCCGCATCCAAGCGGAACTTTGGTTTTGAGGTTCGGGCGGGTGCCCCGCGGCGAAGCCACGCAAGTTCCTTCCGCATAAGGTTTTGCCGCTTCGCCTCAGTAGCCGCCTTTATGCGATCGCGTTCGACTCTTTGCAGAACATAAGCCGCATAACCACCTTCAAAAGGCTCCACAATCCCGTCATGGATTTCCCAGGTCGCATTAGAGACCTCGTCCAAAAACCACCTATCGTGGGTGACAACTATGAGCGCGCCACGCGTCTTCAAATGAGAGGCAAGCCAAGTAATGCCTTCAAGGTCCAAGTGGTTCGTTGGCTCATCAAGGATTAGCACATCCCAATCAGGAACCAACAATGCAGCCAAAGCAACGCGGCGGCGCTGACCGCCAGAGAGAGACTTTATTGAAGCATCCCAAGGTATGTCACCCACAAGGCCATCAATAATCTGCCTAGTCTGCAGATTTCCAGCCCAAACATGTTCCGCGGTATCACCAACCACGACTGTAGAAACAGTCATTTCTGGATCAAGGTTATCCGCTTGCGGAAGATATCCAATGCGCAGGTCAGAACGAGGAATTACCACGCCCGAATCGGGTTTTTGCTCACCAGACAGGACACGCAAGAGCGTTGTCTTACCCTCTCCATTGGGACCAACAACGCCAATCTTGTCGCCCTCGCCAATCCCAACAGTGATCCCATCAAAAACCACCGACGTCGGATACTCAACCCGTACATCCTGAGCGCCCAGAAGATGAGCCATTAAGCCGTGACCCCATGTCCTGGCCAGCTTCTGATCTTCGTCAGCACTTCCACCTCAGAGCGATCAAGAATCCGCCCACCAAGCCAAACTCCCAAGAATGACATACCAACGCTCCACAAAAGGGCAAAAAGTGAAGCAAAGATTGCCCAACTAGCCTCTGTAGCATATGCCCAAATGAGGAATACGCCGGGTGGAGCGGCGATGACGATACCCGCCAACATCTGGAGCATACCAACCAGCATCGTTATCCCAAACTGTCCGGTTCCTTTGGTAGACATCGGACTGGTCCCAGGGGGCTGAACGGGATATACCCACTGCGAACCAATAACAGTGGTGGCAGCAGTGCAGCATGCAAACAATAACAATGAACCGACCATCATATAGCCAATAGTGGTCCATGTTTTTCCAGAAATAGTGCCGTAAATGACTATTGAAATAGCAAGTAAAATGATCATTATTATTGCCGTTGGAACAAAGCGGCCTAACCGGTCTCTAAACCCACTAATGCCAGTTGACACATGTAGCCAAAATGCGGTTGAGTCATACTGCAACAAAGTGCCAGCAACCTGACCCAAAACAAACGCACCAAGGAGAATGAGGAAAGAACCTGGCATTGCCAGGTTTGCTGATTCTGACATATTCCTGTTTAGTAAACCTAAATCAAGAATAACTGCCATGATCACAATCATGAGTACGCTTGATAATGAAAAAGTCAGCCGTGAATCACGAATCCAATATATCTTCGTGCGCTCTGCCACAGCAGCAGTTGGACCTGAAAGCCCAATGGCTTCCCACTTTTCGACGCCTGGAAGATACCTGGGTGAGTTTGCATCGCCAGGAACTTGACGGGTTTCCTCATCGGGATTGATCAACGAGCGGCCTTCGCGGATAGCCGCTTCGGCCTCGGCAGAAATCGGCCCCTTACGCCCGACCATTGCAGGCCCCAGTTGGGAGCGCAAAAGCCACCAGCCCAAAGCGATCGTGGCAAAGCTAATGAGAAGCATGACTATGAACCCTAGCCAATCTCCGCTACTAGCAGCCCCAGCAAGCCCCCATGGGGCACCAAAAGGCGTCCACTTGAGATAAAGGAAACCAGAAATAAGTGCGTCAAAGTCTAAATTTTGCATTAACAAAGGCACAAGATAAAGGAGTGGAATAAACACCAAAACGAACAAAAGGCCAACAATTATCCCCCTGCGTTCTTTGGCTGAGTTAGAAGTCACTTTTCGTTTTCCAAGCCAAGTTCCCATAGCTTTAAACCAGACCATAGCCAAAACGCTTCCGAGTACGCTTCCAAGTATGGATGACCAAAGACCAGTGCCACCAGCGAAAATGGTCCATGAGACGATGAGGCCAATTTGCACCATCAAAAAGTAAATGCCACCGACTCCAACGGCCCCCGCAAGGACCAGAGAAATAGCTAGCTTACGGCTGTTTGACGTGTACGGCGTCAGTTTTATTGGGTCAAGTGTGCCATCCTGACTTGCCATAATGATTGGCACCAAGATCCAACCAAGGGTATAGAGGCTGCCAACACCTGTAAGAACTGGTGGCGTTAGCTCTGAGCCCAAGATCCCCAAAGCAACTAGCCCAATCACGGCCATGCCGACCATAAAGAAACCATATACATAGGCGATCAACGAAAGTACCAGGACATACGTTTGTGCGCGTAGCGCTCCCCACATAGAGCGCAGCTTTATTGCGGCTAGTTGCCGAGCCAAGAGAGGCCCCCTTCTACGTGACGCCCGCCAACCAGCTCAGCGAAGCGCTCGTCAAGACTGCTGCCAGCAGCGACTTCCTCGACTGTTCCGGCTGCGATTACATGTCCTCGATTTATGACGGCAACGTGATCACAGAGTTTTTCAACCGTGTCCATTACGTGACTGGACAGCACCACAGTGCCGCCTCGGGCAACAAATGCTTTTAGAATCTCACGAATATTTGCAGAAGAAACCGGATCGACCGACTCAAATGGTTCATCCAGAACTACCACATCGGGGCCGTGAACAAGGGCTGCTGCCAGCGCAATTTTCTTGCCCATGCCAGCAGAATAGTCGGCAATGATTTTCTTTCCCGCATCCTGTAAGTCGAGTGCTGAAAGTAACTCTGCGGTTCGCCCCCGCGCAACATCTTTTGGCAGTCCGCGAAGCATCCCAACATGAGTTAGATAATCAGGACCAGACATTCGATCGAAGATTCGCATTCCATCTGGCATTACCCCCAGAAGTTGCTTCGCCTTTACAGGGTCTTGCCAGACGTCAACACCTTCTACAAGAGCAGTCCCACGATCAGGAATCAAAAGTCCTGTAGCCATTGAGAGGCTAGTGGTCTTCCCAGCGCCGTTTGGACCGACCATTCCAAAAAAAGAGCCTTTAGGAATATCTAAAGACAAGTCGGCAACCGCAACGGTATTTCCAAATACCTTCACGAGGCGGCGTAGAGATAATGCAGGTTCATTCATGTCCACATTATAAAAGGACGCTGATCGCACGAGTAGCATTTTTTATGTCACAAACTGCGAAAATACGGATGTAGATGACTCTTGGTTATTTCATTCACAAATCTGAAGTAGGACTTAGTGGTCTGCATATGGCAGAATCATCACGTGCAATCCGCCTTGGTGTAATGGCAGCACAGGGGTTTTTGGTACCTCTAGTCTAGGTTCGAGTCCTGGAGGCGGAGCAACTGCAAATGAGAGGGATAGGGTGAGGGGCTGTTCTGTCATAGTTCTTGCGGCCGGCAAAGGGACGCGAATGAAGTCAGAGCTACCCAAGGTTCTTCATGATCTTTGTGGTCGCTCGCTTCTTGGACATGCTTTGTTTACGTCTGAGGGTGTGAACCCTTCTCACGTCATTACTGTTGTAAGGCATGAAAGGGACCTAGTTGCTGCTGAGGCCAAGCGGGTACGTCCAGGCGTGATCATTGCAGATCAAGATGAGATTCCTGGTACTGGAAGAGCCGTGCAGTGTGCTTTAGATACTGCCGCAAACATGTCATTAGACCTTGGCGATACTGTTGTAGTTACATCAGGCGATGTCCCGCTTTTAGAGGCAGAGACGCTAAGAAAACTGCTTGAACGTCATGAACAAAACCAGGCCACTGTGACGTTAATGACAACTATTGTTGAAGATCCAACGGGGTATGGACGGGTTGTCCGCGAAGGGCAACGCGTGAAACGCATTGTTGAACATCGCGATGCAACACGTGATGAGCTGGCAATAAAGGAAATAAATGCTGCCATCTATGCGTTTGACCGGGAGTTTTTAGAAAAGACCTTGAAGGGGCTAGGCAGAAGCAACGATCAAGGTGAGGTATACCTGACTGACGTGGTGGAACTGGCAGACAAAGCAGGCCTTGTCGTCCAAGCATTTGAGCTTGAGGACAATTGGCAGGCTGAGGGCTGTAACGACTTGGTGCAACTGGCGGGTCTTCGACGCGTCTTGAACAGACGTCTGTTGGATAAGTTTATGCTGGCCGGGGCCCGAGTGGTAGACCCTGAATCAACAAGCATAGATGTAACGGTCAGGCTAGAACCAGATAGTCGGGTTGAACCTTTCACAGTGCTCAAGGGTGAAACAGTGGTGCAAGCCGGGGTCACAGTTGGACCATTTGAAGTCATTACGGACAAGAACTGTAGCGTCGGCTTACAATGATCGAGAGCGAGCGGAAGGGCATTCCGGTATGAGCAGCATCATCACAACTGGTGAGAAACGGCTAGTTTTGATGTCCGGTCGGGCATATCCGGCCTTAGCAGAGGCAGTTGCAGAATCACTTGGTACGGAGGTAGCCTCCACAACCGCTTATGATTTTGCCAACGGTGAGATTTACGTTCGATTCAATGAGTCAGTACGTGGCGCAGATGTTTTTGTCTTGCAATCGATGAGCACACCAATAAATAAATGGTTAATGGAGCAGCTAATCATGATTGATGCTGCTAAACGTGCATCGGCAAAACGAATCACTGCAGTGGCACCGTTTTATCCGTATTCACGCCAGGATAAGAAGCACCAGGGCAGGGAACCAGTTTCCGCAAAATTGGTGGCCGACATGTAAATGACGGCTGGTGCGGACCGCGTTATGAGCATTGATCTACATGCAGCTCAAGCCCAAGGTTTTTTTGACGGGCCTGTTGATCATCTGTGGGCTATGCCGGTCCTTGTGGATTATGTTCGTGGGCGAATCGATCTGAAGAACGTAGCTGTCGTCTCTCCAGACGCTGGGCGCATTCGTGTGGCAGAAAAGTGGGCAGCAAAGCTTGGGAACTGCCCGCTGGCTTTCGTTCACAAAACTCGGGACACATCAAGACCAAATGTTGCGGTTGCCAATCGCGTAGTTGGTGACGTTGCCGGCCGACAGTGCGTTTTGGTTGACGATTTGATTGATACTGGGGGAACAATCGCAGAGGCAGTGAAAGTCCTTTACAAAGAGGGTGCCAAAGATGTGATTGTTGCCGCAACGCATGGGGTACTTTCAGATCCGGCACCAGAGATTTTGGAGGCGTCAAAAGCTTCTGAGGTCATCGTTACAGATACCCTTCCTATTAGCGAAAATAAGCGATTTGAACAATTAACAGTTCTTCCAATAGCGCCCCTGTTGGCCCGCGGAATTTTCGAAGTATTTGAAGACGGATCTGTGACATCCATGTTTGACGGAGTTGCCTGAAAAACATAGGCTTGCAGAGTTGCCCCGGCGAGGGAGTGTTAACTCCGTTATCGGCAGGGATTCTCTCTCCGGCGCGCTGAACGCTGTTGATTGAGAGGAGCCATTATGGCTAATGAAACTGCAACACTAAAAGCAGAGGTCCGTACCGAAACTGGAAAAGGCCCGGCTCGTCGCGCACGTCGCGCTGGAAAAGTACCTGGCGTATTGTTTGGTAAAGGTTTTGACCCTGTACACGTGGATCTGCCTGGTCACGATGTCTTTTTGATCGTCAAGGACTCAGCGAACGCTATTGTTGAAGTATCTTATGACGGCGAAAAGCAGCTTTGCTTGGTGAAGTCTGTGCAGTTACACCCAGTTAGTAGGGACATCCTTCACGTAGATCTTCTGGTTGTATCTAAAGACCAAAAGGTTGACGTTGAAGTTCCACTTATTATTGTGGGTGAGCCCGCACCTGGGACACAGACGCTGCAGGAAGAGTTCGTTCTTCCTGTTAAGGCCCCTGCAACAGCGATTCCTGAGCACATCGAGATTAATGTTGAAGGCCTGGGCGAAGGTACTGTTTTGCGGGCTGCTGATATTGATCTTCCGACCGATGTGGAACTCCATCAGGATTCAGATCATGACGTTGTATCTATTGTTGCTATTTCTGAGCAGGCAAGTGACGAACCTGCTGCGGCTTCGGCCGATGACGCTGCAGATGCAGAGTAAGTAATTACTTTTGACAGTCG
>DAIOFF010000012.1:0-24066 GCA_036745855.1 Scrofimicrobium sp. | reverse complement strand
CTCGGTTTGGCTGTAGAGGTACCAGTTGATAGCGCTGATCAAGTGTGATTCAGCCAGGCCTCGGTGCTCGAAGCAGATGATGTCGATTTGAGGGATTCCATGATGTTGGTGGTGGAGTGCAGTCTTTGTAGACCTGGTAGAACTCGTGCAAGGCGTGTTCCCATGCGACTGCTTCCTCGATTGTAGTGATCTTCAGAAGCTTTTTTGATAAGCCCAGGAGTGCTTTACCGGCATCGGTTTTGGTCTGGCGGGTCAGGTCGCGAGTGTTGTTACGGTGAACGTGAATCAAGCACCTTTGAATCAACACTCCCCTCTGGCACTGACGGGATCAGTCTCTCCCTTGCAGGTAGATGGCAAGAGCAATGCGGTCTCTGAGGTTTAGCTTACGTAGAATTGCCGATACGTGATTTTTCACCGTTCCTTCGCTGATAAACATTGCTCGGGCGATTTCGCGGTTGGTGTGGCCTTGACTAATGTGTTTGGCCACCGTGGTTTCACGTTCTGACAGTGCTGTGGTGTCAACGGGAATGGGCCCGGATTCTCTTTTCCCAATATAGTTTTCGACTAAGTATTGGGATGCCATGCTGCCTAATACTGTTCGGCCTGCGTGTGCTTGTCGTATTGCAGTGAGGAGTTCCTCAGGGTCAACGTCTTTGAGAAGATGCCCGCCAGCCCCTGCTCTGAGGGAGTCAGTGAGGATAGCCTCATCATCAAAGGTGGTCAGGATTAAGGTGGCAATTTCAGGATGGGTGTTGCAGAGTTGTTCGATTAACTCGATTCCGCCCATGTGGGGCATTTGTGCGTCAATCAGGGCCACGTTAATGCTGTGTTTTTCCACCATTGCCAGGGCTTCGATCCCATTGGCGGCCTCGGCAACAACCTGCATATCTGTTTCTATTTCAATGAGTGTGCGAAGGCCACGTCGGATGAGTGGCTGATCGTCGACAAGCATGACATTAATAGTGCTCTGCGCGGCAGCGCGAGGATCATTGTTCATTGGCAGTCCAGATTCGTTGCAACATGGGCACTTCTACTATCCCTTTCTCCGCGGGGTAATGTCTAGCCTGTCTTTTTTCCCATGACGATCGTCATGGGGAAAGTTGAGGTCTAGTGACTTTTGATGGATAGATCTTGGGGCCGCGGGTTGAAACGATGAGAGGCATGTCTTTCGATCTATCCCTTGGAGTCCCTGATGACTGTAGCTATTGATCCGCAAACTCGTAGTCGTGATGGGGAGCGTGTTTTCGAGGCGTCTCAGACTAAAGGAATCCGATGTTTGTGGCCGTATGTTCGTTCACAACGGAAGAAACTTGTTTCTGCCGCGGTGCTGGCGCTTGTGAGCGCTGGACTGTCCCTGTTTCAACCAATGGTTGTCAACCGGTTGATCTCTCAAGTGCAGATAATCGGTTCTTCTGTTGCCTGGCTTGTGGTCGGACTTGTTTTAGTAATCGTTGGCGGAGCTGTTACTTCAGGGTGTCAGCAATATCTTTTGGGCAAGATAGGCGAAGGAGTTGTTCGTGAGTCGAGGCTGACGCTAGTTCGTAGCGTTATGCGAATGCCTATTGGCGAGTCTCATAAGCGTGATGTTGGTGATTTGATTGCACGCATTACTTCGGATACTCAAATGATTCGCGCGGCAGTCTCAGGTGCACTAGTTGGGTTACTGAGTAGTTCTGTGACAATCGTTGGTGCGATTGTTGCTTTAGTGTGGTTAGATTCCGTGACATTCTTAATTTCAGTTTCGGTTGCTGCTCTGGCTGTGGGGGTTTCAGTGATTGCATCACGTCCAGTACGACACGTTAATGTGGAGGTGCAAACTACAGTGGGGCTGCTTGCTGGTTTGCTTCAGCGGTCATTGTCGGGTTTGCGACTTATTAGGGCGCATGGCGCGCAGCAACCTGAGATACTGAAAATCGAAGACACTGTGGGGTCTGCGTACAGCAAGGGTCTGAAATTGGCCAAGATTTCTGCAATTGCTGGCCCGATCAGTTCGACGCTTACAGGTTTGGCGTTAGTGATCGCGATAGTTGTCGGAGGAATCCGAGCTGCTAGCGGAGGAATGAATTTAGCATCATTGGTTACGTTCCTCATGTTCTTCAATTTATTGATTGGGCCGCTGAATCAGTTTTCCTCTGCCATTTTGCAGATCCAACAGGCTTTGGCTGGACATCAACGGATTTCTGAGATTGTTTCTATTCCCGCTGAAGATTCTTGTGACCATCCCGATGCTGACGCAGAAATCTTGTTTGAAAAATTGGCAAGAGGCTTGGTAGGGCCATCGGTTTCATTAAACGGGGTTTGTCATTCATATGACGGTGAACGTAAGGCTCTGGACCGCGTATCCTTTAGCGCAGCTGGGGGTAAATTGACTGCAATTGTTGGTCCTTCCGGAGCTGGTAAGTCAACTATCCTTGGCTTGGTTGAACGATTCTACGAGTACGATTCTGGACAGGTTTGTGTGGGTGGAATCCCTGTCACTGATATTGGGCGGGAGCAATTACGGGAGACAATCGGATATGTCGATCAAGGAGCAGATGCAATATCGGGGACACTACGTGAGAACCTGTTGTTAGGGAAGCCGGATCTTGGAAATGATGCTTTATTGGAAGTAATAGAGCAATCAAGTTTGCAGGAATTAGTCCGCAGGCTTCCGCGGGGCCTCGACACGGAGGTAGGGCCTGCTGGAGTTGCTCTATCTGGTGGAGAAAAGCAACGACTATCAATCGCTAGGGCACTTCTTCGACACCCCAAAGTTCTTCTTCTGGATGAGCCAACATCCAACCTTGATGGAAGAACTGAAGCGGAAATTCATGATGTTCTTACTAGTCTTCGGCCCGAAATCACGACGATCATCGTTGCACACCGTCTTGCAACGGTTCAGAGTGCAGATCACATCGTTGTGATGGATCAAGGCATGGTGGTGTCGGAAGGGACTCACGAAGATCTTATGCACTCTTCGCCTCTCTACCAGTCTTTAGCTAAGAACCAATTGATTGCGCCCTTGGATGCAGCGGAAGTGTTGCTCTAACAGCAAAACCTCTATGAGGAAGTGGTGCGGCATTGAATGTGCCTGACACTGCTTCCACACGATCTGCTAACCCGCGCAGTCCGAAGCCACCAACGGTGGCTAAAATGTTTTCGTCGCTGCCCCTACCATTATCAGAGACGCAAATGTGTACTTCTGTATCAATTTCCATAGATATCGAAATCTCGGTGGCACCTGAGTGCCTGATTGCATTGGCAAGTGACTCTTGAACAACTCTGTAGGCAATGAGTTGGATTCTTTGCGAAATATGGTCAGCTTCCCCATCAACAAGACACGCTATCGCTACCCCTGTACCTCGGAAAGAATCTGCAAGATCCTTAAACGCTTGTTTCCCGAGTCCCTGATTCAACCCAGCGGGACGAAGAGCTCTGACCCAACGACGCGTGTCTGCCAGAGCATTTACTGTCATATCTCGGGCATGCCCGATTTCTTCCCAGGCCTGAGAACTACTCTCCCGTTCTTCTAGTCGTATAGCCGAGTCGATTGCGATTTTAACGGCTGTGAGTGAATGCCCAACGGAGTCATGCATGTCGCGCGCCAATCGCCCACGTTCCTCCGCCAACGTTAGCTCTTCCACTTGTTCTAAAAGAACAAGAGCCTCATTCCTACTAACTCGTGCTTGGATGACCGCGTGAACCATCGCAATCGCAAATGCACACACCGTTGCAAGAATGAGGATCTCCGCGAGGATTGCAGAAGGTTCAAGACCAACTATCGTCGATGATGTTCCAACCAGTAGTGCAGCAAAAGCAACAGAAGAGATTGACCAACCAAGTCCCAGCGCAAAAGTCATATTGGCTAACGCAGCTAGGAGAATGGGGAGATACATATTGCTACTGCCAAAAATTCCGATTGGGAGCGGAATAAGGAAAAACAACACGGGTAGGACCGAGCGCCAGCCGTAGACCCTCTCCCAGGAGAGAAAAGGCCAAATCAGCAAAGTGACGGCAAGACACACCCCAAGTCCGATCCAGATCGCAGTGGGATCAAAGGCACCAAGAAGTGAAGCGAACCAGCCAACCCAAAAGACGATAGCAATGATGGTCGGGCAACCAGGTGGTCGAAACAGTCTCACTCTCCCAGTGTATTAAACCAAAGAGAATCTGAACACTGCCTACAGACCCATGACAAACGTCATGGGAATAGGTGAAATGCGTGAGGGACGGAAGTGACCCTGGAGGGATAGATTACGTTTTGGCCTCACAAGAGAATAGAAGGCATGGACATGAGATATCAGCAATATTGCTTGGCAGACACTCGATTCTATGACTCTCCTGAACGCGCCCACCATGGCACAACCGATAGCTTCATTCTGCCGACTCTTCCTAAAGATGAAGGCTGGAACTGCAGCGAACGCGGCGGATGGTACTACTGTCATCCCAATCACGTGGATCTTCCAGATCAAGGGTGGAAGATCCACGTGAGCACAAGCATCGAAGACGCTGAGGCTGTCCTCGAGATAGTAGCTGACTATTGCACGCGACACGAGCTCTCGTTCAAGTTCATTCCAACGAAAATGGGGCTACTCGTGCGGAACATGAAATACGCGGACCGAGCAGCCAGCGGAAAGTTCATCACCATTTACCCACTCACCACGAAACAGGCAATCGATGTGGCCGACTGTATTGATTCGCTATTGCACAAGTACTCTGGCCCCTACATCCTCTCGGACCTGCGATGGAATTCGGGCCCTGTGTTCTTGAGGTATGGGGCGTTCCGACCGAAATTTATGATCGACGCCTCCGGGATGTCTGTCCCTGCAATTACTGATCCTCAAGGGAAACTAGTTCCTGATGTTCGAGAGCCGCGTTTCACCCCACCAGAGTGGCTCACTCTTCCTCCAGAGATTCAACAGCAAATCGCCAAGCTGGGAGACTCCGAACCCCCAAAGGACTTTTCCTATTCGATTGAAAGGCCTCTTCACTTTTCGAATGGTGGGGGTGTTTATTTAGCGAGGGAAACAAACACTGGACGTCAGGTCGTACTCAAAGAAGCTCGTCCCTACGCAGGCGTAGACCCTAGCGGGCGAGACGCCGTAGCTCGCCTGAACAATGAGGCACTTTTTCTCTCGCGATTGGACGAAGACAGAGCAGTAGTTGACTTTCTGGGAATCTTCGACGTTTTCGAGCATAAGTTCATGGCAGAGGCATACATTGAAGGACAAAGCCTCAACACAGCTATGGTTGCAAAATTTCCCTTGATCCACTCTTCAGTGACCCAAGCAGATATTGAGTCCTACACGACATGGGCGCTGGACATAATCAACCAAGTTGAGACAACCCTGACGAGAATCCATTCTCAAGGAATTGTTTTCGGCGATCTTCATCCGAATAACTTGATGTTGACTCCAGAAGGACGTGTAGTTTTTCTGGACCTGGAAATGGCGCATTCAAGCGATGAATCTGGCGTCGTTGCGCTCGGGGCACCTGGATACGTGCCCCCTGACGGACGTGAAGGAATTTTGCGCGATCGATATGCACTAGGGTGTTTCAAACTTGCCTTATTCTGCCCTTTGAATCCCGTCTTTCCTCTAGACGCCACGAAGGTCACTCAATACTTGGACCTAGTCGACGATGTGTTCTCGTTGCCCAACAACTTCAGACAATCAGTCTTGGATGATATCGGATTCGTAGAAGTGTCTCCCGAGGGAGAAAGCGAACCGATGCGCGCAGTCCGATGCTGGGGAAATGGGGAACTAGAAAGTTTTTCTGGAGTCATTGGACAGGCGGCGGCTGCGATTGTTGCCGATGCGACTCCGAGCCGATCGGACCGACTTTACCCAGGAGATATCAACCAACATCTCGAAAACGGACTTGGACTTGCACACGGGGTGGCAGGAGTAATTCTTACTCTGCATAATGCAGGAATAGCGATTCCCCAAACTCATTTCGACTGGTTTACTCACGCATGTAGAAGTACGGACATGTTCAATGCTCACTTCGGTTTATTTGACGGTATTTCAGGGGCAGCTATTGCCCTAAATGAAATTGACAGCGCGGAATGCGCACGTGACCTCATGAACTCAATCAAGACACTCGAGCCTGAGTTATTGCCTAGTCACCTATACGGTGGCCTTGCCGGGGTGGGACTTACTCACCTGTACTTCGCCCGAGAATGGACCAGCCAGGAACACTTCGATCTTGCAGCTCAGGCTGGAAAAGAGCTACTTAAGAGAACCGACTACTCTGCCATCGGAGAAAAGTTCCTTTCCACCCCGGGGAGCCGGGCAGGTCTTATGCATGGGCACTCGGGACACTCCATATTTCTTCTTGCTCTCTTTGAGATCACTGGTGACAGCCAGTACCTGGAAGCGGCACACGCGGCAATCTCTCGAGATCTGGACGCATGCGTAGTAGTCCCCGACGATGGGTCTCTACAGGTCAATGAGGGCTGGCGTGTCATGCCTTATGTCGCCACAGGAAGCGCGGGCATCGGATTGGCGATCAACCGGTATCTTCAATACGCCGATGCCCCAGAGCTAAAGAAGAGACTGGAGCAAATACACCAAGCCGTAACTCCGCGATTTATCATCGGCGCAGGACTATTCAATGGCCGTGCAGGATTACTGCACTATCTCCTCGAAGAAGAGCGCTCAGGCCACATGTTCCCTGATACAAGTTCCTTGATTTCTGCGCACACCTCCGACCTCAGCTGGCATGCAACCACAAGTGACGATGGAATCGCTCTCGTCGGTGACCAACTAATGCGTTTATCCCACGACTTTGCCACTGGCACCGCGGGAATTATTGCCACACTGCAAGCCACGGTGCATCGACCAATGGCAAAACATGCACTGATTCCATTAATCCCCACGCGAGGAGACCGTCCATCTACTTTCCCCAGGCACCCAACCAGGCGGGCAGACACCAACGACACCATAGAAAGGAGGGAAATCCATGCAGTTCTTGCTTGAGCTTCAAGAACTTTTCAAAGATCTATCAGCAACCAATCACCGCGATAGAGGACTAAGCAATGTGAGCCTTTGGGCTTGCTTCTCGAACGCAAGCTGGTCGTTGTGCTAACAAGCACCACCCAACATGTCACATGGGGTAGGGCTTTCCTGCAATGACTTGCATTGGCTCTACCCCCTAAACTAAAAGGAACTTTCAATGGATCCCATAATCTCTATTCGTCACCTTTCCAAGTCTTACCAAGAGACATTGGCTGTAGATGACTTGACGGTCGAAATTCACCCGGGAAGGATAACGGGAATCCTCGGCCCCAATGGGTCTGGGAAAACTACGATCTTACGTATTCTGCTGGGCCTTGGAGCACCAACCCACGGTGAGGCCCTCATTTTCTGCGATGCATACCAACAGCTTTTGCACCCAACATCAAAGATCGGAGCAGTTCTTGATACTAGTGGAATCCACCCAGGACGCACTGGACGGGATCATCTTCTCATCATGTGCCAAAGCGCAAGAATAGATAAAGGCCGTATAGACGAGGTTTTGGATTCTGTGGGATTGCGAGATGCTGCTGGCCGAAAGGCCAAGACATACTCACTCGGCATGAAACAACGCCTGAGCCTCGCAGCCGCCCTTCTGGGCCAGCCCCGCATTCTGATTCTGGATGAACCCACGAACGGGTTAGACCCAGAGGGCATACATTGGCTGCGTACGTCCCTACGTGACTTCGTAAGTGCAGGGGGCACAATCATCATGGCATCCCACATCCTCGGTGAGGTCGAGCAAACATGCGATGACATCATCGTCATAAATCGCGGAAAACTCATAGCCACTGGAACCATCGAAGAGTTCACGCAAGATGGGACTCTTGAAGAATTCTATCTCAGCACCACAGTGCCAAGCCACAAGGAGCATCACCATGCGGCATGAAATCACTAAAGTCCGCACACTGACATTAGGTAGGGTACTGCTAGCCCTTACGGTTATTGGCAGTACGACAGTGTTAGCCCTGTCCTCTCTCATTCCGACGCTAACCAATTGGCTTATCGAACTGCAACGCGCGAACCCGGGACTTCATCTCACAGATGCCGACAGTGGTCGGTTCGACGGACTCCTTGACCTCTTAAACCTCGCCGATCCCGCCTACCAGCTCTCTCTCGTCGACATCGTAAACAGCGGGCCACTCGGTGGCAGCGGTGCACCATCTTTTGCGATTCTCTGTGCACTTCTGATCGGAGCTTTCATTGCGACATCTGATTTCCAGCATGCAGGCATAGTACCGTCCGCACTGATCAGACCTAAAAGAATGCAACTCGTGGCAGACAAGGCTAAAGCGACACTCACAATCATGACCGTCATTAGCGTAATCCTCACCGTACTTTCTATGATCGTCCTTTTTGCTTCCATTGCACTTACATCTGGAGCGTCCCTCCGCATATCATTTTTTGAGATGCTTCCTGTATGGGGCCGCGGAATCATCACACTAAATGCGCTAGGACTGATGGGATTGGGCCTAGGATTACTATTGCGCAGCCAAATCCTCACGCTAATTGTCATTTTTGCGCTCTCAATGGTTGAACCAATCGCCACTGCAGTCCTACGCATGGTCAATGGAGAATTCCCAACCTACGCAGCGGCACTACCCATCACGGCCAGCACACTGACGCCACGAGGAACCACAATCGGAGCTGCCATGGAACTAGGCGGCTCTGCAATCCCACTAGTCGCACTTACTGCTGTCCTCGCCTGGGCCGCAATAGCACTCACAGCAGGAACTTGGCGCACGACAAAACGCGACCTCATTTAGACATATGTTTTTCGCGAGGGGATGGTCAAGAGACCACTTGTTGCCCTTTTGGCCATCCGCATTTTTGGTGACCGCCATACCAGTACGTGACTCCGAACAGGCATTTTGCTTTTGACGAACTGTATACTCGCCTTTGACATGTAAACAAGTATGTTTGGGGCAACAACATGACTGGAGTTCCTGGTTCGTGGCAGAATCATGAGTCCTTCCCACAAAATGAACCAAATTCTAAAACTCACCCATATCAGTTTTCCTCTAAGCCAGCGCCTAGACAGGAGGCTGCGCAACCTAAAGAAAACTATCAAGATATGGCCTCTGCTGGGGAAGGATTCGGAATCCTACTCAAGGCCAGTCTTATGGTCTGGACAGGCAAAGTAAACGATGCCGTCGAACTAGTAAAAAGATATAACCAGTCTAAAGGCATTTGGGTTGCAGCCTTCTTATCTCTTTCAATACTATCTGGGATAAACGAGATTATTACTTCAGACACATTTGTCTACGGATTTTTTGTGGCATTAGTAGGCGCATTAATCCTATACGGCTATGCTTATGTCTATGTTTTGGCAGTGCGCCGCGCTCACAAATCAGGCGGCGTGTACGCCACTCTCAACCAAAGTGCAACGTCATTAGCCTTAGGGTACGGCGTCTATTTATGGGTCACAATTCCCACATATTTGCTAACTTGGATATTTCCGGAACAATTTCTTTCTTACACTTCCCCGCTTATCATAGGTACCGGCATTCTTGACATCGTGGGGCTAATACTAGCGATATTCGCCATCTACCGTTCAATGCTTGCAGACGGACCTCATTACACAAGCCCGCTTGGTCCCCTAATCGGCTACCTAATTGGAGCAACAATCCTAATTTTTGTAACCGTGGTAGTTGTCATATTTTTCATTGTAACACCGTTACTTATGGCGTTACTTGGTTAATCGACTTTTAATCCAGGTTGGCATGGGCAATATTTCGAGATATTTGCCATTTAGGATTTGGATACAGGTTTCCGCATTTTTAGTGACCGCCATACCAGTACGTGGCTCCGAACAGGCATTTTGCTTTTGACGAATTGTATAATCATCTTCGACATGTAAACAAGTATGTTTGGGGCAACAACATGACTGGAATTCCTGGTTCGTGGCAGAATCATGGGTCCCACCCACCAAACCCTACGACTCACCCATATCAGTTTCCGTCTAATCCGGCACCCACCGATGAGTCTCTCCAAGCAAATCCCACGACTCACCCATATCAGTCTCTATTTAATCCGGCACCCACCGATGAGTCTCTCCCACCAAATCCCACAACTTCCCCATATCAGTCTCTGTCTAAACCGGCACCCAAAAAAGAGACCGTGCAACCTAAGAAGAATTATCAAGACTTGGCTTCGACCGGGGAAGGATTCGGAATCCTGTTCAAGGCCAGTCGCATGGTTTGGAAATTCAAAGTAAGCGATGCCGTCGAACTAGTAAAAAGATATAACCGATCTAACGGCATTTGGACTGCAGCATTCTTACTTTTTTCGATACTAGTCGGAGTAAACAGCTTTATTACTGAGGGATTAAGTGCCGTTTCCTTTTTCCTGGCATTAGTAAATGCAGCCAAAACATACGGGTATTCTTACTTATACGCCTGGGCAGTGCGCCGCGCTCATAAAGCAGGGGACCGAGGCATGGTTGTCTCTTTCAACCAATGTGCAACATCGTTGGCACTAGGATACGGCGTCATTCTTTGCATCGCAGTTCCCTTTTCTTTCTCATTTTGGCTGTTTCCTGAATACCGCCATTCCCTTGGCCTCCGGTATTTTTTGGACCTTAGCATTTTTGGCATTGTGGCGCTAATATTCGCAATATACGCTATATACCGTTCAATGCTTGCCGATGAGGCTGACCGCTCCTACCGTCTTAGATTGCTAATCGGATACCTAATTGAGACGACAATCATGACCGTTGTAATAGACGTTGCCATCGCATTTTTTATTCTCACACCATTAATCACTCTATGAGTTAGATAACCCCTGTTAATAGTCCTATTCCAACGCAGCAATGACTATGGAATGAATCCTAGACCGCAGGTACCGAAGGCGAGCGCACCTCAGCCCTCTGGGACAAACTCCCCGTAACCCGCACCCCGAAGTGCCACGCGTAAACGCTTTGCGGCCTCGGCAATATTCGCAGGGTCGTCGGCCCTTGCGTGGGACAACTGCACATCAGATTCACTGCGCGCTGGAACAACATGAAGGTGAGTGTGAGGAACTTCAAATCCGGCGATTATTAGTGTGGCGCGTGGAACCCCGAAAGCCACCTCCTGAGCTGCACCGATTTTCTGCGCCGTAAGCGCAACATGGCTTAGCAGGTCTGGTGACAAGTCGGTCCATTTTGAGATTGGTTCGCGCGGAATCACCAAAGCATGCCCCGGCGCGATTGGCTCTATTGTCATGATGCCGACACATTTTTCGTCTTCCCACACGAACGTCCCGGGAATCTCTCTGGCAATAATCATTTCAAAAACTGTACTCATGTCCCCCATTCTTCCAGGTGTGAAGTCTCATGTACTCCCTTATGGTTGATTTGAGGAGGAAAAATGAAACCGGAACCCGTAGTAGCGGACGCGTTGCAGCAGACGCTGGTTGACATGATTGCGCTTGAACTTCAATCAAAGCAAGCGCATTGGAATATTCGAGGCCCTCGTTTTAGAGCACTTCATTTGGCACTTGATGAGGTCGTTGATGTTGCCCGTGAACAAGCAGATGTTGTTGCTGAACGGCTTGCCCAAATAGGTGGCATTCCAGATGGGCGCCCCAGCACAGTGGATAAGACGACTACTTTGGAGCAGATAGATTTTGGTTTGCTTGAGGTAGACAAGACTTATCAGTTGATGGCGGAAAAAATTCAAACCGTGTCTGACAAGATCAAAGAAGCAATCGATCCGGTTGACGAGGTTTGCCATGTGAGTGGAGACATTTTGATTGGGGCAGCATCCGCCCTCGATCTGAAAGCATGGCTGCTTCGTAGCGCAACCGAGGAAGCATAGTCGGTTTTCCCATTGCCGCCTCGGTTCAACCGGGGCGGCATTTTTGTTGCTAACGTATCTTTGGAATATTTAGGAGGAAAACGCATGGTAGAGGTCCCTCGTGAACCCAAGTTTCGGTATGGAGCGAAGCTGGCTGGCGATATTGAGATCAAATGGCAGCAGTGGTGGAAAGACCACGGGACGTTCTACGCAGATAACCCAACAGGTGCTCTAGCTGGGCCAAAGGCTTCTCGTGAACCTTGGTTCGTCATGGACATGTTCCCTTACCCTTCCGGTGCGGGCCTGCATGTCGGGCACCCGCTTGGTTTCATTGCGACGGACACTTTGGCGCGATACCAGCGCATGAAGGGCAAGAATGTGCTCTACACGCTCGGTTTTGATGCTTTTGGATTGCCAGCTGAGCAATATGCCATTCAAACTGGTCAGCATCCTCGTAAGACAACTGTTGATGCCATTGACAACATGCGTGCTCAGCTTGCACGTATTGGCCTGTCGCATGATTCACGGCGTTCGTTTGCGACGATTGATGATGATTATGTGCGGTGGACTCAGTGGATCTTTTTACAGATTTTTAACTCTTGGTTTGACCCTGATTTCCCTAATGGTGAGGGCAGTATGGGCCGCGCCCGTCCTATTAGCGAGTTGGTTGCTCAGTTTGAAGATGGCACTAGGGCGACGCCGGATGGGCGTACTTGGTCTAGTTTGTCCCCTGCTGAGCGTTCGAAGGTGCTTGATGGGTACCGCTTGGCTTACATGTCTGAATCCCCTGTGAACTGGGCTCCAGGTCTTGGCACTGTGCTTGCAAATGAAGAAGTAACTGCTGAGGGCCGTTCAGAACGTGGGAATTTCCCTGTTTTCAAGCGCAGTTTGAAGCAGTGGAATATGCGAATCACTGCATATTCTGATCGCCTTATTAGTGCACTTGATCACATTGATTGGCCTGAGAAGGTTCGCTCTATGCAGCGTCACTGGATTGGGAAGTCGGTTGGGGCCACTGTTCGTTTTGACGTTCCAAATCGCGGTGAACTGCAAGTTTTCACGACGCGTCCTGACACGCTTTTTGGCGCGACTTTTATGGTTGTTGCCCCTGAACATCCGATTTTGGAAGCTGAGCTTCTATCTGTTTGGCCTGATGGCACTCGCGAGGCCTGGAAAGGTGACGCTTCAAGTCCGGCCGTGGCCGTTGCTGCGTACAAGCAGTGGACTGCTGGTCGCACTGATGTGGAGCGCCAAGCGGACGCTGGCGAAAAGACTGGCGTTTTTACAGGGTTGTTTGGAACTAATCCAGTAAATGGGGGCGCTGTCCCGATTTTTGTGGCTGACTATGTTTTGATGGGGTATGGAACGGGCGCGATTATGGCTGTTCCGGCGCACGACCAACGTGACTATGAGTTTGCGACTAAGTTTGATTTGGATATTATTCCAACGATTAAGCCTGCGGATGGTTTTGATATTTCAGAGGCCGCCTGGACTGGGGATGGTGTCTTAATTAACTCTGAAAATGAAGAGATTTCACTCAATGGTCTGAATAAACAAGAAGCGATCACTTCGATAACGAAGTGGCTTTCAGATAAGGGGTTAGGCAAGGCCAAAACGACTTTCCGTTTGCGTGATTGGTTGTTTTCCCGCCAGCGTTATTGGGGTGAGCCTTTCCCTATTCTTTATGGAGAAGATGGAACTGTTCATGCGGTTCCAGATAGCATGTTGCCTGTGGTTTTACCACCACTTGAAGATTTTTCGCCGCGCACATTTGACCCTGATAATGCTGATTCAAATCCTGAGACTCCGCTTGGGCGGGCCAGTGATTGGCTGACGGTTGAACTTGATTTGGGCGATGGGTTAAAGACGTATCGCCGGGATACGAATACGATGCCGAACTGGGCGGGTTCTTGTTATTACGAACTGCGCTATGTTGACCCGAATGAGAAAGATAGCTTGATTCGCCCTGAGAATGATAAGTATTGGATGGGGCCGACTGAAGCAAAACAAAGCGGTGGAGTCGACCTTTATGTGGGCGGCGTTGAACACGCTGTTTTGCATTTACTTTATGCGCGTTTTTGGCAAAAAGTGTTATTTGATTTGGGCGTAGTTCAGGCTGCTGAGCCTTTCCATCGTCTTTTCAATCAGGGATATGTCCAGGCTTATGCTTACACGGATTCGCGCGGCGTTTATGTGCCTGCAGAAGAGGTTGAGGGAGATGAGCAAAGTGGTTTCACTTGGAAGGGTGAGCCTGTAAACCGGGAATACGGGAAAATGGGCAAGTCTTTAAAGAACTCTGTGACTCCAGATGAGATGTGTGAGCGCTATGGCGCTGATACGTTCCGTCTCTATGAGATGTCGATGGGGCCATTGGATTTGTCGAGGCCTTGGGATACCCGCGCTGTTGTTGGCGCTCAGCGCTTTTTGCAGCGTTTGTGGAGGAACGTGATTGATGAGGAAACTGGCGCGGTTACGGTGACGGATACTGCCCCTGATCTTGAGACTAAGAAGCTGATTGCTAAGACTGTTCATGAGGTCACGGAAGAATACGACAATCTTCGTATCAATACTGCGATTGCGCGCATGATTGTCCTGAATAATCATTTGACTGGGCTTAAAGAGGTTCCGCGTGAGGCTGTTGAGACTTTGGTGTTACTGCTAGCCCCTGTGGCACCACATATTGCTGAGGAGATTTGGAGCAAACTTGGGCAGGACACTTCGGTGTCTGAGGTTTCATTCCCTGTTGTGACTGATCAGTCGCTGCTTGTGGAAGATCTTGCTACCTGCATCATTCAGGTGAATGGAAAGTTGCGCGCGAAGTTAGAGGTTCCATCAGATATTGATGCGAAGAGCCTTGAGAGTGCTGCACTGGCCTTCGAACCCGTACAAAAGTTGCTTGATGGACGCGATCCGATAAAGGTAATTGTGAGGGCACCTAAGCTTGTAAACTTTGTGTTGCCGAAGAACTAGTTTTTTGAACATAACTGCGGGTGGCTTCCTGTTTCTAAGTTTGTTTTGGAAATGGATGGCCACCCGTTTGTTTTGTTGAGGGTGGTCTTTCGTTGACATTTTGCGCATATTTGACCCCATTTTCTTGTTGTGATGTACGCCAACATGTGGCAGAGTTCCCCATGAAGTTGTTGGCAAATAATAGCGAAATGGGGAATCATGGATTTCCGATCGGAAACGGACCTTCTGGGTACAAAAGACATTCCAAATGAACAGTATTGGGGCATTCACACGAAGCGTGCCATGGAGAATTTCCAGATTTCGGGCCGCCCAATTGAAGAGATTCCTGAGCTGATTATTGCGTTTTCTGAGGTCAAAGAGGCTTGCGCAATGGCTAATCTTGATCTTGGGATTCTTGATGATTCCCGGGCGGAAGCAATCATTCAGGCTTGTAGAAGGCTGCGAAGCGATAAGTCCCTTTGGGGTCAGTTCCCGATTGACCAGTTCCAGGGCGGTGCGGGGACGTCGGTCAATATGAATGTGAATGAGGTTATCGCGAATCTGGGGCTTGAATCTATGGGGCATAGTAAGGGACAGTATTCGTTTCTTCACCCAAATGATGATGTTAATCGGTCGCAGTCCACGAATGATTCTTATCCGACTAGCCTTCGTATTGCCGCGAATCGGGCTGTCGATGATGTCATCGCTGCCCTTGCGAAACTGCGGCAGGAGTTTGCTAAGTTAGCCCGGAAATATTGGAATGATCCGAAAATGGGCCGCACCCAACTTCAGGATGCAGTTCCTATGCGTGTTGGACAAGAGTTTGGTGCTATCGCCCAGACTTTGCATGAGGAAGAACTTCATCTAAAGCGTGAGGCTGACTTGTTGCTTGAGGTGAATCTGGGTGCCACTGCGATTGGAACTGGCGTGAATGCTGCGCAGGGTTTCCGTGAGAGGGCTCTTTCTCATCTGAAAGAGATTACTGGTTTGGCGCTCAAAGAAAGTGACAACTTGATTGAGGCAACGTCTGATACTGGTGCGTATGTTGCGGTGCACGCGTCGCTCAAGCGAACTGCTGTCAAGCTTTCGAAGATTGCAAGTGATCTTAGGTTGCTTTCTTCTGGCCCAAGGGCGGGCGTGGGTGAGATTTCGCTTCCTAGGGTGCAGGCTGGTTCTTCGATTATGCCGGCGAAGGTGAACCCTGTGATTCCTGAGGTGGTGAATCAGGTGTGTTTCAAAGTGGTTGGTAATGATATGGCTGTGACGATGGCGGCTGAGGCTGGTCAGCTTCAGTTAAACGTTATGGAACCTATGATTGCTGAGTGTACTTTTGAGTCAATCCGTTTGCTTACTAACGCTATTGATACGCTTCGCGCAAAGTGTGTTTCTGGAATAACGGTGAATGTTGATGTCGCGAAAGAATACGTTTTTAACTCGATAGGTTTGGTCACATATCTCAATGATTTGATTGGGCATGACATGGGGGACGAGGTTGGGCGTGAGTGCGCCGCGTCGGGTCGTTCTGTGCGTGAGGTTGTCCTTGAAAAGGGTTTGCTTGATGAGGCCACTTTGGATGAGGCATTGTCGATTGAGAACCTGTTGTCACCTAAGTATTTGGGTGGTTCCAGGAAGAGTTAAAGGGTAATCATGTGGAAGTATTCGCCCATTAGAAGGTGTGCGGCTCCGATGAGGATTGCGTCTGGTCCTGCGGTGGTTGGCGCAATGACCAAGTCCCTTGTAACCAGTGGGTGACAGCCGTCATATAGTTGGCTGCGCACGGAGGCCACGTAGGCTTCTAGGGTTGAGAGTTGTCCGCCTAGGAAGATTGCTTCTGGGTTTGTGAACTCTGCAATGGGGCACAACATTAAGCCAAGGGTTCGTCCGGCTTCGCGTACGGCTAGTGTTGCGCTTGGTTCGGCGTCTGTTGCCATTGCCACTATGTCAGATACTCCGGTTACGGCGTGCCCTTGCTGTCTCATTTGATCGACCAGTGCTTGGCCTGATGCAATGGCTTCCAGGCAACCTGTGTTTCCGCAGGCACAGGGAATGTCGGGGGCTCCTGGCAGTCTGGCGTGTGAGAGGTCGCCGCCCATGCCTGTTGCGCCGCGGTAGCATTTCCCGTCAATTATCATTCCGGCACCTATTCCGGTTCCGGCTTTTACGGTGATTGTCGAGGCCAGTTCGGGATGCTGAATATGTTCGCCTAATGCCATTAAGTTGGCGTCGTTTTCTGCCACGACGGGTACTTTTAGTTGTTCATTGAGCCATTTGGCAACTGGGAAGTTGTTCCAGCCAGGGAGCCTGGATGGGTGCACGATGGATTGCGCTTTAACGTCTACTGGCCCTGGGACTGCGACGCAGACCGCTTGGACTCCCCCACGCTCATTGGTTGATTCCATTAGGGATTGAAGTAGCGGGGTTAGGTTTTGGAGTGTTTCTTCTGGGCTGTTCCTGACGTCAACTGGGTGTTCTTCTACACCTTCTATTTCACCGGAGCCTAGTACTATTCCCAGGCGAACGTGGACGCTTCCGAGGCTGACGACTAGGTACCGGAATGCCTCTTGAGCTGTGCGCAGTACTGTGGGCGGACGCCCTCCTTGTGAAGAGGAAATGCCGACTTCTATTAGTTCTCCGTTGGCCAGGAGTTCTTGTACACGTGCGGACACAGTCGATGGTGCCAACTTCAAGTAACGCGCCAGTTCAGCTCTTGTTCGAGCCTCTTTTCCTGCAATGGCGCGAAGGATCTGCATTTGAAGTGGCGTCAAGTGATTGTCGCTGTGAGGTTCCATCGGAAACGATCTTTCTTTCTTTATAGTCGACGAAAGTCTATCAGGCGATCCAAACAAGAAAAACCGTGAAATTTGGCGCAAATTCAAGTGAAGATTGCACTGTTACCAAATCGTGACCCCAAATCGTAACAACATGCGCTATGGTTATTTCTGCATTAAGAACTTAACTTTGTTCATTGACGAAGAAAGGCAAAATATGTCCATGGTTTCTCCCCCAAAGGCTGATGGTGAAAGCTGGTTCGACAAAAGCCGGTTTGGCTTGTTCGTTCACTATGGTCTTTACTCGGTTGCTGCACGTCACGAGTGGGTCATGACACGCGAAAAGACCCCCACCAAGGAATATGAAAAGTACGCAAAATACTTCGATCCTGACCTTTTCGACGCTGCCGCCATCGCTAAAGAAGCCAAGAACACGGGTATGGAATATGCAGTCCTTACTTCAAAACACCACGACGGCTTTTGTTTGTTCGATACCGAACTGACTGACTACAACTCAGTGAACCACCAAGGGCGGGACTTGATCCGGGAATGGGTCGATGCCCTACGCGATGAAGGACTCAAAGTCGGCATATATTACTCCCTGCTTGACTGGCATCACCCTGATTACACAATCGACTGGCACCACCCCAGGCGCGATGACGCAGACGCCAAAGAACAAAACAAAAAGCGCAACTGGGACACCTACAAAAAATACCTCCATGGTCAAGTCCGTGAACTACTAACCAAGTACGGGAAAATCGACTATCTCTTCTTCGATTTCACGTTTGAAGAGGATATGGACGGGTGGCCCGGAAAATATCCCGCTGACTGGGGGGCAGAAGAGCTCCTTGCAATGTGCCGCGAACTACAACCAGACATGATCGTCAACGATCGCCTTGGCATCACCGCAGACCTGATAACCCCAGAACAGTATCAGCCAACCGAACCAATGAAGATTGACGGGAAACCAGTGCGGTGGGAAGCTTGCCAAACTCTCAATGGTTCTTGGGGATATGACCGTGACAACTTCAACTTCAAGTCCGTCAAAATGCTTGTCTCCATGCTTGCTGACACCATATCCAAAGGCGGAAACCTAATCCTGAACATCGGCCCTGACGCGCGCGGCATGATTACGCCTCGCGAACAAAGCATCCTACGTGAAATCGGTGAATGGATGCGACTACATTCACGATCCATTATCGGAGCCGGCCCTTCTGATCTTAAAGCACCACCAAACACTGTCATCACCCAAAACGGGGACCGAGCCTACGTCCACGTCCTTTCCTGGCCATTTGAACACATGCATTTACCGAACATGGCAGACAAAGTAGAGTTCGCAACACTACTTTGCGACGGCTCCGAACTAGGAATGCTTGTTGCAGACCCAAATCAAGCGGCCCTAACCACCCAGCCTGGAGGGCAACCAGAAGGAACCCTCACCCTCACATTGCCGATTGTCAAACCAGACGTCGTCATACCGGTTATCGAACTTCACCTAAAAAAATAACCGCAAAACACATACCCAAGTCCCTAAACACGTAATAAGGAGAAAGAAATGAAACACACGAAAATCGCGGCAGGAACCGCACTAATGGCAGTAGCGGCATTGAGCCTCAGTGCTTGCGGAGGCGGCGGGTCAGATTCAAAGGAATCTGGCGAAGCCTCAGGAAAAACAACAATTACTTGGGACATGTGGGCCGGAAGTGAGGCAGATACCGACTGGGTGCAAGCAACTGCAGATATTGCACGAAAAGAAAACCCAGATATAGAAATCAAAACTCAGACAGCTGGATGGAACGACTACTTCACGAAGCTAACCACGAACATGTCTTCAGGCAAACTTGCGTGCGTAACATCAATGAATGGCCAAAGACTGTCAGGATTTGCACAGGCGCTATCCCCACTAACCGATGAAGACTTGGCTACTGCAGGCATTGACAAGGCAGCGTACGCCGATGGTGCCCTTGACATCATGACTTATGATGACAACCTATACGGAATCCCCTACGACATTTCCGCGATGATGGTTTTCTACAACAAAGACATGTTTGAAGAAACCGGAACCAAAGAACCTACATTGGACTGGACGTTCGATGACTTCGTGACTGCTGCAAAAGGCGCAACAACTGATGCACACAAAGGATTCGGGGTCGGAATGGGTGAGTTCCAATGGATGGCACTACCAATAGCCATGTCAGGAACGCAGCCAGTAAATGATCAAGGCGAACTTGACTTGACTAACCCCGACTTCGTTGACGCTGCCAGCTGGTACGCCGACCTTGTCACTAAAGAAAAAGTTGCAGATCCAGTTCCATCAGCTTCAGAAACTGGTTGGGGCGAACAGCAGTATCAAAATGGAAACGTAGCCATGGCCGTTGATGGCACTTGGAATGCGTCTTCGTATTTCTCTGATTCAACGTTTAGCGCAGGGGCAACCAGAATGCCAAAAGGTGACAACGGTTCCCTTGGCCTAGTACTAGGTTCAGGTTTTGGCATTGCCTCTAACTGTGAAGGCGCTGATCGTGAAGCCGCGTTGAAAGTACTTGGCTCTCTAGTTGGAAAAGATGCCCAAGACCTACTTGCAAGCTCAGGACGTTCTTACCCATCTTTCGTTGAATCACAACCCCTTTACTTTGAGTCTTTGGATGAGTCATACCGTGATGACGTACAGGCCGCATTCGATGCAGCATTCACTGACTTGCAAGGGCAGCGCACGACCTCTACTTGGGACCAAGTGAACACATACATTCAACCCAACTTGGTCTCCATTTATTCCGGTCAAGACACCATGCCAACAATCCTTGAACAGGCACAATCACAGTTTGCCAAGTGACGTTTGAATCATTTTTACAACCAAACTTGGAAAACTAATGAGTAAACTCAAAACGCCTCAAAAGTCGAAGAGTGCACTCAAGCGGTCCGAAACCATGCAAGCGCTGGGCTTTGTTAGCCCAGCCTTGCTGGGCCTGTGCGTCTTCACTGCAGTTCCCGTGCTGCTATCTATTGTGATGAGCCTGTTTGATTGGCCAGCTTTCGGTGAACGCACCTTTGTTGGCCTAGATAACTACAAATGGCTGATGACGCAGAGTCCAGACTTTTGGCCGGCACTTCGAAACTCCGCCATATTCGCCGTTCTCTACGTTCCGCTAAACGTGATTTGTTCCCTCACGCTTGCAATCATGATCGGGCCACGAATAAAAGGCCGCACGGCATTTCGCGTACTGTTCTTCATCCCAGTTGTTACGCCAATGGTGGCAAACGTGTTGGTGTGGAAAATGCTTCTACAGCCACAAGGACTTTTCAACGGGATTACCACATCATGGTTTGGTTTTTCCCTACCAAACTTCCTGGCAGACAAAAACTGGGCCATGATAATGATCGTCATCATGTCTGTGTGGCAAGGCCTGGGCTACAACATGCTCATTTTCTCTGCCGCCATAGACCAGCTTCCAACAACGGTGATTGAAGCGGCGCGCATAGATGGAGCCCACGGATTCCGGCTCATAAGAAGCGTCATGTTACCCATGATTTCTCCATCCATCTTCTTCGCATCCGTCATGACCATCATCAGTGCTTTGCAAGTGTTCGTTCAGCCCCAGATGCTCACAGGCGGGGGGCCTGGAAACTCAACACTTCCACTTGTCATGTTCATTTACAACCAGGGGTTCAAGTTCAAAGAACTGGGAGTCGCTGCTGCGGCTGCTTGGGTCCTGTTCGCAATTATCATTGTCGTCACCGCATTCCAGTTCACGGCCCAAAAGAGATGGGTTCACTATGAGTACTGATGTCAAAACCGCGAAACAGTCAGCCAAGAAAGCGCGTACAAACTTATCTGAGCCAAAATCTGGACGCTTCAACATAATAATGTCTCACGTCCTACTAATCGTCACGGCAATCATTTTCGTTTTGCCTTTGGTTTACGCATTCTTTTCGGCGCTCAAACCAAACAACGAAATATTCTCAATGCCGCCGTCCCTAGTCGGATCGGAAATGCGATGGTCAAACTTTGTTGAAGTCTTCAAATATGGCCCCTTCCTTACATATATTGGGAACTCTTTATTTGTCTCTGTTCTTGGCACTGTGATTGTTTTGTTTGTATCCACCTGCGCTGGCTATGCGTTTGGACGCTTACGCTGGAAAGGGCGCGATGTAGTATTCGTACTTTTCCTTGGCACCCTCATGGTCCCCCAAGAAGTACTAGTAGTACCAATGTTCATGCTTATGCAATGGTTTGGTTGGGTCGACACTTACCCATCCCTCATATTGCCATTTGCATTCACAGCATTTGGAACATTCTTAATGCGACAGTTCATGCGCGGTATTCCATACGAACTTGATGAGGCCGCCAGAGTCGATGGCGCTGGTGCCCTTAGAGTATTCGGCCAAATAATTGTTCCCCTCATTAAGGCTCCAATAGCAGTCCTTGCGGTATTCACATTTATCGGATTCTGGAACTCATACCTGTGGCCTTTGGTAGTTATTACGGACTACACGTCCCTTGGCACACTGCCCATTGGCCTCGCGAACTTCTCAGGTCAAAATGGGACTAGGTGGGACCTTCAAATGGCAGCATCTATTATCGCGATGATACCTACAACAGCCCTTGTAATAGGCCTTCGTAAACATTTGGTCAAAGGAATTGCAATGTCAGGAATGGGCGGGCGCTAATATAGCGGGGCCATCCCTATTCCATGCAACAGAAAACTTAGGAGAATCATGGCACTTCGCATTGCAATATGCGGCATTCACATTGAAAGTTCCACTTTCACGCCTTACCAATCCGTAGCATCTGATTTTCGTGTCACTACAGGTGAATCGCTGATGGAACGCTACTACTGGCGGGGTGAAGCATGGGCAAGCGACGTTGAATGGGTGCCCGTCTTACACGCGGGCGCTCTTCCAGGCGGAATAGTTGACCCCGTTGCCTACGAATGCTGGAAAGCCCAGATTCTGACCGGCCTACAAAAGGCGCAAGAATCTTCACCATTAGATGGGGTGTTTTTCGACATTCACGGAGCAATGAGTGTTGCAGGTTTAGAAGACGCAGAAGGCGATCTGATCAAGTCGATCCGTGAGGTCATAGGGAGCGGCCCGTGGGTCAGCGCGTCAATGGACCTACATGGCAATGTTTCAAATGAACTTTTCGGCGGTTGTGATCTACTCACTTGCTACCGCATGGCACCCCATGAAGACCAAGAAGAATCAACCCGGCGGGCTGCATACAACCTAGTTAGTTGTCTAAAAGAAAAGAAAACCAAACCGATAAAGGCATTAGTACACGTTCCCGTATTGCTTCCAGGTGAAAAGACCTCCACCAGACTGGAACCTGCAAAGAGCCTTTATGCTGAAGTCCCCGTGGCAGAAGCTTGCCCTGGCGTCCTTGACGCCGCCATTTGGATTGGGTTCGCATGGGCGGACCAGGAACGCTGCCAAGGCGCAGTGGTTGTAACTGGATACGACATAGGCGAAGTCACCCAGCAAGCGCATCGCTTAGCTGATCATTTTTGGAAAGTGCGCAAAGACTTTGAGTTCGTTGCCCCAACTGGTTCCATTAATGAATGCCTGGCAGCAGCAGAATCTGGAGCAAAACCCTACTTCATTTCTGATTCCGGGGATAATCCAGGTGCCGGCGGTGCAGACGACGTAACAGTTGCACTTAATGCACTTGTTACCTGGGACAACCAGCAAACTGAAGCAATGACAGCGCTGCACGCATCCATTTTTGACCCTGAATCTGCCGCTATATGCTGGGATAGCGGCGTTGACGCGGAAGTACACCTGCACCTTGGCGGAAAAATCGACAAACGGGAACCAGGCCCAGTGCAGATTAGTGGCAAAGTTATTTCCCTTTTTGATGACCCCCGCGGCGGCCACACTGCCGCAGTAAAAACTGGTAACGTCACAGTAATCATCACGTCAAATAGAAATCAATACCATTCTAGAAACCAATACGAAGCACTTGACCTAACCCTTGAAGACTTCGATATTGTGGTCGTCAAAATCGGCTATCTTGAACCTGATCTTTTTGATGCACAAAAGGGATGGATGATGGCCCTAACCCCGGGTGGCGTTGACCAAGACCTACTTCGCCTGGGCCACCACAAAATCTTACGTCCACTGTTCCCATTCGACCCTGACATGCAACTTGATGGACAACACATAGAAGTTGTAGTCCCATGATTCAGCAATTTGCGGGCATAGACGTTGGCGGGACCACAATGAAATCTCTGGTCGTTGATGAGGCCGGGAAAATGACTCAAGGTCCCACCATCGCCACAGGCAAGAATGCAGCAAAAATGCTTGCACAATTAGCCCTTGAATTAGCCAAAGATAATCCGAATATTCGCGGTATTGGAATCGTAAGTCCTGGAATAGTTGATGCAGAATCTGGCGTCGTTCAATACACGGCAAACCTTGATTTACAAGGAGAACCAATAGTCCAAATAGTCCAAGAGCTAACAGGCGTTCCAACCCTTTTGTCCCATGATGGGCGGGCCGGAGGAATGGCTGAAGCCACACTTGGCGCTGGACGCGGAACCGACAACTTCGTGATGGTTCCAATAGGAACTGGTATTT
>DAIOFF010000011.1:0-25119 GCA_036745855.1 Scrofimicrobium sp. | reverse complement strand
GAATAAAATGGAGTACCCAAAGTTTGGCGCAGGATTGTGGCATTTTGCCACTTATTTGGATCGTTACGCTGTGGATGGTTACGGAGAGCCGCGTAGCACTCTTGAGCAGATTGCCTTGGCAGGTACTGTTGAGGAACTGTCCTACGTTGATGTGCCGTATCCTTTCACGCCAGGTGTCACTGTTGAACAAGTGAAAGAAGCGTTAGCAAAAGCAAATCTGAAGGCAATTGGTGTCACTCCGGAAATATATTTGCGCCGCTTTTCAAAGGGGGCTTTTACCAGTCCTGATCCTGAAGTTAGGAAAGACAATTTTGAGCTCCTAAATGAAGCTGCAGATGTGGTTCGCGAACTTGGAGCCAGCTATGTCAAAATTTGGCCTGGTCAGGACGGTTGGGATTATCCGTTCCAGGTGAATCATCATGATATTTGGCAACTTGCGAAGGACGGGATGCGGGAGATTGCTGAAGCAAATCCTGATCTTCGGTTCGTCATTGAATATAAGCCTCGGGAACCACGCGTAAAAATGTTGTGGGATTCGGCTGCGCGTTCGATTCTGGGTATTCAAGAACTTGGCGTTGACAATGTTGGCGTGCTACTTGACTTTGGTCACTCTCTTTATGGCGGGGAATCCCCGGCAGACGCGGCCCAACTTTTGCTTGACCATGACTTGTTCTGGGCAATGGATGTCAACGACAACTTGCGTGGTTGGGATGACGATCTGATGGTCGGAACTGTTCATATGACTGAAGTTTTTGAGTTCTTCTATACGCTCAAAATAAACGGTTGGGAAGGCGTTTGGCAGCTAGACCAGTTCCCCTTCCGTGAGGATGCAGTCAAAGAAGTCAAGGCGTCGATTCGTTTCCTAAAGGCCATTTATCGTGCCCTTGATTCGCTGGATATTGATGCTCTTCGCGAGGCGCAAGCGAATCAGGATGCAATTACGGCTCAAGTGCTGGTCCAAACTGCTTTGCTTTCCAGCATGAAAGGTGATGATGACTGACATGGCAGATGATCCGCATTTTGGTTTGGCGAAGGCCGTTAGCACGCCGCTTTTGGCCGCCCCAGACCGTGAGATCGAGGTCTTCGAACGTGTGAGTGACCTTCCCCTTGAAGATAGTGTGAGGGTACTTCGAAGGGCTGCGACGGAAGTCAGAAGACGCAGTGCACAAAACGTTGTTGCCGCAGGCCTTGGCCATATTGGTGGAGAGTTTTCGATCACTGATGTGCTGGTAACACTCTACTTGGCGTCAATGAACATTACGCCAGAGATGGTAGAGGCGGAAGATGGTGACCGGGACAGATTGTTTCTTTCCAAGGGGCACACGGCTAATACTCTTTACACGGTTTTAGCTGCTGCCGGTTTTATCAATCCGGCGGCATTGCGGACATTTGTTCAGCCAAAATCCATGCTTAATGGTCATCCTTCTGTGGATAAGATTCATGCCGTTGAAGCTAGTACTGGATCACTTGGGCACGGACTGCCGATCGCAGTAGGATCTGCAATCGCGGGCCAACTTGATGGTTCAAATAGGCGAACTTTTGTCATCTTGGGTGATGGTGAAATGCAAGAGGGCTCCAACTGGGAAGCCATAATGTATGCAGGGCACCGTAAACTAGACCACCTGGTGGCTTTAGTGGACCGAAACCATCTTCAGCAAGGCGCGAGCGTTGAGGACACGAATGACCTTGAACCACTGGCAGACAAACTGCGTGCTTTCAACTGGGAAGTCGTTGAAGTCGACGGGCACGACCACGCTGCATTACTCAAAGTATTTGCTGGCGTTCCTGCCAAAACAGGGAAACCCACATTCGTAATTGCGCATACGCACAAGGGGCATCCGATCAGCTTCATGAGTGACAACGTAGCTTGGCATCACAAAGTGCCAAGCCAAGAGCAGTTGAAGATGATTTTGGACGAACTAGATGAACGCCTCGCGAATCAGAGAGAAGAAAAGAAATGACAGAGGCAACTACCTTTGATTGTCGCGACGCGTGGGCAGCAACGCTGACACAGCTAGGTCAAGAGGACCCCCGGATTATTGCGGTGGTAAATGATTCTGTCGGATCATCAAAACTGGATGGTTTTCGCGCAGCACTTCCAAACCAGACCGTAAACGTTGGAATCGCCGAACAAAATATGGTTGGGGTAGGCGCTGGCCTTGCGGGCGCGGGGAAGATACCCTTCGTGTCTGCGGCAGGCAGTTTCTTGTGTTCACGTTCTATTGAGCAGGTTAAAATTGACGTGGCATATGCCAAACGCAACGTCAAACTAGTGGCGCAGTCACCAGGGGTGGCATACGGAGAACTTGGTCCAACGCATCACTCTATTGAAGATTTTGCATGGATGCGGGTCATTCCGGGGCTTATCACCGTGGCTCCGGCTGACCCTCTTGAAACCGAGCAGGTCATTAGGTGGGCTGCAAAATATGATGGACCGGTTTATATTCGCGTCTCCCGGATGGGAGTCCCGGCCATATATCCTGAGGAATATCAGTTTGCGCCTGGGAAGGCGACTGAACTGCATTCAGGAAATGATGTCACCATCATCGCTTCGGGGACAACTGTTTGTACTGCAATGGATACCGCCAAATACCTGGAATCAGAAGGAATCCACGCGCGGGTTTTATCTATGCCGACCATAAAACCCCTCGACGAACAAGCGATATTATGCGCCGCCGAACAGACCGGTAAGATAGTTACAGTTGAAGAGGCACTAGTCAGTGGGCTTGGTGGCGCTGTGGCAGAGTTGTTGGCTGAGAACTTGCCAACACCGATGCGCAGAGTTGGCTTCCAAGACAAGTATGCGATCACAGGGTCAACAAAATGGCTTTTTGAGCATCATGGAATCTCTGTTGATGGGATTTCTTCTGCTGTGCGGAGTCTACTTGGTAGATAATGGGCATAAACCTCGGCGCTCAGGTCCGTTCTCTGGTAGTTTGTGGACGGGTCTGGGCGCTGAAGAATGAGGGAAACATGAGTTTTGAGAGTGCATACAGAAACGCACTACAAGGCTTGTCGCCGGCAGATAACCAAATGCGGCTAATAGCAAAAGTCGCAAGAATGTACCATGAGCGGGGGATCCGTCAAGGTGAAATTGCTGAGCGGCTCCATATCTCACAGCCTCGTGTCTCCCGGTTACTGAAGAAAGCCGCGGATGTTGGAATTGTTCGCACTACTGTCGTTTTGCCGCCAGGGATTTTCACTGACCTTGAAGAACTGCTTGAGCGAAAGTTTGGCCTTCGTCAGGCGGTAGTTGTTGATGTTGAAGGTGATGAGCGGGAGATCATTTCTGGTCTTGCCTCGGCCGCGGCAGAGTACCTTCGCGCAACGCTCATTGGACGGGACACTGTGGGGGTGTCGTCCTGGTCGGCTTCGCTTCTGGCCACAGTTGATTCCCTAGGTCCGTTCAAGAACCAAGTGGTTGATTCGGTTGTTCAACTTGTTGGGGGGCTTGGGGATCCAAAAGTTGAAGTGTTGGCGGCGCACTTAATCACGGCGCTTGCACGTGACACTGGTGCAGACGCTGTTTTCTTGCCTGCACCTGGAGTGCTCGCAAGTACCGAGGCTCACGAAGCTTTGATGAATGATCCAGCAGTTGGTCAAGTGAAGGACGTTTGGCGCCGCCTAACTTTAGCGCTTTTGGGAATTGGGGCCGTGGAGCCGTCAGACCTATTGAAGCAATCAGGAAATGTGCTGACAGATGTTGAACTGAAACATCTTGAAGATGCGGGCGCTGTCGGGGATGTGTGTCAGCGGTTTTTCGACCCTGAAGGAAGCCCCATAGATACTGATTTTAATGCGCGCGTTGTTGGAATCAGCCGCGAAGAACTTATGAAAGTACCACGGCGGGTGGGCGTTGCTGGTGGGGAGCGCAAGTACCGGGCTATTCGTGGTGCAATTTTGGGCGAGTGGGTCAATGTTTTGATCACGGACACGCACACTGCGCGGCGGTTGCTTGAAGAACGGTAGTTCGCCTTTTCTGTTTAGTATTTTCAAACTTTGAGGCCCGAAGTGTGCTTCATGTGTTGGTGGGGGAAGATACCGCCAAAGCGCGCCTAAAATACCTTGTCAATTGGGTTTTTGTTGAGAATTAGTTTCTGTGAAAGTGACGGGTGTAATCGACTTGACGACATGTCGACAAGCCGACATAATGAATGTACGAGTCACATAGACGTGGGAGATATACAGTGTCGAAAACATCGGTTCAGAACATGGGACAAGTTCCAACAGTGGTCCTTGATGATGACCCCACTGGCACCCAAATGGCAACCGACGTGTGGGTTCTACTCAGTTGGTCGGCGAAACGCATTGCAGAGTTACTGTCTTCTTCTGGTTCGCTTTACATCCAAACAAACTCCCGCGCTCTTCCTGAGGAAGAGGCCGTTGAACTAGCTCATTTGCTGAACGAGGCGATTATTGCGGCTTCCCAAACAATCGGACAGAATATTCGTGTCGTTTTAAGGGGCGACTCAACACTTCGTGGGCACGTGTTTGCAGAATCCCGGGTATTTGCTGGCGAATCTGATCCAATACTGTTTGTGCCAGCATTTCCGCAAGGAGGACGCACTACCAAGGATTCGGTGCATTTCCTAGAAATTGATGGGAAGCGAATACCAGTTGGAGAAACAGAGTTCGCAAAAGACCCAGTATTTGGCTATGAGTCTTCGAATCTTGTCGATTGGGTTCAAGAAAAAGGAAATGCCGCGGGGGTTGGATTCCCACTTGACGAACTTCGGGAAACCAAGGGACAGGGTTTAGCAGACCTTTTGGTCGGCGTTCCTGGCGGCACATGGGTATTGCCTGATGTGGAGACTGACGGTGACATTGAACTTATCTTTAGGGCTATCGAGATTGCAGAGAAAGCGGGGACTTCTCCTGTCATTCGCTGTGCAGCGACATTGGCTGCTACATGCGCAGGGGTCCTTAGTGAATCGTTCTTAGAGCGTCCAATAAAGGCTAAAGATAATGCACAAAATAGAAAGGTTCTTGTAGTTTGTGGCTCGCATACGAATGCGAGCACGCAGCAATTATCTGCATTGTGTGATCGGTACCAGGTTAGTCCGATCGAGGTTTCCACTGACGAAGCCTATATGGACGCAAACGCTGCAGGAAGAAATGCGGCAAAACGAGCGCGCACGGCATTCGAGAAGTCCGATCTAGTCATTTTGAGTAGCGAACGAAATCGCCGCGAAACAGACAACTCCTTGTCTCATGGACAGCGCGTGATGACGGCGCTTATTACTGCTGCGTCTGAGGTCTTAACTGACATTAGGACCGTGGTTTCAAAAGGGGGAATCACCTCTGCAGAAGTTGCCAAAGGGGGATTAGGGGCAGCTGACGCATTTGTTCGAGGCCAAGTGGCTGCTGGCATTTCGGTTTGGGATTTAAGCGTGGACGGCAAAGAATCCACACAAATAGTGGTTCCTGGAAATGTGGGTGACGAGAACACACTAATTGACGTAATTGAAGCAATAGGAAATAACTTTTTAGTAGAGGAGAAAAAATGACTGCAGCTGAACAAAATCTTGACGGCGTACGGATTCTTGTGACAGGAGGAGCCGGATTCCTTGGAAGCCTCCTTGTGAAGCGGCTGTTGGCGGACAGTGAACTCAGCATTGGAGGCCAGCAATATGGCAACGTCAAAAGCCTGACGATACTAGATATTGCGATGCCAGAAGAAGAAATCCGAAGCGACCCAAGGGTTCAAGTTGTTGTTGGTTCCATTCATGATTCCCTTGAAAGCCTCGACGAATATGACGCAATCTTCCATTTAGCGGGGGTTGTTAGTGGCGCAGCCGAAGAAGACTTTGACTTAGGTATGCGCACAAACATTAATGAAACACTTGAGCTGCTTCAGTATGCACGCGGTTTCAAGAACCAAGCAGTTTTTGTTTTCTCTAGCTCTTTGGCCGTTTATGGGGCAGATCCAGAGTTTGGGAGGGTGGAAGAAGTTGATGACAATACCCTTCCAAGGCCTCAATCTAGCTATGGAATCCAAAAGTTTGTTTGCGAACAGCTTGTTGCAGACTATTCACGAAAAGGATTTATTGATGGCCGCAGTGTTCGCCTCATGACTGTTTCAGTCAGGCCGGGGCGTCCCAATGCGGCAGCCTCCAGTTTCTTATCTGGCATTATCCGTGAACCGCTGGCAAACAAGGAAGCCGTGTGCCCAGTGGAGCCAGATACGAAAATTGCACTATCTTCACCGCGACTGACAATTGATGGCATCCTCACTGCAGCGTCGCTTGGCGGAAAAGAGTGGGGAAGTAAGACTGCAATGAATCTTCCTGCCATCACTACGACGCCGCGCTCTATGGCAGAGGCCATGGATAAAGTGACCGGAATGAACCGAAGCGAACTAATCAAATGGGAGTATGACCAGCAGATTGACAGCATTGTGGGAAGCTGGCCTGCGGTTTTCCGAACAGATAGGGCCCGCGGCCTGGGGCTATCATCTGCCGCCTCATTTGAAGAAATCGTTCGCGAATATATTGACAAGGTGCCAGTGGTAGCCAACTGATTTGTCGCCGCATAAGAACGCGGCAGCACACCAGTTTATAAATGTCACAGGTCAGTTTGAGCATTCCTGGCTTAGTTGGCTCTTAAGAGCTTGAAGTGTCAAAACGCATTCGAATCTAAAAATTGTCCATGTTTATCGCAGATTTCGCTATTCCGCGGTAGTCCAGATTCGAATAAATTTGCCCTATGTTCAACGAAGAGTCGAAAATTGAGTTGCCAAATGCCCCCACGCATCTGAAGGATCGTCCAGTCATTGCCTGGTCTCAGCCAGTCAACATCGATACCTATGATGCGTTGCCGCCCAGTCCATATCCAGCATATTTGGACCGTCGCGTCTACCAAGGGTCTTCGGGGCGCGTGTATCCGATGCCGTTCTATGAGCGGATTGCGGATGAGAAGCGACCACAAGTTTGGGAAGCCATTCACCTCGAAAACGAATACGTGCGGTTGATGATTATTCCATCCCTTGGTGGACGAATTCACCACGGAACCGATAAAACAACAGGATACGATTTCTTTTATAAAAATAACGTAATGAAGCCTGCTTTAGTTGGCGTTTTGGGACCATGGATTAGCGGTGGAGTTGAGTTCAACTGGCCGCAACACCACAGGCCCGCCACATATTTGCCGACTGACTGGGAAATCGAAGAACACGACGATGGTGCAGTTACGGTATGGTGCTCAGATCATGACCCTTTCGCTCGAATGAAAGGTATGCATGGCATAACTTTACGGCCCGGTTCTGCTGTTATCGAGCTTCGGGCTAAGCTAACAAACCGTACAGACGATGTTCAGACGTTCCTTTGGTGGTCTAACGTGGCTGCCGAGGTTCACGATGATTACCAGGCATTCTTCCCAACAGATATGCGGGTAGTAGCAGACCACGCAAAACGGGCAATAACTGGATTTCCAAATGCCACTATCCCATATTACGGAATTGATTACCCGTCAAGGGTGGATGACGATCATCCTGACGCAGATCGTCTCGACTGGTACCGCAATATTCCCGTTCCGACCTCATACATGTGTCTTGGAACAGAAGATGATTTCTTCGGCGGATATGACCACAAAGAAGAAGCTGGATTTGTTTACTGGGCAGATAAAAATGTGGCTCCAGGAAAGAAAATGTGGACGTGGGGAAACTCTGATTTCGGCCACGCGTGGGATAAGAATCTAACTGACACCGAAGGGCCATATATTGAACTAATGGCAGGTGCCTACACAGACAACCAACCTGACTTCAGTTTCCTTTTCCCCGGCGAAACTAAAACGTTTAGTCAATACTGGTATCCAATCCAACAAGTCGGCGTTATCCATCAAGCCAACTTGGATGCGGCAGTTCATCTGGATTGGGATGAAAATGAGTCCTCAAACATTAAGTTAGGAATCGCAGTAACAAAACCATTTCAAGCAGTTGATGTCACCATAAAAAATGGCACAGAAACCATATGGGCGACGACAGCTGATTTGAAACCAGGTGGCCCACTAAATGAGACCATTGGCGTGCCTGAAGAGACAGTATTATCTGATCTTGAAGTGACTGTTGAATGCTCAGGCACGGCTTTGATTTCTTGGACCCCGCGCGTGGAACAGGACGTAGTTCTTCCGCCTTTGGCTGAGCCTGCCCCAATGCCAAAAGATATTGACACCAATGAAGAGCTGTACTTGGCGGGTTCTCACTTGGAACAGTACAGGCATCCCACAAGAGGCATTGACCAGTATTTCCTTGAAGCCCTAAAGCGTGACCCCCATGATGTTCGCTCAGGGGTCGCATTAGCGACGCGAATGTGGCGGCGCGGCCAGTTTGAAGAGGCCAATGCAGTCTTGATGAAGGCGCTTGAACGCGTGACTTTCCGAAACCCGAACCCATACGACAGCGAAATCTATTACAGGCTTGGCCTAGTGAGGCGCGACCTTGGTGATGATCAAGGTGCCCTTGATGCATTCCACAAAGCTACGTGGGACCCAAAGTGGCTTGTGGGTGGCAGTATTCAGGCTGCCCGCATTGAACTGCGCCTAAACCAAGACAAAAATGCTCTAGCAGACGCACAAAAGGCGCTAACTGCGGACTGTCACAACCAGCAAGCCGCCGCTTTGGTCTCCATAGCGAAACGAAGGCTCGGACAAGAATGGGGGGCGGAACTAGAAACTATCCGATCAGAAGACCTGCTGAACTGGTGGAGCGCAGACCTTCTTGGCAGGGCAATAGATTCTGACGCGCAAACAATACTTGACGTGGCCCTCGAATACTTGTCCGTGGGTGAATATGGTGACGGTGAAAGGCTACTGAAAGCTGCTATTCTGCGCGAAAAAGACAACCAGGTCGTGGGCGAACCAACCATCACGGCGCTTGCGCACTATTACCTTGCTTTCGCCGCCGCCTCGCAAGGCATGGATAGCGTGCCAGAGCTTCAAGCCGCGCGCGAATCAGACCTGCTTTGGGCATTCCCAGGGCGTTTAGATGACGCCAAGGTTCTTGAATGGGCAAAGAAACAAGATGACAAAGACGCCGTGGCCCGGCGTTTGCTGGGACACTGGCTTTATGGTCATGACCGTCATCAAGACGCCATGGATGCTTGGAATGAAGCCGTGAACATTCAAGACGAAGACCCGGTCACCAGGCGAAACTTGGGTATTGCGGCGGTGAACCTTGCCCGCGACTGGGACCTGGCAGTGGCGCACTATGAAAGAGCGCTCCAACTATCCCCAAATGATCCCAAACTCTGGCAAGAACGGGATCAACTGGCCTATTTGATGGGGGAATCTGCAGACAAGCGTCTGGACCGCCTTGACAAAATCAAAAACTTGATTTTGGAACGCGATGATTTAACTATTGCTTTTGTTGAACTGTTGACTATAGAAGGTAGGGCCGATAAAGCCCTCGAAATAATGCGAGAACACCTTTTCCACCCTTGGGAAGGCGGCGAAGGAAAAGCACTTAAAGCGTGGGAAAATGCCAATCTCGCAATGGCCTTCCAGCATTTAGAAAACAGAGAAAAACTAGAAGCCGCCCATAATCATGCAGTCTCTGCCATCGACTCTCCGGAAAACCTTGGTGAAGCCCGCCATCCATTAGCGAATACTGCGCAATTGCATTTTGTATTAGGAGAAGTTTACGAGGCCATTGGGCAACCAGAAAGAGCGATTTCGGAATGGGAAATAGCAATTGCTCAAACCGGTGACTTTCTAGATATGTCTGTCAGTGAATACTCTATAAAGAGCATTTATCAAGCTAAAGCCCTAAGAAAACTAGGGCGAACAGAAGAAGCCGATGATTTGCTAAACAAGATTATTGATTACGCAAACCAATTAGCGATAACTCCAGGAAGCATTGAATACTTTGCAACTTCGCTACCAACAATGCTGCTTTTTCATACAGACTTAGATCAAGACAATCAGATCGAAGCTGCAAAACTGAAAGCATGGGCAAGTCACCTGCTAGGGAAGAGCGCAAAAGACGAACTCACTTTCCTAGAACAAGTGCGACCAAGCGATCCAGAAGTGGCGTCAGTTATACGTGAAATCTGCGGCTAAAGGTGCCACCCCAAACTGAAGGTAGGCTCTTTTCGACTGCTATAGTCCGATTTGAGCCTACCCTCAGCTGGGATATAACAGGAACAAGTGGCATCTTTCAAAAGACATCCGGATGAACTGTGTTTGCCAGGCAGGCCTGAGTTCGCTAGATTTTCATCTATGACTTTGGAACTACTGCTGCTTCCTCGCCGCGACGACGCCTAAATCCGATCGGAGGGCGCGCCGCGGAGGAAACTAAGCTTCCGATCATCCTGGCAAACCAAAAGGATGAAAAGCAGATGAAAACCACAGGCTCCGTGCCAAAACAACGCACCACCACGATGCCTCGCCACAAATACCGTCCCTTCCTGGACGTAAACCCGATCACTCTTCCAGATCGGCAATGGCCAAACAAACGCATCACAAAAGCACCCCGTTGGCTGTCAACAGACCTTAGGGACGGAAACCAAGCACTCATTGAACCAATGGATCCAGCGCGTAAACGCAAAATGTTCGACATGCTTGTCGCCCTGGGACTCCAAGAAATCGAAATCGGATTCCCCGCAGCAAGCCAAACCGATTTCGACTTTGTTCGCTCCCTCATCGAAGACGATGCAGTTCCCGAAAACGTGACCATCTCAGTTTTGACGCAGTCAAGGCCCGAAATAATTGAGCGCACAGTGGAAGCCATCGAAGGATTCCCGCGCGCCACCGTGCACCTCTACAATGCGACCGCACCACTATTTCGGGAAATCGTTTTTGGAAATGACTGGCCCCAGACAGTAGACCTAGCCGTATCCGGGGTTCGGGAAGTAATGGCGCAAGCCGAAAAACGCCTCGGCGAGGGCACAATTTTTGGTTTTGAATACTCCCCAGAAATCTTCATCGACACTGAGATCGACAAAGCACTTGAAATCTGCACAGCCGTCATGGACATTTGGCAGCCGGAAACAGACAGAGAAATCATCCTCAATCTGCCTGCCACAATCGAACGCAGCACACCCAACGTTTATGCAGACCAGATCGAATACATGTCCAGGAATCTTCCCAACCGGGAACACATCGCGCTCTCTGTGCACCCTCACAATGATCGCGGCACCGGCGTTGCAACAGCTGAACTTGCCATGCTGGCGGGCGCAGATCGGGTTGAAGGATGCCTCTTTGGCCAAGGCGAACGAACCGGCAACGTCGACCTCGTTACGTTGGCGTTGAACCTATACACCCAAGGCGTTGACCCCCAAATCGACCTGTCAGATATCGACAAAGTGCGTGAAGTTGTGGAACATTGCACGCAAATGGCAGTTCCGCCGCGCACCCCCTATGTGGGCGACTTGGTGTACACGTCATTTTCCGGTTCGCATCAAGACGCCATCAAGAAAGGGTTTGCGGCCCGCGACAAGAAACTAGCGGCAGGCGCAGACGAAGACACGCTTGCATGGGACATTCCTTACCTACCGATAGACCCGCACGACGTAGGCCGTACTTACGAGGCCGTGGTTAGGGTGAACTCACAATCTGGCAAGGGCGGCGTCGCATACTTGATGTCAAACGTGCATTCTCTGGAGCTACCAAGGAGGTTGCAAGTAGAGTTTTCGGGCCTCGTACAAAAATACAACGACGCCCACGGCGGCGAAATGGACCCAGACACCCTGTGGAAAGTATTTGCAGACGCCTACCTTCCAGCCTGTGAAGCAGATGGCCTTCAAAAATGGGGTCGTTTTGAACTAGGGCGAACCTCAGTAAAAGCAGACGCCGACGTCACCAAGCTGAAAGCAGAACTGTTTGATCGAGGCAAAAAAATTGAGCTCAAAGCCGAAGGCAACGGTCCAGTTGATGCCCTGGTACACGGACTGGGGGACCTCGGTTTTGATTTCTCCATCATGGACTACCAAGAACACGCACGATCCCAAGGAAAAGACGCAGAAGCCGCCTCATACATAGAAGCAGAAATTGACGGCCAAATCGTCTGGGGTGTCGGCATTGACGTTTCAATCGGACGCGCAACCTACAAGGCCGTGATTTCGGCGTTGAATCGCGCACTTCGGTGAAAACCTACCGTGACCGCGCGATCATTCTGCGCACCTACAAACTAGGTGAAGCAGACCGGATTGTTGTCCTATTAGGCGAAAAAACGGGACAAATTCGCGCAGTCGCAAAAGGAATCCGCAAACCCACTTCCCGTTTTGGGGCACGGCTCACGCCTTTCAACCTTGTGGATATTCAACTGCATGAAGGCCGAACCCTTGAAACCATCACCCAAGCCGAACTCCTTTCAGGTTATGGGAGCGTCCTGGCCGACGACTATGCAGGATTCACTGCCGCAAAAGTGATGGTAGAGGCCACACAAAAGTTAACCGATTCCTCATCTGAAGTAGAACCCGCATACTTTCGTTTGCTACATGGGGCGCTTGCGGCGCTTAGTTCACATAGACAGCCCCCGGATCTTTTAGCAGCAGCATTCTTATTGCGTGCAATGGCGGCAGGTGGATGGCGGGCATCAGTGGAGACTTGCGCCAGTTGCGGTGCGGCCTCGCCATTGAGTGCGTTTAGTCCTGAAGCCGGAGGGTTCCTTTGTGCGCCATGCGCGAAGGAAGGTAGCTCAGGAGTCGCTCCTGGAACTGCGCAGTTAGCGGCGGCTCTAATGACTGGACAGTGGGATGAGACTCAAGATGCCAGCCACCTGGTAAAAGAGCAAGCACTAACAGTCGCGTCAAAATGGGCTGAATGGCATTTGGAAGGAAAACTTCGCACCATCCCCTATTTGAAAGCAGAGTCCTAATGGCATTTTCTGACCCGATTGCACCGCCAATCAAAGCCCCCGATGATGTTTGTAGCGTGGCACCAAAACATGTTGCTGTTGTAATGGATGGCAATGGGCGGTGGGCCACATCTCAAGGCCTACCGCGGACCGAAGGTCACAAGGCCGGGGAGTTGGCCGTGATGGATACAGTTGCTGGCGCAGTTGGGGCAGGCGTGAAATACATTTCTTTGTATGCTTTTTCTACAGAGAACTGGAAAAGGTCACCTGCGGAAGTGCATTTTCTGATGGGATATTCCAGGGATGTTGTGCGCAGGCGCGCTGCACAACTAAACAGTTGGGGCGTGCGGATTCGCTGGGTTGGGCGCGAACCCAAGTTGTGGAAGTCAGTGATTCGAGAGCTAAAGTCTGCTGAAGAGCTAACCAAACATAACACTGGAACAGAGCTTTTACTTTGTATCAACTATGGTGGCCGGGCTGAGATAGTGGACGCCGCCAGGGCGTTGGCTGAAGAAGTGTCGGATGGGAAACGGTCGGCAAAGTCAATTAGTGAAAAATCTTTAGCCTCCAGGCTCTATTTGCCAGATGTGCCTGATGTTGACCTTATGATCCGTACCTCAGGTGAACAGCGAATCTCAAACTTTCTGCTTTGGCAACTTGCGTATGCGGAACTTGATTTTGTGGATGTCCCTTGGCCAGAGTTTGGAAGGTATCAACTTTGGGATAGTTTGTTAGCTTTTGGTGGGCGTGACAGGCGCTTTGGCGGGGTGTGAGTGTTTTTTGCTGTTCCCAGAAGTTCTGCCGTCAAGTTTGCTTTGCGCTGCCCTGCGATAAGGTCGTTTAGGGCTGCAAACTTTTGAGTAGAACCGGGGCAGAACTGTGTGGTTAGATACGGTTCCTGGTGCTCGGTAGACTTCAAGTGTTAGAATAAACGTTGCACTTTTCCGCTTGAACGAATGAGGTTATCTTGGCTGACCGGGCTCTCCGTGGTATGCAAATCGGCTCCAAATCATTGGAATCTGAAGATGGCGTCGTTTTCGCCGATCGCTATGAGGCGCGTTACGTTTGCCCTAAAGGGCACGATTTTAAGGTCACGCTTGCAGTTGACGCCGAACCGCCAGCGGTTTGGGAATGTAAGTGTGGTGAGGAAGCTGAACTGGTTGGTGAAACTGAGGGGGAAGAAGAAGCAAAACCACTCAAACCGCAGCGTACCCACTGGGATATGCTGCTTGAACGCCGCTCTATTGAAGAGCTAGATCAGCTTCTTAGTGAACAACTTGATGCTTACCGTTCCGGTGAACTCCAGCTTGGCGGGGCTTACCGGAAGGGCTGAAGTCTTTCTTAAGCTACGGTCTCATCTGGAACCGCAGCTTCCATTGCTGCCATCTTCTTCGTACTTGCTTTCTTGGCAAAGTAGATGATGGCAGCAACTGCTATAAACGCCGCAATGGCAGCTAACGTCCACGGACTTCCCGTGATCGCGCTTATGGCTGCTGCCCAAACGGCCAAAGCAGCCAAGCCATACAGAAGTGACCACGCAATTGCACCAGGAAGCATAGCTAGGGTGAACCTAATCCAGGACATCCTGACAAGCCCAGCGCCTGCAAGCACTGCAGTTTGAAGACCCACAGTCAAAAAGCAAAGAGGAATAACAATGATTCCCCAACTGCTAAGGATTGCAGCTCCCTTTTTGGGCGTAGGCCCATTTAGCCACTTGCTGAGTTTTCCGATTACACCACCACGGCCATCAGCCTTAATAAGTCCAGCCGCAACTGCCCGGCCAAGCCAGTAAGTAGCCTGAGCGCGCGGCGTGACAGCGAAACAAAACAGGAACAGGACAAGCGCGGGGCCTGGTTCAATCCAACTTGGTATGGTCATGTCACTTATGCTCCTGACAGTTCAAACAGATTCCCGAAATCTCAATAGAGTGGTAAATGTCCAAGAATCCATGTTCTTTCGATACGTCGGCCACCCATGATTCTACGTCGGGTGGGGCAACCTCGATTACGGTTCCACAGCCTCGGCAAACAAGATGATGGTGATGAGCGTCCTTTTCGCACCTGCGATAAAGGACTTCGCCATCGTCTGCGCGAATAGTGTCAAGCTGGCCGTCTGCCGCTAAAGCTTGCAGATTCCGATAGACGGTTGCCAAGCCAACCCGGTTGTCAGATGCCCCCAAATCTTCATGGACTTGTTGCGCCGAACGGAAACCTTCTTGCTTTTGAAGTTCGCTTAGCACTGCTATGCGTTGGCGCGTCATCCGCTTCAAAGTCGCCTCCCACTCATGCTTAGGCTGCCCTTACATAGGATAGGGCATAGTTATCGAGTTTTCTGCTTCTTATGGTGCCTATTTTTACCGATTGGTTGAAGTAAAGATGCAAGTGCATAAATGAGGATTGCGAGCACCACGATCATTGCCCCCGGTGACAGGTCCACGTAATACGTGATGACTAGTCCAGTTACGCAAATAAATGCGCCAAGTACTGATCCCATAAACATTGTTTTTGCAAACGAGGTCATGAATAGTTGCGATGTGGCAACCGGCACTACCATAAGTGCAGAGACCAAAAGGGCCCCCACAACTCTCATTGAGATTGCAACAGTCAAAGCTGCCATAACTGCGATGAGCATGGTGAGAGCACGAACGGGCAACCCAGTTGATTGCGCGAACTCTTCATCATTAGAGGCCGAATAAAGTGCAGGCATCAGTCCCACACCCAAGGAGACAACAACGATCGCAAGGATTCCGATTACAAGAATGTCAAACCAAGAAACAGTTGCGATTGAGCCAAACAGATAAGAGTTCAGCTGAGTGGACGTCCCGCCAGCAATGCCCATCAATAGGACACCGCCAGCGATACCTCCATAAAAAAGAATTGCCAGTGCGACATCAGCCGAGGCGCGTCCTGAATGGCGAACAGTCTCAATCGCAACAGCGCCTAAAACTGAGGTGACGATCGCGCCTGGGATAGCAAGCTGGTCTATTGGAACAAGGTTCATTCCAGTCCCGACAAGCCATCCAAGGGCAACACCTGTCAATGCCACGTGCCCAATACCGTCCCCAAGCATGGAAAGCCTGCGGTGAACAAGGTAGGTGCCAACAACAGGTGCTGAGAGTCCCACAAGTAATGCTGCAACCAGGGAACGAATCATGAGTGTGGAGGTAAACACTTCAAGCATCAGATGGTCTCTCTTCCCAGTCCGGCTTTGGCCTGGTGACCTTGATGATGATGCGTTTGTTCCTCGTGTAACTCATGGGTGCATGGGCCGTCATGAATAATGTGTCCGCTGCTAATGCGCAGTTCACGATCAATAAAGGGTGCTAGTTCGCCAAGTTCGTGGAGGACGATTACCTGCGTCTTTCCTTCATCCTTGTATTTTTGTGTCACCTCAGCAAGCATTTTTCGGTTTAGTTCGTCTAGTCCTGTCAGCGGCTCGTCCAGTAATAGAAGGTCAGGCATTCGCACTAGAGCTCTTGCAATAAGTGCTCGCTGCTGTTGACCGCCTGAGAGTACGTCAAATGCGTCGGCTTTTCGATGTAGAAGGTTGACGCGTTCCAAAGCCTCGTTTACGCGTTTGCTGCCCCCCTTTGGAATCCACAAGCGCTTAGGTCCAAGAAGGCCTGTTTTGACGACTTCGTTTACTGTCGAGGCGACCCCGCCCACGACGGAAATGCGTTGTGGCACATATCCTATGCGATTCCAGGCAATTGAGTCGGCGAGTTTGCGGCCAAACAGTTTTATTTCCCCAGAGTGAAGAGGAATGATTCCCAGTAAGGCTTTGAGAAGAGTTGATTTGCCAGAGCCATTGCTGCCCGTGATAGCCACGCATTCTCCAGGATGAATTGTGGCTGTGATCTCGTGTAATACTGTATTGTCACCGAAAGATACTTGAACTTTTCTCATTTCGATGGGTGAGGTGGTCATCGCTCCATTGTCCGCTTATTGAAAATGGTTGTCAAAAAGCCGTGTGGAGATCTTCTGATAGTGGTAACAATGTCGGCGCAGCTGCCTGTATGCAAAAGGGTATTCACCAGTGCTAAAGTCGCGCCGTGGTGACAAAAAAAGAGCAAGCCCCGCGAAGTCTGATTCAGAAAAGGACCCTGATAGTGCTGGCAGTAGCGCAGATACTGTCAGGACTTGGGATGGGGGCTGTGGTCTCTACGGGGTCGTTGCTGGCAGCTGATATTTCGGGATCAGATGCTTGGGCTGGCTCAATAACAACTGCCAGCACGCTTGGCGGCGCTGTTGCGTCAACTGTGTTGGCACGTATCGCATTCTCGCGGGGCCGAAGAATCTCTTTGTCATCAGGCCTTGCAATTGCGGCAAGCGGTTCTTTGTTGATGATTTTTGCTGGCACCGCCCGGCTTTTTCCGCTATTACTTCTTGCTGGATGCATGATGGGTTTTGGGTCTGCCGTGAACCTGCAAGCCAGGTTTGCTGCTACTGACCTCTCTAGTCCTGGAAGACAGGCACGTGATCTGTCTTTGATTGTATGGATGTCCACCATCGGTGCTATTGCTGGGCCGAACATGGCAGGACCCGGGGCGTGGATCGCACGAATGTGGGGGATTCCAGAACTGACGGGTCTATTTGTTTTTTCTGCTTTGGGAATGCTTCTGGGTATGAGTGTTGTTATTGCAGCGCTTAGGCCTGACCCTTATCTGCTTTCAGTAAGTAAGCGCAGCGAGGGCGACAAGCAATCTCATGCTCCTTTCCTTGAGGGGCTGCGACTGCTTTGGACATATAAAAAAGCGCGGGCGGCACTTATAGCACTAACATCAGCGCAGGCTGTAATGGTTGGAGTCATGGCAATGACGCCTGTTCACCTCACTAGTCATGGCGGTTCCATTCGCATTGTTGGAGTCACAGTGAGTCTTCACCTGGCAGGCATGTATGCACTGTCACCATTGATGGGGTGGCTTACAGACAAAATTGGACCAAAATACATGATTTCGGGGGGTCTAATCGTTTCGTTTATTGCAGCAGTAATGGCTGGATTGAGCGGGAACGTGACAGCACTTACTGTGGTGGCATTAGCCTTACTTGGCCTTGGATGGTCAAGTGCCACTGTAGCTGGGTCCGCTTTGCTAAATGATGCGGTTCCGAAAGCCATTCGCGTTGCCACCCAAGGGGCATCAGATTCCTTAATGGGACTTTTTGGTGGTAGTGGTGGAGCTTTGGCTGGATTAGCGATAGCAAGTATCGGCTACCTTGGGCTAGGCCTAGTTAGTGCAGCACTGATTAGCGCAGCAGCGGGCGCAGTATTGTTTTTGCTTAAGCGTCAGGCGTGATCTGCTTCCAGATCACGTAAGACACGTTCTGCAACTGCCGGGATCATAGTGCCAACGCATGCAAGGATTCCTGGGCGCAGCCCATTTGGATGGTCAGTGCCCAAGGGAAGATTAAGCGTGTATCCACCAGCCATTTTGACCAGATGCATTCCAGCTGCCACGTCCCACGGTCCAAATCGCATTCCTAAAACGCATGACAACCTTCCAGCCGCAACATTTGCTAGGTCTAAGGCACCGGCACCTGTTCGCCTGACCCCCATGTATGTTGACGACAGATCGGTGAAGTGCCGAAGTGATGCTTCGGGTTGATGCTCAAGATTCGTAGGGCCTGGGTAATAGGTGGAAAGAACCGCTTGGGACTCATCTAGTGCACCTTTGGCATTGATCTCAAAAGTGCGCCCATCTGGATCAATACCCCAAGCTTTCTCAAGGTCCGCTACGAAGATTTCACGTGTCATGGGCATAGAAACGACGCCAGCAACGATTTTGCCATCTAGTTCCACTGCTATTGACGTGCCGAAGTAATGCCCACCACTGGCAAAGTTAGCGGTGCCGTCTATCGGATCAACGATCCATCGAACTCTACGTTCTAAGAACTGAGCGTCTTCGCTTAGTGGTTCTTTTCCGAGGGGGCGTGGCAATTGGTGATCTCCCATTTCTTCACCCAAAATCCTGGAACCGGGAACAGCCGCACCAAGGAATCGATGGAGGTCATTTTCGACGGCGCGATCATGGACAGTGACAGGGTCATGAATATCGCGTTTCGTGTCATACTGTGCAACGGTTCCTGCGGCTGCACGCAAATACGGGGCAACACTTTGGGCAGCTTGGATAGCGTATCCGGCAAGTTGGTTTGCGAGTCGTTTCACGAAAAATCTCCTGTAAGAGGGGGAACTTGGACGGTGAAATAGGACGGTCTGTATGGCAGATGCGTGACAGATTCCACGTGCGTTAGTTCCATGCCACGGCTTTTGCATGGCACAATAGTGCATTGTACTCAGTGATTGTGGTCCCTCTCTCCACAAGAAACTGCGTTACGGATAAGGAAAGTCCGCGTGACCCACCGCGATCGATCCGGTTCCACCCAAATATATAAGGAGTTCCACTAACGTGGCAGTTCGCATTCGTTTGAAGCGCATGGGAAAAATCCATGCACCCTTTTACCGCGTCGTTGTAGTTGATTCACGCAAGAAGCGTGATGGACGTGTTATCGAAGAAATCGGCACATATGATCCGATGCCAAACCCATCGAAGATTCATATCGAATCTGAGCGGGCGTTGCACTGGCTTAGCGTAGGCGCTCAGCCGTCTGACACAGTACGCAAGTTGCTGGTTCTTACCGGTGACATTGCGCGTTTCAATGGCAAAGAAGACGTGGTTTCACGCGTTGAGGTTGCCGAAGTTAATCGCGAAGCACAGGCTAAAGAAGCTATTGAAGCTGCTGAGGCCACTGCTGAAAAGAGTAAGGCTAAGTTCGCTGAAGCTAAAGCGAAGGAAGCCGCTGCGGCTGCTGAAGAAGCATCAAGTGATGCTGAGGCAGACGCTAAGTCTGAGGAGTAAGAATGTTAGCCGATGCATTGGAACACTTGGTTTCTGGCATTGTCGACAACCCTGACGATGTCCGCGTCACAACCCGCAAGCAGCGTCGCGGACAACTTCTGGAAATTCACGTGAACCCAGATGATTTGGGCCGCGTGATTGGCCGCGGTGGGCGCACAGCCCGGGCGCTTCGTACCGTGATTTCGGCTCTGGCTGGTCGTGGTTTCGTGCGTGTTGACGTGGTCGATAACTAGAGATTTTTGCATTAGAGGGCATGCTTCGGCGTGCCCTCTTTTGTCTTCCTGCGTCCTTTTCTTTCGCGTCAAGTTTTAGTGATATTCGACTAGTTTTGCCAGGAAACGGACGAAACTTCATTAGGCTCGTGTCCGTATGTAACCTTTCGATCGGAAACATTACGAAGCTAAGAATGAAGAAAATGACTGCAACAGCACCAGTAAAAGAAAAACCACTGAACTCCCCAGGCCGTGTGATTGCGGCAAGCCTGGTCGGAACAACGATTGAGTTTTACGACTTTTACGTTTATGCAACGGCGGCAACATTGGTATTTCCAAAACTATTCTTCCCAACTGGAAATTCCACTACAGAGTTGCTGGCTTCATGGTCAGTATTTGGGGCAGCAATGGTGGCACGCCCGATTGGTGCAATTTTTTACGGTCACATGGGTGATAAGCGGGGACGTAAAGCCACCTTGGTTGCTTCACTTTTGACTATGGGGATCGCGACGTTTCTTATTGGTCTTCTTCCAACGTTTGGGCAGATCGGTTTGATTGCACCGGCTCTATTGCTCATTTTGCGCCTTACTCAAGGATTTGCTATTGGTGGTGAATGGTCAGGAGCAGCGCTTGTAGCAACGGAGAATGCGCCTAAAGAAAAACGAGGTTGGTACGGAACTTTCCCACAACTCGGCGCTCCGATTGGGTTCATTATTGCCAATGGCTTGTTCCTGATAATAAACTTTGCGCTTCCACACGAAAATGACCCGTTATTGCAGTCTGAGGCTTTTTTGGCGTGGGGGTGGAGGATCCCATTTTTGTTCTCAGCTGTGATGGTCATAGTTGGCCTATGGGTCCGCCTAAAGCTTTCTGAGTCTGAGGCGTTTAAAGCGGCAGAAGCAAAAGGCAAGATCAAGAAACTTCCTATTAGTGAAACGATGCGTTTCCACTGGCGTGAAGTCATTCTCGGTACGTTCATTATGCTTGCCACATACGTGTTGTTCTATTTGATGACGACTTTTGCTCTTCAATATGGAACAAAGCCCCAAGATGGCGAACCTGGTGGCCTCGGGATTACGTACACGTCGTTTGTGCTCATGCAAATCATTGGGGTCGTTTTCTTCACTATCTTCACAGCGATTTCGGGTGTGATGGCGGACCAATTAGGGCGAAGGCGCTTGCTACTGTGGGTGAGCGCTTGTATTGGAATCTTCGGAATGATGTTCCCAATCTTCCTGGATCTGCGCGAGGAGTTACTGTTCTCTGGCGCGTTAGTGCAAGCTTTCCTTATATTGGGTTTCACACTCATGGGACTCACTTTTGGCCCAATGGGATCTATTTTGCCTGAGCTATTCCCCACAAATGTCCGTTACACGGGGTCTGCTATTGCATACAATGTGAGTTCCATTCTTGGCGCTGCACTTGCACCTATCATCGCGTTGCTTTTATGGCAGGCGGCAGATGGAAGTACGATCACAGTTGGTTGGTACTTAGCCGGAGCTGCGACGCTAACTTTCATTGCGCTGGTCTTGACCCGCGAAACGAAAAATGTGAACTATGAGCGGGCTTCTGCAGATGATATTGAGGACTTTGACGCTGAGTTGGTAGAAAGTTCAGGGTCCTGATTTATCTCTACTCAGTTACTCTAGTGCAATGGAAAATATGGTGGTTGCCGCGCATGTTGGTGCGCCAAGAGGACTTAGGGGTGAAGTAACTCTTCATCTTGCGACTGATCGGGCTGACACTTGTTTGGCTCCTGGTGAGGTCGTGAAAACGATGAATCCTGACTTTCCGGTGCTGACGGTAGAGCGCTTGGTTTATGCGAAAGGCAAAGCTTATGCGTTCTTTGAGGAAGTTCGGGATCGAAACGATTCTGAGGCGCTAAAGGGCACGGATCTTCTGGTTCCTGAAGAACTTGAAGATGACGCGTGGTATCCGCGCGAACTAGAAGGACTGCCTGTCCTGGACTTGGCAGGGCAGACTCTGGGCACTGTCATAAAGCTAGAACTTGGCGTCGCGCAGGATCGTCTTCTGGTCAAAACTGATTCAGGCGATGTAATGGTTCCTTTTGTCGAGGCATTGGTTCCGGTTGTAGACGTGGCGGCGGGCAAGATTATTGTTGATGCTCCTGAGGGGTTATTTTAGGAACTATGCAGTTTGATCTGATCAGTATTTTTCCTGGCTATTTTGCTCCACTTGACCTGTCTTTGATGGGCAAGGCAAAGGCAGAAGGTCGCGTTAGTGTGCACGTTCATGATTTGCGTGATTGGACGAATGATCCACACAGAACCGTTGATGACTCACCAGCTGGTGGTGGCGCTGGTATGGTCATGAAGCCCGATGTTTGGGGTAGGGCAATTGAGAGTGTTCGGGGTAATGGGCGCGTTGTTTTGGCGATACCTTCACCAAGTGGTGCGCTTTTAGGGCAACGGAAAATCGAAGACTTGGCTGATGCTGACCAAATTATTGTGGCTTGTGGAAGGTATGAAGGTATTGATGCGCGCGTTGGCGAATATTATGACGAAGTCGATGGGGTAGAGGTTTTTGAGTTCTCAATAGGTGACTACGTGTTGAATGGCGGCGAGGTAGCGGCGCTTGCCTTGGTGGAGGCCACTTCGCGGTTGCTTGAGAACTTCATGGGTAACCCGGATTCCTTGGTCGAAGAATCACATGGTGATGATGGGCTTCTTGAATATCCGGCGTACACGCAGCCAAACGCATGGAATGGCCTTGTCGTTCCCCCTATTTTGAAATCAGGCGACCACGCGCGAATTGCACGTTGGCGGCGTGATCAAGCCGTACAAAGGACAGTCAGGCGACGTCCAGATCTTCTCCCTGGCCTCGCTAACCTAGATTCACGTGACCATCAAGTTTTGGCTGAAGAAGGCTGGTTGATCAAACCAGAGGTCATGGAAATCTCTATAGAGAAAGCGGGCTTTGAAGATATTGGTGAGCTTGCTGCATTGGCAGCGCGAACCTTCCCTGATGCGTGTCCGCCGGGAATGGCGAAAGAAGATATTGACCAGTTCATTGGAGAGTTTCTGAGTGAACAAGCATTTGCTGGATATTTGGCGGACCCAAAGGAATGGCTTGTGTTAGTTGCGCGTACCCCGTTTGGATTAGCTGCGTATACACTCACTGCCTTTACTTGTCCAGATGATATGGCATTCCCGGATGCTGCTTACTTATCTAAGTGCTACACGGATGATCGGTTTCGGGGTAGTGGTCTGACTGCAGCGCTAATCATGCGCACCATGCAGGAAGTAAAGGCACCCCGTATTGTCTTGGCAACGAATGCTAGAAACGCAAGGGCAGCAAAGTTTTATAAGAAAATGGGCTTCAAAAAAGCAGGTAGACGTGACTTTTATGTTGGGACAGCGCACAACCTAGATGATGTCTTCGTGTGCGATCTCACGGCCAAGGATGAAGGCTAGCGCGTCCGCACATGGCAAACTAGACGTTTGGACGTCCAGGTATAACCTGCCGCAGGGGGATGCCATTTGGAAATCCATAATGAAATAAGTGGGCAAAGCCCCACGCGAATAGACGCAGCTGACCTGCGGCGGATGTGTCTTGGAGTAACAATGCAGAAGCTTGATGCAGTTGACGCAAAGTCTTTGCGTGACGACATTCCACCATTCCGTTCTGGGGATACGGTGAAGGTACATGTGAGGGTTGTCGAAGGCAACCGCAGCCGTGTGCAGGTGTTCCAGGGCGTTGTGATTGCCCGTAAGAACCAGGGCGTATCCGCGACTTTCACTGTTCGTAAGGTGTCGTTTGGCGTTGGCGTAGAACGTACATTCCCGGTGCATTCACCAACGATTGACAAGATTGAGGTTGTGACACGGGGTAAAGTCCGCCGCGCCAAGCTTTACTACTTGCGTGATCGACACGGCAAGGCCGCTAAGATCAAAGAGCGTCGTGATCACTGATAACTAGTGAATCGGCCTTCGCCTATGGCGGGGGCCTTTTCGTTTAAGCGAGTAGGATGGGCCAAGTGGTAGAACAAGTTCCTCACATGCCAAAGCGTGCCGAGCGGCATGGCAATGAAAAAAACGTCAGCTTAGGCCGCAGGATTAGACGCGCTGCCTTTGAGATTGTCATTATCTTGGTTTCTGCGGCCGTAATCTCTACTCTGCTCAGATTTTTTGTGATCCAGGTTTATTCCATTCCATCTGGATCTATGACAAACACTTTGGAAGTTGGGGATCGCATTGCGGTGAATCGGCTGCCTGTCCTTGGCAAGCAGGTAGAACGCGGTGATGTGATTGTGTTCTCTGATGACAATGGTTGGCTTCCAGATGATGGTTCTACACCTGAGATTTGGAAGAAAGCAGGAGAGTTCCTCGGCATTTTTCCGGCTAACGGAGAAGAAGTGCTGGTCAAACGCGTGATTGGTTTGGGGGGTGACACTGTTGAGTGCTGCGATGCTAGCGGAAAAATCTTGGTTAATGGCGTTGCAATAGACGAACCATATTTAAAGCCAGGTGTTACACCTTCTGATCAGGAGTTCGCTGTGACTGTTCCTGAAGGAACGCTTTGGGTCATGGGGGATAACCGGTCTGGAAGTGCAGATTCACGCAGTCATTTGGGGCAAGGAAACTCTTCTTTCATTTCCGATGATGCTGTCCTAGGTAAGGTATGGGGCGTGGTTTGGCCTCTTAGTCATTGGAGTGGCGTTGGCAGCGAATCGACGTTCGACAACGTTCCCGAATCGGGAAACTGAGGTCCAACTGGCCCAAATGTGGGGCAAAGTCGCTGGAATGGATGAGGTAGGCCGTGGGGCATTAGCTGGTCCGGTCTGTGTGGGCGTTGCCGTTGCAACTGAGGAAATGGGACAGGTTCCAAAGCATTTAGCGGATTCGAAACTTATTTCTGCTTCCAGAAGAATGGCGTTAGTTGCGCCGATTAAAGAATGGGTTGTTGATTGGGCGGTTGGTGCCGCAAGCCCGGTGGAGATTGATCGCTTAGGTCTCACTAGCGCCCTTAGGTTGGCTGGACAGCGCGCATTGGCTCAAGTGTGTGATGTTGGTGGTGTGTTGCTGGATGGAAAACATGATTGGCTGAGCTCTGGTGACCTATTTGACGCGGGGGTAAAAGTTCCAGTGGTGACACAAGTAAAAGCCGACGAAAAATGTTCTATTGTTGCGGCTGCATCGGTGATTGCCAAGGTCCACCGTGACCGACTCATGGAGACTTTGAGTGACCCCGGGTACCATTGGGCTAGTAATAAGGGCTATGGGTCTGCTGAGCACAAACGCGCG
>DAIOFF010000010.1:0-26623 GCA_036745855.1 Scrofimicrobium sp. | reverse complement strand
GCTCCGACAGTTACCTTTTCGCTCCGAGTGTGTTCGGACCGTAAAGGGTCGGAGGACTTAATCAAGAGTCGGAGCAGGATACCGCTCCGACAGTTACCTTTTCGCTCCGAGTGTGTTCGGACCGTAAAGGGTCGGAGGGTTTAGGCAAGAGTCGGAGAAAAAAACTGTTTGCCGAGGTTTTCATTGACGGCATAAGCAACTGAAAACGGGCAGACTCGCGCCCTCATTGGACTGGCAACGCCGATCCTGAATGAGTCAACGTGTGGTAGCTGCGCTCGCGCCCTCATTGGACTGGCAACACCTTTACTTACGATGTGAAGTCTTGAGAATTACAAGAATCGCTGCACTACCAACTGTCATTTGTGGGCCAACCCAGACTGCTAATAAGTTTGCCAAAAATCCGGGATGGACAATGCAGAGCAATATGCCGCAAGCTTCAACAATAAGCGATGCAACCAAAATCGCTTTCATGCTACGAGAGAACTGTTTTCTGGCTGCTGGACCCCCATTTGGCAGCAGCCCTCCTGCAAATCCGGCAAACACTAAGGACAAAATGGCCCCACCGAACAAAATACCAATTCCAGGAAGAATTACTTCCATAAACAAGAGCATTGACCCACATATCAATGTGGTAATAATCGTAATCCAAAATAGCCATTTGAAAACTTGGTGAGAAGTATTCGTATTATTTTTTGGGGAAGTCATACATTAACCGCCTTCGGCGCACACTCATGGGTGATGGCTATGTTTTAGTCAATACTCGTGGGATTCCTCTTATCTTGAACCATAGCAACCACGTATCCGATTGCTGCTAGTGCTTGGAAGATCATGCCCAACCACAAAAGTGCCAGCGCAGCATTTCTCACAACAGGAGATTCCAAGGCGGCAGCCAAGATTAGTCCTGGAAGTGCAAATAAAAGGAGCGCAGTCCTCACTTTTCCAACCATCGAGACTGGAATAGGCGGTGGCCCCTGATATAAATGCCACGTGATCGCAGCAACTACTGCATCAATAGCCGCGATGTATGCCACAACCCACCAGGGCATCAGCCCTGCAATAACTAATCCGCACCCAATAATGACAACCGAAACGCGGTCAGCAACCACGTCTAGAATCTTGCCGAACTTTGACTGCTGATTTAGCCTTCGGGCCAAGAAACCATCTAACCAGTCTGTGGCCCCCAGAAAAAACAGAGCAAAGATGGTTAACCTGTATTCACCGAAGATTAGCAGGTAGAGTGCTATAGGCAGCAGGATCAATAGTCGCGAGATCGAGAGCACGTTTGGAATCGTGAAGATTCGATTCTGCATCAAGGTCTCTGCCATGGTTTAAGTCTAGCGGGATATGAGGGAGTGCATTGCAGTCAAACTTGTCGATAGAGGTATCGAGTCTTACAAAAACCTACGGAAATGTCGCTGCAGTTCACAATCTTTCTTTCACCGCAAACCCTGGGGAAATCACAGGTTTCTTGGGTCCAAATGGCGCTGGGAAGACCACGACACTCCGGGCAATTCTTGATCTTGTTCGTCCAACTAGCGGGACTGGGCTAATTGGTGGGAAATCTTATTCAAGTTATCCGTCTCCAGGTTTAGTTGTCGGCGCAAGCCTTGATGCAGCATCGTTCAATCCTGGGCGAACAGGGCGGGATCATTTGAGAATATTGGGAGCAGCTGAAGGCCCCTCACCACAAGGAATAGACCATCTTCTTACCCAAGTTGGGTTAAAAGATGCCGCAGATCGCCGCGTAAAAACCTACTCATTGGGTATGCGCCAACGGCTCGGCATAGCTGCTGCTTTACTCAGCAATCCACCCGTACTGATTCTTGATGAACCAGCCAACGGTTTGGACCCTGAAGGCATCCGGTGGATGCGTGAGCTTTTACGGTACAGGGCTGACATGGGTGGAACAGTCCTTTTAAGTTCTCACTTGCTTGCAGAAGTCCAGATGATGGCAGATCGCGTTGTCATTATCAGCCGCGGACAATTGGTTGCTGAAGGGACTTTGGCTGAGATCGAGGCCATGGGACAGCGGTGGGTAAAAGTCGCGGCCCCTGACCAAAGTTCGCTTTGGACCGCACTTCAAGAAGCGGGTATGCAGCCAGCACTTAAAGATGACGCGATAGTTTTGGCTGGTGTCACACCTGAACAAGTCGGGAAAGTCGCCTTTGACGCGGGGATAGTACTGTCCCATCTAAGTTTCGCAGATTCAGGTTTGGAAGACGTTTTCTTGGGTCTTGTTGGAGGTATCCGATGAAGATTGTCCGTTCAGAGTTCCTAAAGATCTTCACCCTTCGTACGTGGTGGGTACTGATAATCATCATGTTTGCCTACGTTGGTTTCACTGCCGCGATACTTGGCGGAGGAATGATGTTGGCTAGCGATTTAGCTGGCAGCGCACTTCTTCCTAGCCAAAGTAGTGCAGAGACTGCCCAAATGACATACTCAACGGCACTATCTGTTGGATACGTTTTCCCGGTTCTACTTGGCGCTTTATCTATAACAGGCGAATACCGCTTCGGAACAATCATTCCGACTTTCCTTTTGACTCCAAAACGCAGCGCAGTTCTATGGGCGAAACTTCTTACACAGTTCGTCATGGGACTCATCTACGGTGTCATTGGCTTCGCAACGACAATTCTTGCATCAGTGTTTTTCCTGATGAGGGCCGAGCAGAACATCGGCCTTACAGACATATCCACGTGGGGAATGATTGTTCGCGGCATTCTTGCAATGGGTATTTGGGCAATGATTGGTGTGGGACTTGGTGTCCTGATTCGAAATCAAGCAGCAGCAATTATTATTGCCATTGCATTCACGCAATTCCTGGAGCCGATCCTAAGATTCGTCGCATTGTTCAACGAGGCGACAGTAACTATCAGTAAGTTCCTGCCAGGCGCTGCAAGTGATGCAATTGGCGGCGCATCTGTTTACTCAATGACATCTTTCAATGGAACCGGCGGCGCGACGTCGCTGCCCTGGTGGGGCGGAGCCTTAGTTTTGCTCGGCTACGCAGGCCTAACAGCGCTCATCGGATATTGGACACGGTGGACGCGGGATGCCGCTTAGGAAAGTATTTGGCTAATCCACCGTCTGGCCTCGGAAAAATCTGCATCACTGGTTCCAGTTTTGATTTCAGTTCTTATTCGATCCACACGGGGATAAGACCCCAAGAAAATCACTTCAGGGCATGTGCGGTGAAGTCCGATAAGCGCAGCTTGCACGCGTTCTTCACGCGCATGCCCCGCTATGTCTATTGAGAAAGAATACGAACCCAAGCCGTTTCCACTGGGACGGGATTCAATGCGCGACAAGTTCACGCCCCTTGCACTGAACTGTTCCAACATGGACAGCAAAGCACCGGCTTCGTCATCCGCCAGGCGGACTTGCACAGTCGTTTTGTCAGCGCCCGTTGGGGACGGAAGGAACCCAGGCTTGGCAACCATAATGAACCTGGTCACGGCGCCCGGATTATCTGCCACCTCGCTAGCAATCACGTGAAGGCCATACCGGTCTGCCGATGGCTGGCTGCAAAGAACGGCTTCAAATGATGCATCACCGTGCTCTGCCAATAGCTTCGGCGCTGCGGCCGTCGAGGTAGTGGGAACATGAACAGCCCCCGGATAGTTGTCTTCAACCCAAATGCGACATTGAGCCCAGGCGTGAGGGTGCGTTCCGACATGCCTAATATCTGAGGGATTCGTGCCGGGAAGCGCCGCAAACACAAAACTGACTGGGACAATCATTTCAGAGACAATCACCAAGGGGTCGCCGCTTGAAAGTGCGTCAATAGTCGCGTTGACACCGCCCTCAATCGAGTTCTCAATCGGGACCACGGCGCGGTCAACCTCACCCATGCGCACTGAATCAAGAGCTTGCCGCGCTGAAGTCACCGGCACAAGTTCGCTGCCCGCAGGTGCCACCTGCCAAACGGCTTGCTCAGTAAATGTCCCAAAAGGCCCAAGAAATGCTATCCGCATTTCCCCGTCAGGTGGTGGTCCAGGAATGTTTGTTGGAGGTCGCATGGCACACATTATTGCTCCTTTATTGACATTCCCATTATGGCGCGTATTAGTCACATGCCGTGATTTTGTACACGCGGGCGGTGTCGCCACTAGCCACTAGTTCAAATCCATTGCTGACATCGACATCATAGAAGCCGGGGGTTCGCTGGGAACGAAGCGTTTGATAGTAATATCCATCTTCGTCCTCATAAAAATGTGTGACCCCCAAGTCTTTTACTGCTTTGCAGACCTCAGGATTTGTACGCAGATCCTTAAATGAAGAAACAAGAAGTTTCTTTTCAGGTTCTATTGAGGATAAAGTTAGTTGAGGAAATAACGCACGCCTTTGACCTATTACCTGGGCATATATCGAACCATTTTGTGAATCACCCATAACAACTGATCCTTCAGGAAGAATGTCTGGAAGGGATCGCAACATTTCCAGTTCCCCTGCAGTTGCCATTCCTGGTTTGCCGAGGCGGTTTGGGTCATAGACGCCTGCTGCAGCATCCGCGCGGGCAGAAAACCCGAATCCGCCACTTACAATCCCGATGGTTCCAGCTAAAGCAGTGGCTACTATTATTCGGGCATTCTTGTATTTCGTAAGGGAATTACTTGCAGTTTCAGCTAACCATGCGAAACCGATTGAAGCTAAGGGGATCATCGTAAGATTTTGTGGTTCCATAAGGCGTCTACTATCTAAGAACCAAGGGGCCGCTATGAACTGCCTAAATGCGTTATCTGGTCCATATGTGACGAACACCAGAGCCGCAAAAATGAGAAATGAGGCAATTGGCCACTGCAGGATTTTCTGTCCTTTTAGCCGCATAATCACGCAGTAAATGATGCCTAACACCATAAGGATTGCGACGGTTGCAACTTCTAACCCTAAGGACCAACTAGTTCTATACGGCGGGGTTGGCGTTAAGATATTGCCAAATGCAATGCCCCACCCTTGCCCGGACCTTGGATATGTGCCCATGTGCAGGACTTTAGGACTCACATATGCGTAACAAACTACTGCAATCCCAGCAAGCAACGCGATGGGCCAAACCAGGGCTTTCGGAAACCGACGCGTTTTTAAGTCATTCCAGAAAAGTGATGCCATGGCTACAAGGACCGGGGCCAACAACAAATACAGCAGGTTGAACGCAAGGGAAGGATGCGCACGAATGCCCCCACCAATCGCAAGTAGCAATGCAACCACCCAAACGGACCAGATAATCCATTTAAATGGCCGCTCACCCTTCCAAACACTTACAAAACGGCGGCCAAGCCAAATAGCATATGCGGCAATTCCAGGTAACAACGCTAATGCGGTTGCATTCGGCCACTGGTTGTAAGCAGTTAATGCGTCCCCTGGCATACTTAGCATTCCGCCCGCTAATACTGGCGCAATAGTATAAGCAATGCGGGATTTAAAAAGCTGGCGGGTATATATTCCTGCGCCAGCAACCCAAAGCAACATCAATGCCAATGTCGAAGCATTAGAAGATAAAACTACGCTTGTTGGCACCGCAAAAAGTGCAACAAAATTGTGCCAAGCCGCAGGATATTCAACCTTCTGCCCGGCGTTGTAATTAGGTGCTAAACCTGAATCCCATCCTCCGTCCCCAGTAGACACAATGCTCCACACACCATTCATATGGAAAGCCGGGTCCCATTGCTGAACTGGATTTTCAGGTACAGCGATGAACACCCACGGCAATGAAGCAACCAATAATCCCACAATTATGGCCAGCCAGAAAGGGAAATCTAGCTGCGACGCTGACTTTGGAAATATGCGCCCACGCCGCCAAAGGAAAACAAAACCGACGGCACCAAATATTGCCAAAACAGGTATGACTGTAAGGCCTGAATACCATATACCAAACCATTCCCAGACCTCGCCAATAACACAAACGCTCAGAACAGTTATTGCTGGGGAAAGAACCGCTGAAATACCTGTTGGAACGTGAATTAATCTGAGCCACGGATAAACAGGTACAACTGCTACAGCTGCCATAAAGGCTGCAAGTAAAAAAGCAAAAATCCAGCTCATCTACGCTTCCCCGCGGCTTTGCCGACGTTTATGCAAAAGGTATTCCACCGCCATCGGAATGATAGAGACGAACACAATAAGAATAATAATAATCTCTAAGTTGTCGTGAACCGCCGAAACACTACCTAGTGCGGCACCCGCCCACGTGATTCCTACGCCCCAAATAGTTGCGCCTATTGTGTTGAAAACTAAGAACTTCCCATAATTGAGACGCGCAGCACCCGCTGCCAGCGGAACGAACGTCCGGACAAATGGCACAAACCGCCCCAAAACCAAGGCACGCCCACCATAACGAGTGAAGAAGTTCTCAGCCTGTTCTAGGTACTTAGTTTTCAAGATTCTGGCGTCTGGTTTGAACAGCCGCGGACCAAACTTTGCCCCAATCCAATAACCAACCTGAGCCCCCAGGAATGCGACTGCCAGAATCACCAGCAGCAACACCCACATGTTTAACCCCAGCTGAGAGTGCAATAGACCAGCTGCGAAGATCAGTGAGTCACCAGGAAGAATCGGAAACAAGACCCCAGATTCCACAAAGACAATAATCGCGACACCAAGCAAAACCCACGGACCCATCGCTATGAGTAACGACTCAGGATCCCGAAACCATTCAATAAGCTGGCCAAAGCCGCCATCTGCGAGTAAACCGTTCATATCTCCCTTTTTCCAGAAAGGAAGTTTAGCTGATCAAGCTGTGAAGGCGCTGAACTGGTTAGAATAACTGAATGGATGATCGGCTCCCGGACACCCGAAAGGTGTCATCAACGCGCGGCCCCATTCATCCAGTTCTGGTAGCTGACCACGAAGTATCGCTATTGCGCCGTCCAGCTGACCTTGTTGAGACTGCCTTTTGTGTGGGTGGAATCATTTTTGTTGTGCTCTTGGGGTTATTTGCACATTCGACCACGCAGGGAGTGGCAGAAGACGTCCGTGAGGCCTTCGGTGGTTTGATTCGTCAAGTTCTGCGCATGCCAGTGACTGCCATTGAAAGTCTGTTCGTAATTATTTCTCCAGCAGCCGTGATTGTGTCTCTTGCACTGCAGCGCCGCTACCGCTCAGTTTCCAGTGTCATTATTACTGGCATGCTTGCGGCGCTTGTTGCATGGGGTGTGGTGGTTGGTTTGCCGCACCTTCCTGGCGCGTTCGTGGATTCGTTGTTGGTGAGGACCCCTTCTGGCGCAGTCTTGTCCCTTGACGCTGTCATCACGGTTTTGGCGGCCATGCTAACTGTTGCGGCTGGGGCCCAGCAGATTTTAGCTGTGCGGATTTCGTGGTGGGGCATTTGGGTTTTGTTGGTGCTGAGTCTTATTTGGGGAACGGCGACAGCGCCAGGCACTATTGTCACGGTGTTACTTGGGCGCGCAATCGGTTGCGTTGCGCGTTGGATACTTGGGTTTGATGACAGGCGCGCTACTGCTGCAGATTTGGTTCAGGGATTGTTGAACATGGGGGTGCAGCCCACGCGCATTGTTCGCTCTGATTTGCACACTGACACGGTTACTTTGGATACTTGGCGGGTTTCTGAGGCCCCGATGCCAGATGACCGTCCTTTAGGGCCACTCACCCAGCGTTTCTTAACGGAGCCGGTTGATGATCATGAGGCGTTTGAGGTTCCCCCCATCTGGGGTCGCCTTGCTGATCGAAAATACCGCGTGTGGACTGATGATGGTCAGGCCATGGATATGCACGTGTTAGACCCTGGTCGGGGTATCACGGCGGCTATTGAGGATGCTTGGAACAATGTTCGCTTGCGCGGGTTTTCGCGCTGGTTTTCTCCTGCTTTGCAGGCAAACGCAGAGCGCGCCGTTTTGGCTTCAAAAATTGCCGTCGAGGCGGGGGTGCGCACGCCCTCTCCTGTGGGCATCGCTGGTGGTGGGGATTCAATTTTTGTGGCGTGGGAGGCCATGCCTCTTGTTGCCCCTTTGGTGACTGTTCAAGATGCGAATCTTTCTATTCCTGATGGGCTTTTGGCTTCGGCCTGGCAGCAGCTACTAGCTGCGCATTCAAATGGCATTGCCCACCGAAACTTGGATGCAGGTTCTTTAGCTGTTGATACGTTCGGTGATTTGTGGATTTTGGATTGGCATCAGGGTGAGGTCGTTGCTAGTGATCTTGACCGCCGCATTGATTGCGCCCAAATGCTTGCGCATTTTGCTTCAATAGTTGGCCCTGAGCGCGCTCTTGCTTCGGCCCTTCCGTGGTTTGAAGAGTCAGAGCTAATGGCAATCGCTGTCGTGCTTCAAGCTGCGGTACTACCCCCTGGTATTAGACGCCGGTTGCGCCGTACGAATGCTTTGAATGTCCTTCGCACAAAGATTGCAGAGGCGGCAAATACGACGGAGGACGAGGTCGCGCCGGCGAAGTTGCAGCGTTTTGCCCCGCGAACTCTGGTGCTTTTCGCGCTGGCGGCATTCGCGATTGTTTTCTTAATGGGTTCTCTAAACTTTGACAGCATTATTGAGGCAATCAAGGATGCGAATCCGTGGTGGATTTTGGCAGCATTCCTTTTGGGGACGACGACTTGGTTTGCGGCGGCAATTCCCTTGGTTGCTTTTTCGCCCGTGAAATTAAGCATGCTTCGAGCCACAACTGTGCAGGTGGCAGCCTCAATTGTCAGTTTGGTTGCGCCTGCGGGTATTGGTCCGGCGGCCATGAATCTTCGTTTTTTGCAGAAACAGAAGTTGAAACTGCCTGTGGCTGTTGCAACCGTTACTATGGTGCAGGTTTCTCAGGTAATCACGTCAGTAGTTTTGCTTGTTGTTTTGGCGGCTACGACTGGCACGGCTGTGAACCTCCCTTTGCCGTCAATGACGGTTGTTGTTGTTGCCGCCGCAGTGCTTGCGGTTGCTTCAGCGACCTTGGTCATTCCAAAGGTTCGCACTTGGATTATTTCCCAAGTTCGGGACAACTGGAAGCAAATTCAGCCCCAATTGCTTTGGTTGATTGGGCACCCGAAAGATCTGGGTATTGCATTTTTGGGTAACCTTTTGATGAATGTTGGTTTTGTGGGTGCTTTTGCTGCTTCGCTGATGGCTTTCGACTTCAAACTGAGTTTGCTCACTATTACCATCACATATCTTTTGGCTAACTCGGTTGGTGCAGCTATCCCTTCCCCTGGCGGTATGGGTACAGTAGAGGCAGCCTTGGCTGCTGCACTTCAAGTTGCGGGGGTGCCGACCGCGATTGCCGTGTCGGTTGCTGTTTTGTTCCGTTTGGTCACGTTCTATGGTCGAATACCATTCGGATGGGCGGCATTGCAATACATTCAGAAGAAGAACATTGTTTGAGAGGAACTTTTTGCATGATTGATGACCGTTTGCCTGACCAACTACCTGAGGTTTTTGCGACGCTTGCTCCGGGTTTTGTGGTTGAGGATCCGAAGGCGGCGCCTGCATTGCGTTGGGGGATTCTTGGCGCTGGCAATATTGCCCGGACTTTCACGCAGGACGTGCGGGCTTACAGTTCACAGAAGGTTGTGGCGGTTGGTTCACGCGACCAGGGACGCGCGGATGCGTTCGCCGCTGAGTTTGGGGACATGAAGCCGTACGGTTCTTATGACGCTTTGGTCGCAGCTGATGATATTGACATCATTTATGTTGCCACCCCGCACAGCAGACACCGCGATGATGCGCTTTTGGCTTTGCGAGCCGGGAAACCTGTGTTGGTTGAGAAGGCCTTCACGATGACACTTGAAGAGGCCGAAGAGATTTTTGCGACCGCTAAAGAGATGGGTCTTTTTGCGATGGAGGCCATGTGGAGCCGCCATTTGCCGCACTACCGCTATCTTGAAGCTTTGATTGATGGCGGGAATATTGGAAGGGTTGTTTCCCTTCACGCTGATCACGGTCAACATTTGACGCATGTACCACGGCTTATGGAGCCTGAACTTGGTGGCGGCTCACTGCATGATCTTGGCGTCTATTCGAACCATTTTGCGAACTTTGTTTTGGGGCGGCCAGAACGTATTTCTTACATGACTCGGCCAACGTCGACTGGCGTTATTGCTGCTGAGATGATTGTTGGAAAATATCCTGGCGCGCTCTCTGTGGCCTCGTCAAACTTAGATGGCATTTCAGCAACCGCAGGTCAGGTCACTTTTGAGCGTGCTTCATTTGAACTGCCGACTTTGTTTTACCGCCCAGGTGTGGTGACGCTACGCACTTTCCCAGAAGATGGGGATCATATTTTTGGCGAGGTCAACCAGTGGGACGCTACCGTTCCTGGCGGATTCCAATATCAAGTTGCAGAAGCCGCAAGGTGCATCACCGCGGGCTTGACTGAGTCCCCGGTTGTCCCTTGGCAGGCCACGCTAGATGTCATGTGGGTTCTTGATCAAGTTGCCAAAGGTAAGTGACATACGGCAAAGCAACCACTGCGTCCTTGGCAAAACCTAGATGATCATGAAGATACCAACGTAGGTTGGATTGCATTTTCTCTTTGATTGCGGGCTTTGCCTGAATGTAAGAGCTACGCGTCCGCGCTAAAGTCATGAGTCCCTCTGGTGTCACTATTTGATACCAGGCCCATGATTTTGGTGCGGACGTTTTAAACCCGGGTAACTCTGGAGGTTTCCACTTTCGAACTACATCGCCAGAGCGCATGATTCTTGTGAGGCGGTGAACCCAGGGGACTTCCGTGTTCATCTGGTTTGCCAGAACCACCCCGTGGCCATTTGGTTTTAGTATGCGGATAGCTTCAGGGCCAGTGCGCTCACGGTCAACCCAGTGGAACGATTGGGCCCAAACGATCCTGTCAGCAAAGGCATCGGGCAGTCCAGTATTTTCGGATGTGCCTGCCTGCAGCTGCACATTTTCTGGGACAAAGGGCCAGCCGGATCGCATTTTTGAACTAGGCTCAATCGCCGTAATTCTAACGTCGGGCCGCAGCCTGGCAGCGTCCAAAGAAAACTTGCCAGTACCGGCCCCTACATCTATAAGAGAACCCCGGTCACCGGGCATTGCGGCCGTAACCGCTAAAGCTGGATAACCGGGGCGCGAAAGCTCATATTCAGGCACGTTTGATGCCTGGAAAATGTACTTCGGAGAAGACTCGCTCAGAGCTTCACAATCTCACTTGCTTGAAGGCCTTTGGGGCCTTCCTGAATGGTGAACTCAACCTTTTGATCTTCCGCTAATGAGCGGTGACCTGAGCCCTGAATGTTTGAGAAGTGAGCGAACAAGTCGTCACCACCATCATCAGGCGTGATGAACCCATATCCCTTGTCGTCGTTAAACCACTTCACGGTGCCAGTTGCCATTGCACTTCCTTATTTCTTGTCAGACTGACCTGGCAGTCCTCCAGTGTTTTGCAACCGGCGGAAACCGCTTATGTGGCAAAAACTTGAAAACTACGGAACTATTCTAGTGCAGAACTGCATTCATTAGGTTAACTGGCCACGGGCAATGTTTGTTTATTTATTGATTGCTTTCTGCCCACTTCGAGCTAAATCGTGGTCCAACAACGCTTTTGGCTATTTCGTGAGTCGCACTTATCATTTGTGGCTCCTCTCATATTGAAAGGCAGATCTCCATCATGAGCGACCATAGTCCTAAGATCACGGGCGAATTGGCAAAGAACGGGCCACAGGAACCAAGTCCCGTGGCCCATAAGCAATGCAACCGATAGAGGGTTTTCCGTAAAAAGTTATACCCCTCCTGTATCTATTACTTGGCTTCAATCACACGCAAGTCATTCACGTGTGCACAAAGGCGCATTTTGGGAATGCGAACCCGAACTTGCTGAGCTACTTGAGGGTCAAACCGAAGAATCCTGCGGTAACCAACCGCTTCACACGATGCGACTTCATGCCATTCAGCGCCGTCATAGACGTCAACCAGCAAACATTCAATCCTTTGCCCGCGGGAAATGTCCTCGCCAACCACGACGGCCTCAATACGGGTATTTTCTGGAAGGCTCACACAAATACGCGCGTCCTTGTCAGAGGACACCAAGTCCCAACTGAAGCCTTCATGGTCTTTGCCGATGGTGCCGGGTATTGTCCCAGCTGAGCTTTCTATACCAGCCGCGGTGGCCTGGCGACCATAAAAATCCCGGATCAGCTCACCAAGACCGCGCAGAGACTTTAGATCCGCATCCGCCAAAAGACCACGCTTGTCTGGTGGAAGGTTCAGCAAGAACGTCGCATTACCGCCCACAGAGCCACAATAGATGTCGAACAGTTCAGCGGGACTTCGGACTTCGCCATCTTCACTTTCATGATAAAACCACCCCGGCCTGATGGAAGTGTTCACTTCGGCTGGATACCAAACGGGGTCCGTCGCAGCGTTCGCCAAGTACGCCCGTGATCCCAAATCTTCCTCATCACTGCGAAGCTTCCGTGAAAACTCACCGTCGTCAATCTGCTGAGACTTCTCTGCGATTCGCTCAACATCACGCAATCCTGCAGGCACAACAGACCACTCGTTGTCCCGCGTGTCACCAGCTTCATTCCCGCACCAACGCACGTCAGGACCGCTAACATTGATAACCGCATCTGGCTGAAGGCTACGCACCACCTGGTAGTAACGATCCCAGTCGTATACCTGTCGTTTTCCTGATGGCCCCTCTCCATTCGCGCCATCTAACCAAACCGAGAAGACCTCACCATAACCAGTTAGCAGTTCAGTCAGCTGTCCAACATAAAAATCGTCATATTCACGCCCAGTGCCATATGAAGATTCATGCCTATCCCAGGGGGACAGGTACACGCCAAACTTCAGTCCAAGGCGGCGCGCAGCCTTGGCAACCTCAGCAACTAAATCACCTTTTCCGCCACGCCAAGGCGAAGCCTTCACTGAGTAGTCTGTGTACTTGGTTGGCCACAAACAAAACCCGTCATGGTGCTTTGCCGTTAAGATGACGCCACGCATTCCCGCGTCTTTTATGCCTGTGAGCCACTGATTGACATCAAGGTCAGTGGGATTGAACGTTGTTGCAGGCTCAGTTCCATCCCCCCATTCCCGGTCAGTAAATGTATTAGTTCCAAAATGTATGAACGCGTAGAACTCAGTTGACTGCCATTGAAGTTGCCTAGGTGATGGGCGAACATTTGCAAGGTAGGAAAGGTTACTTCCCAGACTTGCTGGTTTATTGGTGCTAGGCACAGTGTCCGCGCGCGATTTGGTTGGCTTCACTTGTCCTCCACGTTGCTTCCGGTTGTATAAATACAGCATTGTCAACAGTCCAGTCAGCCCTATGGCAGCCATTCCCACGCGTCCCCAGCCAATAGGAGAACGCCCAAGTATCACAAGTGCGAAAAAGAATACGAACGCCGCGGCAGCAATTACGCGCTTTAGGACTTCAATTACTCTTTCATTCATACTGTTATCCCTTCACTCCGCCAGCGTCTGCGCCAGCTATCAGTCGCTTTTGCATAATGGCGTAGAAGATCAGGACGGGAACCATCACTATCACCATGCCGGCATAAAGACGCCCATAGTTCGCGGCTGCCTTCTGTGCCGTCATCAGGTTCAATAGGCCCACTTGCACTGTAGAGGTATCTTCACCGGGCAGTAGCGTGAGCGCAATGATGTAATCATTCCAAAATGCCAGAAAGTTAAAAAGCATTGCTGTGGCAATAGCTGGTTTTGCCAATGGAAACATGATTTGAACCATTGTGCGGAACTGGCTGGCGCCATCAAGCATTGATGCTTCTTCATAGTCACTAGGAATCGACTTGAAATAGTCTTGAAGTAGATAAATAGTAAAAGGCAAAGATGTTGAAGCATATATGACTGCCAAAACCAAGATGTTATTTAGGAAGAATCCTTCATCCATAAATGCCCGCAGGCCCCTATCCCAACCGACAAGCATCAAAAAGATTGGGACAACAATGTAGGAAACATTGATAAATAGCCCTGCCATTAGCGCAACGCGCAGTATTCGTTTCCCAGGGAATTCAACGCGCGCCATGGCGTAAGCGGCTGGCAATGCGACCACCATTGATATGACAAGGGCAACCAGGGTTATTGCCACTGACGTAACAAAGTGTTCGCCCATTCGCGCGTCAACAAATGCGTCAATATAGTTTTGGAAAAATAACTCACGCGGTGGCGTCCACGGATCTCCATAGAACTCATCTTTTTGTTTGAACGAGGCCATGAAAATCCATGCAGTCGGCACCACAATGATGACCGCAAAGAAAACTAGTGGGAAATACTGGAGGGGCCGCGACCAAGACATTTTGTGTTTCTTGCGGGGCACGGACGTGGGGCCCTCTGATTTGCTGATTTCGCTTTGCCCATCAGGTGCGCTTGCCGCCGCACTCTTGGCTGGAAGTTCTTCGATTGCTTGTTTATCGGTAGAGGGAGTCACGTTCTGTCACCTTAGAGATAATGAGCGAAAGTATGAAAGAGAACATGAAGGTGATTACGCCAACTGCCATCCCGTATCCATAGGAAGAGTTCGTGTACGCCTGTTCAAACATGTATCCAAGTAGTACTTGACTGGCACCATCTGGTCCGCCACCAGTCATTGCCTTTATGAGCACAAAACTAAGATTCACTGAGCTCATAACAAAGAACGTCAGTGTTGTTCGCATATTTTGCCAAATGATTGGCAAAGTTATTGAGAAAAATTGTGTAAACGGATTGGCACCATCAATGGCGGCAGCTTCATAAAGTGATTCGTCCACACCTGACATGGCTGACATGTACATAACCATGTAGTAGCCGACGGACTGCCACACCATCGCAAATGCGATTGAGTAAATAACAATCTGCTGGTTTCCAAGCCAGATCTGCTGCCATGAATCTAAATGCAAGAACCGGAGTAGGCCATTTAATAAACCATTTTTCTGATCATAAATAGCCGAAAATATTGCCGCAATGACGACGGCCGATAACACTGAAGGAATATAGAGTATGAACCTAAACGCGCTTTTTCCTTTTATCGCTTGGCGTGACATGACTGCGGCAAGCATTAGAGCAAGCGGCATTGTCACACAAGTGACAAGCACTAAAAGCAATATGGTGTTTTGGAATGACCTGATGAACTGGTCATCACCAAGAAGCTTCGTAAAGTTTGATAAGCCAACGAATTCCCGGTTGTTCGAAAAGCCGCTCCATTTATAAAGCGACATTTGGAAAACGTTGAAGGTGGGAACCACCATAAATACCACAAAGAGGATGGTAGCTGGGGCCACTGCAAGGATCCCAAACCAGGCTCGACTACGCTTACGCGCACTACCGCCCCTGCGGTTTTTATCCTTATGGCTTCCACCCCTGGGACGCTTTAGGTTTTCTTCTGATTCTATGTTTTTGTCTGCTATAGCAAGGCTTTCGCCGCCGTGATCCGCATTGCCCGATCCCTTAGGGACAGAATTTTTGCTTGATCCCTGGGCCATATTATTCTCCGACTGCATTGTTTCGGGTTAGTTCAACCATAAAGAATGGGTACCCAAATCTTTGGGTACCCATTCTAAAATGGTTATTCAGATGCTTTGCGCATTTCTTCGCTGCCCTTATCAAGGTCAGACAACCACTGATCAAGAGTCTTATCGCCAGAAATAATTGAGTCAGCCGTGTTTGTCAGGGTGCCCTTAACGTCAACGCCTTCAACTGTTGCAGTAGTAGCAAATCCGCCAACAATTGGCTTCACGCCGTCCATGTCATAGACCTCATAGAATCCCTGAAGTTCTTCTGGGAGTTTATCGGTCATCCCCTTAATCGGCTGAATAGCATTTGAAGCAGCAAAGATCTCAGCGGCCGCGTCTGAATAGAAGAACGCTAAGAATTCTTTAGCTTCTGCCTTGTGCTGTGCTTCAGCGGGAATCCAAGCAGTCTCAATAGAAGTTGTGATGTAACGGTTGTCTTCAATGCCTGGAAGTGGGCTAAGTCCCCACTCAAAACCATCCGTGCGTGGCGCGTCCGCCATTTCGCCTGCAATCCAGGTGCCGTTAGGCATGAAGATTGACGTGCCATCCAGGATCTGTTGTTGATTCTTAGTGAAATCCTGCTCATTGGCGTAACCAACCGTGTCAGGGTTGGTGTATTGGGTGAGTAGCTTGTTGGTCAGCTCAAGGGCCTCTTTGGCCTCTGGCTTTTTCCAAACGCCTTCACCATACGTCATGACCTCTTCGTAAAACTCTTGTCCGCCCACGTCAGCAAGCAATGAGAAGAAGTAAGAGTCTAGGTAACCCGCAGTTGGGTAGGTGAATAGATAAATGTCTTTCTTCTTGGCCTCATCACCAAGCTTGAACATTTCGTCCCACGTTGTAGGAAGTTCCCAACCATTGTCTTCAAACAGCTTCTTGTTGTAAACCAAGCCGGTTGGTGAATAGAACATTGGCATGAGATAAGTACTATCGTCACCAAATGGATTAGTACCAAGGTTACCGATAATGCCGTCAGTCAACTTGTCTTGAACGGCTGCGTCTTCACCCGGAACCGTCATTGAAAGGACATCCGTTAGGTCCTCAACGGCTTGATCTTTGACCATTGACTCAGTCAAACCTGCCTGACGCCCCTGCCCCAGAACAACAAGATCTGGGTAATCCCCGGCTTTCATTGATGGGGTAATTTCGTCTTCAAGGCTCTTAGACGCTTTGAACTCTATGGTCACGTCTGGGTTGACTTCTTTGTACGCCTCTATGACTTTTTGATACATTTCGATGCCGTATCCGGCCTCTAGTGCATCAAATTTGATTGTGACAGCGCCGCTGCTGGCCTTCCCGCCATCACCACTTTGGTCATTCTTATCTGAGTCTGCCTGTCCTGAACACCCTGCTAGCGCAAGCGCGCTTATGACAGACACTGCTAATACTGATCGTTGGAACCTCATCGAGTCTTCCCTCCTTAGTCGGCGAAAAGTCCTGTTGACGCACGTTTCGTTTAGAACCCGAGGAATCGGATTCAGCTTCGAATCCCCGAGCACACGTTCGCCGTCGGTCGCTATGTCCGCCCTACGTACACCATGGACCCTTCAATGCTGGCACTTGATTCCCGCGTGAACCTAGCCACCAACGGATTTGATGGTAGTCCGCAATTGCTATCTATGTCAAGAGTTCACACAAATTCGCTTCTTGAGTGAGTTTTGAATGTTGAATGAAGGGCTTTTTATCTCGCAATTCAGCCAAAGTGACGCCACAGAAAGCAAGTTGTTATGGATATCAATTGCTGCGACAATGGTACACTCACCCAAGCAAGAAACGACCATTCTCATTGAGGAGGAACATATGCCTCACACCTCGAAAACACTGACCCCGAAAGTTGGAACAGATGACAGCGCCTTTGGCCGGGTGACAATTCCGTCCGAAAGTGGGTTTGCAGCACAGACAGAGCAAATCGGGAAACGTTGGGGAGCGGATGCGGTTCGTAACTCCGATGGGACAGAGTTAGACGAAGGTTCCCTAAATCTGGGACTAAAAGTCTATGAGGCGTATTTTCCAGCCCGCGGACATAACGAACACGTCCTGGCGGCCATGGAAGAACGCACTCAGATGTACCTGATGTCTGAACGCGTCGCTGGCCCTGAAGTGACCATCCAGATTGACCCAATGGAGAACTACTTTGACCAAGAAATTGAAGTAAACAGGGATGCTGACCCGCACACCTATTGGGAAGTCATTGATCGGACCACCGGTCAGATTGTTCCTGTGGACGACTGGGATATTTCGCCTGAAAACATCGTAACTATCAGAAATGCCGCACCCTGGCATGAATACACGGTTTCATTTCTTGCATATGTCAACTGGGATCCAGTTGAAATGTACAACCACCTAACGAATGATTGGGGCGATAAAGAAAGGGCCATTCCTTTCGACATTCGCCACCCGCGCACCCATAAGTTTGTCATTGACACTTTTGAATCATGGTGCAAGGAAAACCCGCATGTTAATGTCGTGCGTTTTACTACATTCTTCTATCAGTTCGCGCTAGTTTTTGACAGGCAAGCCCGCGAACGTTTTGTTGATTGGTTCGGTTACGGGGCCAGTATCTCACCCCTAGCACTGGATGATTTCGAAAAACAATATGGCTACCGACTTCGCCCCGAAGATTTTGTTGATGAAGGCTATTACAACGCCTCATTCCGCATTCCTTCAGCTAGATACTTGGATTACCTATCATTTGTGGGGGACTTCGTCACCTCTGCCGCCAAAGAAATGGTTGATATTGCCCACGCTCACGGTAAAGAAGCCATGATGTTTCTGGGGGACCAGTGGATAGGCATGGAACCCTACGGTCCAAACTTCCCACAAATCGGAATGGATGCCGTAGTGGGATCAGTTGGCGATGGAACAACCCTTCGCATGATTGCGGATATTCCAGGCATTAAATACACTGAAGGCCGTTTCCTTCCATACTTCTTTCCAGATACTTTCTTTGAAGGAAATGATGCGGCAATTGAGGCAGAAGCCCTTGATAATTGGCGCAAAGCCAGACGTGCATTGCTTCGTAAACCTCTAGACCGCATGGGGTATGGCGGCTATCTTTCCTTGGCAGCAAAACATCCTGGCTTCATCGAAATAGTCGGGAAACTTACTGCGGAGTTCCGAGAGATTCATGCACAAATCAAAGGAACCTCGCCAGAAACAACACTTCGCGTCGCAGTGTTAAATGCTTGGGGAAAGATTCGTACTTGGCAAGCTTTTACTGTCGCACATGCGCTCTATTCAAAGGAAGCATATTCCTATTACGGTGTCCTGGAATCACTTTCTGGATTACCCGTTGATGTAGAGTTCATTTCATTTGACGATGTCCACAACTCAGGGATTGATGAAAGCATTGATGTCATCATTACCGGCGGCGACTTTGCCACAGCATTTTCAGGCGGGGACAACTGGAAAGACGCGAAACTGGTTTCCAACCTTCGTGCGTGGGTTCACGCAGGCGGCGCGCTAATTGGTATTGGACAGCCCACGGCTACCGATTTTCAAGGTAGATTCTTCCAGCTGGCAGATTGTTTAGGAGTGGACCAAGAACGCGGATTTTCGCAGTCCCACACGAAATACCATCCTTCTACTGAAACCAGTCACTTCATTACCGCAGATTTGACTGGCAGGATTGACTGCGGCGAAGGCACCAGAAGCGTGTACGCCACTGACCCGGATACCGAAGTGCTCTCATTTGAAAACTCCGAAGTGCAGCTTTCAGTTCATGAGGCCGGAGCAGGACGGGCAGTTTACTTAGCCGGACTACCGTACTCTATGGAAAACTCACGTTTACTGCTGCGGGCACTCTACTATGCAACTAGACGGGAAAGTGAAACAAAACGTTGGTTCTCCAGCAATCCTGCATGCGACGTCAACTACTACCCTGAAGCCGGCACCTTCTGCGTGGCCAACGCAACCAATGCGCCGCAGGTAACAACCGTGTTTGATGGAAGCAGCGTGCCTTCCGAATATTCACTGGCGCCAGATGAGATCATCTGGGGGCAAGCTAACTAGCAGTATCAATTGCGGCAGTCGAATCCCTGATGACCAGCTCACCAAGGGGAGTGTCGACTGTCGCAATTGCCGTGATGTCATCCAGGTGTTGCAACAAAAGATCCACTGCTTGAAAGCCAACTTCTTCAAATGGCTGACGCCAAGTAGTAAGTGCCGGGTTTGAGTAGCGAGCCAGAGCAATATCGTCAACGCCAATAACTGACACGTCCCCTGGCACCTGCCGCCCCATTTCGCGAAGGCCAGCAATCAGCCCAATAGCCATTTCATCACTAGATACGAATATTGCTGTGGCGTCATCGATGCGGCCAAGAAGCAAACCATTTCGATAGCCCGATTCTGGCGTCCAGTCACCATAGAGCAGTGGGGGAACCTCACATCCTGACTTGACCAGCTCTTCATGCCAGCCCTCCGTTCGCGCACTTGCATCCCCCCAAGTATCTGGGCCAGCAACATGCCAAACGGTCTTATGTCCAAGCTCTAACAAGTGACGCGTGGCTGCCCGGCCAATTTCGATTTGGTTTGCCGAGGCATCCGATTGTCCGCCCGTACCATCAATAACCACGGCTGGGACTGGCCCAAGGACCTCTTTCAGTTCAGCCACGTCACGTACTGGCACCGCCAAAATCTGTCCATCCACGCCTTGATCTATTAGCCTGTCAGAAGCCGTTTTGACTGCTGCAAGGTCAATGGAGCTAGTAGAAGAGTTAGTGACAAAGTATCCGCGTTCTCTTGCTGCAGCCTGGACAGCCTGCAGGATCGAGTTTCCCGCATAAAAGTTCGTCTCCAACATTACGACGCCAAGCAGCATAGACCGGCCAGTAACCAAAGCCCTTGCAGTAGAGTTACGCCTATACCCAAGGGTGTTTACCGCATCCATGACGCGTTCACGAGTCGAAGAGGCCACATTTGGGTGTTCCCTAAGAACCCTGGATACTGTCTGAGCCGACACGCCAGCGACTTGCGCCACCTGAATCATTGACGGTGGCCGCACGGCTGGCGACGCGTTTGGATCTTCTAACATTGCTTCCCTTCCAAGCCCAGATTCCCACTATTGAGAAGAACCGGTGCTTGATATTCCTAAATCTAGCATCGACTTGCCGAGCGATTTTACGGCAGTAAACCTGGCTAACTCAAAGGTCCACCCACGTGGGATTTTGATAGGAAAACCCATGCGCAGTGACCAGGCACGAAGGCGTGTCCCACGGAAGAGGCACCGCGGGACACGCTTGATCGCATTTTTCTTATGTGACTTACTTACATGCGGCCTCCACAATCGAGGACTCGAGAACATGTGAAGTCACTCCGGTAACAGTCGTCTCAGCTGTACTAGCTGCAATAGCCGTTTGCCGTGTTGAAATAGCCTTACTGGCCTTTGAACCAGCAGCCAGGGACCCAAATGAAGCAGTACCAAACGATGTCTTGGTTGATACAGTTACGTCCCCTTCGCCCTCATTCTCTGCTGTCACTGCCAGGACAACCTTCCCTGCGACACACCGCGAAGTCGTCGTGATCTTCACTTTCGGTGCACCCGGCTGAGTCTGCTCAAATGCCGTTTTTGCCTCGGCAAGCGCCTTTAACTGGGCATCCAATTTTTCCTGGTTTGTATTGTCATTTCCGGTTCCAGGAATGTCACGATTAGCTTTGGCTAACTCATCTTTGGCTGTTTTGAGGGCGCTTTGTAAAGCAGTGAACTCAGGCGAATCTGAACCCTGAATGGCCTCCACAGAATCAATTAGGTCTGCCAAAGGTGAAGAATCAACAATGTACAAATCAACGTCCACTGTGGCATCAGATTCAAACTCAAAACGCAACCCTGAATCCCCGGTGTTCCTTTCGTTCAAGAATGAATCTGTAAGGGCGAAACAGATGTCTGCTGCGCACTTTTCGCCAGATATGGCCACATAATCTTCACTCTCGATAAGACTCCCCAAAACGTTACCCTCAGTACCTACATAACGAATGGTTTGAAGAACATCACCATTCAACGTAATAGGAAAGGCAACCTTATTATTTGCATTATCTTTCATTACCGGATTTTGGTCATACAATCCAGCCGCATGCAAAGCCGAAGGTTTACTTTCGGCAGGCACAGGTCTGCCGTGAACCCGAATCTCAGTCATTGTCGGACCCCACGGCCTATTCGGCAGCTTGGCATCAATCGCGAAACGAAGCTTTGATGTGGTCACCGGATCAAAGTCGTTTACTTTCCGCTCGGCCCCAATCCCGTCATCCTTGTTCACAAATGGCGTGGCCACCCAATCCTCTGTTTTACTATCCCACGCATAGAAAGAGTAGGTGCCAACACGGGGCGGCGTATTCCCGTCAATAAACTCTGACAATACGACTTCATTAATCTCAATCATTTGTTCTAAATCAATATCGATTGTAAGAGGATATTCTGGCTCATCCGCCGCGGCCCACCTGGTGTCAGCGCGACCATCAACAAGATTCCTGGCATGCAAGTTTTGCCGGTCGGCATTGGGATGGGTAGAGGCAGCAACAACTGGCTTATTGAGCGCATAGTTAGTGGGAAGTACCGGACCAGCCTCAATAGGATCATCATCAACTGGATCAGTAACTTCAGCTCCTTGCTTGAACTCCGCAAGGCCAATATCTGGCGCGTTGCCCCAGAACGTCCCATTTCCAACGAAATCCTTTTCCCCAATGTGCACGTTATACCGTCCGGCATCAATCAATGGCGATCCAGCACTGAGAGAGTACTGTTTTGCGACGTCAACAATGTTTTCTACGCCAATCGTTGGGGCCGGTTGCAATGGGTCAGAAACAAACTTTGGATCAACACTGAGTCCCCTAGGATCTGCTGGCTCACGTTCAGAATGCACGCCTCCGGCCTCATAAAAGTCGTTGTTTGAGAACACGGCATTATTCAAAGCGCCGGTTCGGCGATACCAGGGGGTGGGCGTTGTCTCAGACTTGTTGTAGAAAATATTGTTCATGAAGTAAACAGTTGACTTGAATACTTCATCATGGAAATAGTCCATTTTCGAGGCGTCATAAATAAACACATTATTCGTAAAATATGTTGGTTCATAGTTTGTGGACAACATGTTTTTCACAAGCACACCATTATCGTCAATACTCAAGTTGTACCTGGCAATAGAGTTGTCACTATTCCCCATATATGACATCCATCCAGCCGGATTGTCATGAGAATAGTTGTATTGGTATGTCACGTTGAAGTTGGTGTACTCAAGATCCCACGGCGTACCATCGAACTCATTGTACGGACCACCATAAACTTCGTTGTATTGCATGACAGCATCAGCCCCAGCCCACAAATAAAGGCCCGCAGAAACTGCATGATACCGCGCCAAAAACTCATTGATCTCATTGTATTCGACCACCATGTCCTTGGTATTACCCAGCTGAACGCCGCCTTGTCCAATACTTTCTAGATAGTTATGACCAATGTAAACATTTCGAGAATACAGATCACGGGTACGAACCCATAACTGCTCCCAACCTTCATGGAACTTGCCCGTCTCATCATATTGACCTGGGTTATCACCCCACCAAATGAAACCGAACTGGATTCCGTTTAGTTCAACATTCTTGATTGTATTGTTCTCAATCCGAACGTCTTCGAAATAGTAACCGCTTTCGTCATATTGACCATAGGACTTGGACCCAAAAACCTGAAAATTTATTCCCGCGCGATAAATACTCTGCCAATCATTCGGTCCATCAGTGTCATGAATGTATAGATTAGAGAGCCTGAAATACCTCATAATTGTGAGGTCATCCTCGGCAAATTTATCAGCATTAATGCTAATTGAAATGCCGTCATAGCATGTATCTTCACGGGCATCAATGTCTTCGTCAAAGTCATTATCATTCGACACTTCAAGATCATGAATCTCATAATGATGCTGGTTACGAAGGACAATTGCACCGCTAGTGCCAACTGTTTCTGGGTTCTTTACAGGGGTACGTGAAGTCGCATTGCGCAAGAAGGGGGACACAACATTTCCGTCCGTGGAAATATACGGCCGCTCTTCTGAGTCCCCATAAGCTGCAATGACAATCGGCTGTTCATCCTCACCTGACCCTTTAGGCCACAACTGCTGGCCATGCCAAGTTGACCCTGCCTTCAAAAGAATACGGTCACCCGGAGCAAATGTGGTCTCATTTGCTTTAGTTAGATTCTTCCAAGCCTTATCTTGGGACGTTCCAGGATTTGAATCATCTCCCTGCTCAAAATCCAAATAGTAATCGGTTCCATCCGTCTGATTCGGACTGTTCCCCACCCACCCAGCGCTCTCAGCAGGACTCGTTTCAGTGCCTTCCTCGGCAGCTGATGCTCCTGCAACAAGCATTGACAGTGCAAGGGCCGCGCCAAGCGCAGTTGCCCCAGCTTTCCGGACGCCACTATTTAGCAGCGCTGTCCCGGCGCGCGTTTTACGCGTCACTTTCACCTTCATACTCAATCTCCATTGATAGTTCACTTACTTACATAATTCCTGGTCAGCACATATGCCGCATTCATGTCGATTTGGCTGTCCAAGTTCTTTTGATACTCACCCAGATACTGCGTTAGTTTTTCTTCTGCCAGTTCTGCTCTGATGCGATTTGAGTACGCTTCAAAAGCATCAGCATCATCCTGTTGTTTTCCTTGAAGCAAAAGCAGCGTAACTTCACCTTGAAATGACGTTGGCCCAAAGATCTCTTTCTCAACTCCGCCATACAATTGGGATGCAAGCTGCTGGGGAATAAGGCCCAGCGGTTCGCCATCTGCCCCTTGGACCTCACCGATATTTGTCACCTGTCGTGAGGCGATCGTGCCTTTAAGTGTTATCCCAAGGTCCTCCCAGCTAACCCCGTCACGCACAGCTGCCGCGGCCTCGTCAAATACCTCTTGCTGCTTGTCAGGCTCTGTTGGAATAGTCATCATTTCCACATTGACCACAGCAACATTCGCAGACCACTTTTCTGGGTTCTCACCAAAACGTTCTTTAGCCTCTTTTATTGAGACAAATAAAGGGTCGGTTTCTTTCGCGCTTAAAGCTTTCTCTAAATCCTTCCGAATCGCGCTCATCTGCCCCGAATAGAACTCCATCTCACTGGACTCAACCAGGCCGTAAACAACCCCGCCAGCAGCAACCGCATCACGGTTCGACGCGTTTTCCTGGCTTCGAAACTCCTGCCAATCCTCGTAATCACTAGAACCAAGGACACCCGCCTCTTTAGCCGCCAACTGCAAAGACTTTGCGGCAGTGGCAGAATCAACCGCAGACTGCGCCAAAACCTCTAAAGCAGTACTGTCACCTACTGCCACTTCCCAATCCAGACTTTCACTTGGTGCCAACTTGAGATCTTTACGCACCTGGTTCTCAACAGTTCGTTTGACCATGTCAACGTGGACCGAGAACTCTTGCGCTGAAATAGTGGCCTCACCAATACTGCCTATCGATTGAACATTCGACGTACACCCTGATAGCAACGCAGCAGCTACCACCAATCCGGCAGCCACCCCCGCAATACTGCGGCTGTCACGCACTTTGCCTTTCGCGTATCGCATATGTGCATCTCCGATGTTTGGCGGCCAGTACTGGCCCTCCACAAACCACACGTGGTCCTCTTTGAACCACCCGTCCAAACAGTGTGCACCTTGAATGTTATGGATGTCAATATGTAGCAAGCATTCGTTTGATAAGTCTCGAACGCACGGTAAATGCCGCACTAAATTGCTGTTGCAGTGGTCATTTTTCGATGTTACGGTTATCAATTACTGGCATGGTCTTCACGGTTGAAACTGTTGACTCACAGCATTCCAAAAATATGCGACACGGCACGCATCCATGACAAAACTTGCACAATAGAAGAATGAAACTTGAACTTCCTGAAGTCCCCCAACCAGTGGCAGCCTATGTGCCAGCCATGGTCGTTGCAAACACAGTCCGAACCTCTGGACAACTGCCATTTCGCGACGGAAATCTTGTAGCCACAGGGCAACTTGGAACAGATGCTGTCACCATAGAAGCTGCCCAAGACGCTGCCAAACAAGCAGCACTAAATGCCATTGCCGCTGCTGCCGCAGTCGCGGGCGGCCTAGATAAACTAGCCAGCGTCATCAAAGTGACCGGTTTTGTGGCAAGTTCCCCCGATTTTCACGCCCAACCAACAGTCATCAATGGAGCTTCTGAGTTCCTAGAAGAAGTCTTTGGCAGCCAACATATTCGTAGTGCGGTGGGCGTCGCTGCCCTTCCACTAAACGCCAGCGTTGAGGTCGAAGTAGAGTTCGCCCTCAAGTAACTTCCACTTCCGGGTCTGCCAAAAGCGCCGAAAATCAGCAGAATTCTCGGCGCTTTTGGCAGGCCCAGTACGGACCCCAAACTTAGGAACGCAGCGCCGTCAAAATCGACTCAACACTGCCCTTCGCATCACCAAACAGCATTTGGGTATTTTCCTTGAAGAACAAAGGATTCTGCACACCCGCGTAGCCCGTGGCCATAGACCGCTTAAAGACCACCACGTTGTTCGCTTCCCAAACCTTCAAAACAGGCATACCCGCAATAGGTGAACCTGGAACTTCAGCAGCAGGATTCACCGTGTCATTTGCCCCAATGACCAAGACCGCATCATAGTCACCCATGTCATCATTAACCTCATCCATTTCCTTCACAATGTCGTAAGGAACTTTGGCCTCAGCTAACAACACATTCATATGGCCTGGAAGGCGCCCCGCCACAGGGTGAATACCGAACTCTACATCGACACCACGATCACGCAGCTCCTTGGTTAGCTCTGCCACAGGATACTGCGCCTGGGCTACAGCCATTCCATAACCTGGGGTGATCATGACTTTCCTGGCATTGTTCAACATCTCAGCCACAGATGGCGCCTTGACCTCCGTGTACTCGCCTTCCTCATCCGAACCAGCAGCAGCTGAACCCGAATCAGACCCAAAGCCACCCAAAATCACCGACACGAATGACCTGTTCATAGCCCGGCACATGATGTATGACAGGAATGCACCTGAAGAACCCACCAACGCGCCCGTAATGATAAGCAGATCATTACTAAGCATGAAGCCGGCGGCCGCAGCAGCCCAGCCCGAATATGAGTTCAACATTGACACGACCACAGGCATGTCACCGCCACCAATAGCCGCCACCAAGTGCCAACCTAAAAGCAGTGCCAAAACCGTCATGATAATCAAAGGCACCCAAGCAATAG